>CAYPRE010000001.1:0-42901 GCA_964413045.1 uncultured Candidatus Bathyarchaeia archaeon
GGAAGATATTTGCTGAAAACACCAAGGCGCTTCCGTGCTCTATCAACGTGTTCTCTCCTAGACATGAAATGCTGAATCTGGCGCGCGACTTCCCGCAGTCCATTAGCTATTTCTCTCCTGACCTCAGGTCTATCAGCAATAAACTCCTTTCCAACAGTCTTATACGGTACTTTAGTGCTACAAATATGAACAACTATGACAAGCGGCATGTCAGGAAGCACCCTGTACCTGCGCCAATTCATCGCACCAATCACTCTCAGAGAGACATCGTTAGCCTCATCATACAATAGCGGAATCCTGTTCGCGAAGCGGTACACCAAGAAAACCCCTTTTTTGGGGATCTCTCCCCCGTAAGCGATTCCTGTTTCAACTATGAAGGGATGACCTGCGTAAGTCGCTGGTTTTCGCTGGTGAACCACCACAAATTCTGGTTTCAATTCCTTCAGAATCCCCGCCTTAAGCAGGTCTTCCCCAAGAGGGGAAAGACAGCTTGCATCTGGCGGCAGAAATTCTCTAAATCTCTTCAGCATATGCATTAATCTGACTATTTCTTCATGAGAGAGTCTCTTCGGGTTCTTGGACGGGCTTATGTTGCTGAACTCAAGAAACTTCTGAGCAGTTATTCCTCCAACCCTGTGGAAGTGATTCTTCAGAAAGTCAAGCATGCTGTGATGCGGGGTTATCTGTATCAAGCGTTGAAGTAACTCCACGTCTACACCATAAGGATGAGGTTTCGTTTCTTTCGGAGGTACGGGCATATCCTTGGTGATCCGGGTGAATTTGTACAGTCTTCCTTTTGGATCGACGAACGTAAGGTTAGCATACGGGTTAACCATAGCCGTCTGCTTAAAATAATCGAGAATTTTCGGCATTGCCCTGAAATAGTCGCCTTCAAGCGTGAATTCGACTATGGTTCCCCGCCATTGCTCCTTGTTAATCAGCACTTTCCTATCGACTACGAGGGGCCTGTTTTTCTGAATGTCAATCATGAGTTTGTAAAAATAGGTCTTCACTGTACCCGTGCTTGAGATTATCATTGCCGGCTGGTGGGTCGTGATCTGACCGTAGAGTATTGCCATTTTTCCCCCCAGACCGAATGTTCCCCTCTGTTGCTTCAGGTTGTACTTTGAACCAAAGAGAATCTGCCCAAACGCAGACGGGATATGTTTAGGCGGGACACCTATACCATTGTCTTCGACTCGCAACTTGTAGATCTGAGTGTCCTGGCTCGCTTCTCCCTCATAAGAAAGGCGAACATAAATGTCCGGAGGGATTCTGTGGCTTTCCGCGGCATCCAGCGAGTTCTCCACGAGTTCCCTGATAGCTACAAAGATGGCTCTCGAAGGGTTGGTGAAGCCAGCAATGTCACGGTTCCTGTAGAAAAAGTCCGCAGCACTGATTTCTTCAAATGTTGTCTGAGCCACTTACTTCTCCCCAACCCTCTTCAAAACAGATTATCTCTACGATATGCTCTGCCCATTTTTTAAGTTAACTATGTCAAAAACCACTTCTTTTTCGCTCGTCATAACATTCACAGCCAATCGAAGTCGTTGACCATACGAGTGCTGTAAGAAATTCCTCCCTTATCCATAGTTCCCCTCTCAGTCATTTCCGTAGTGTGCGCACATAATAGTATTCTCCGACTTCTTTCTGCAGCCTGTCAAGTTTCGACCCCTCTTTGTTTACTCTGGGCCTCTTAGTAGCCGGGTCTCTTCTAAATGTCGTTTGCATCTGTCTTAAAAAGAGATTCATACCTTTCCGCAGACTCGTCGGCGGATCCGCTATGCCTTCTTTCCCTGGTATGCCCGCGAAAATCATCAACTGGTCAGAAATGAAGTCTTGCGTGACAACGTCATGCTCCACCACGAAGGCTGTCACGTTGTGATTTTCGACCACCTTTCGAATTGCTCTTGCAATGTTCAGTCTCTCTTCGACATCCAAGTATGCGCTCGGTTCATCCAGTAAGTAGAGCTCGGCATTACGTGAGAGACACGCTGCTATAGCAACTTTCTGCAGCTCTCCGCCGCTGAGTTCGTTCACGTTTCTATCCAGAAATAGGTTGATCTTCAAAGGTTGGAGAATTTCGGTTCGATACCATCCTGAAGAAAAATTCTCCTTCGCAACACTCATAAGAAGTTGCTCAACGGTGCCCTCATATTCCGCTGAAATATACTGCGGTTTGTAACTGACCTTCAAATCCTCAAACTTCTTTCCATTGTCGGCTTCTTCGACGCCGGCCAGTATTTTCACAAAAGTTGTCTTTCCAATGCCATTAGCCCCTAGAATACCGATGATCTTCCCTCTTCGTATCTCGCCGGAATGAGCTGTGAGTTTGAAACCTTTGAAAGTCTTCGCGATTTGTTCCCACTTCAGAAGTATTTCACCTGCTCCTGCGCTAACAGTTGGAGGTTTTTCATGGAATATTATGGGTTCTTTTCTGAAACGTACGTTCTCGTCTGGAATGTAACCTTGGAGATAGATGTTGATGCCAGTTCTAACACCATGAACATTGGAGACGATCCCATAAACTCCTGGTTCTCCATAGAAGATGCAGATCTGATCAGACAAGTAGTCGATTATGGCAAGATCATGTTCTGCCACGATCACTGTTTTTTGGTCGTTCTTCAGGTTTCTAATGACCTTTGCCACTTCCAGCCTTTGCTTCACGTCTAGATAGCTAGAGGGTTCATCGAAAAGGTATACATCGGCCTCTCGACATATTGCTGCAGCGACTGCCACACGTTGCAGCTCACCTCCACTCAGAACATCCAAATGTCTATCCCAGAACGGTTCAAGTTCAAGCTGCTCCGTGACCGCTTCCAACTTGCTTCTTTCATCGACTCTGTTGAGCAGTTCACCAACTTTTCCAGAAATGACCTTTGGCATCTTGTCCACATATTGCGGCTTATGGGAAATCTTGAGTTTTCCTTCTCCCATTCTTTGGAAATAATCTTGAAGTGTTGAACCTCTGAAATGCTGGATTATTTCAGTCCATTCAGGCGGGCACTGGTAGTTACCGAGGTTTAGTTTGATTTCACCAGAAAGCATTCTGAGCGCAGTTGATTTTCCTATTCCGTTTTGCCCGAGCAAGCCCAGAACAACACCAGGAGAGGGTGTCGGAAATCGAAAAAGCTTGAATGTGTTTTCTCCGAAACGATGGCTGCACTCTTTCTCGAGCTCATCCGGCAGATTGATTATAGAGATAGCTCTAAAAGGGCATTTCTTGACGCAAATCCCGCAGCCTGTACACAGAGACTCCACGATTATAGCCCTGCCACTTTCGATGCGTATGGCTTCGATCTTGCTCCGTACTATGGGGCAAAAACGATAGCATAGGTTACCGCAACGTTTTGCCTTACATTTATCGACATCGAGCACGGCAACTCTTGTCATGAAGGACACGATAATTTAATGCACACAACTAGTAGGCTATAAACATAAGCCTTGCTTCATGGCTCTGCAAATACTGGGTGTCAATAGGCCAAATATCCAAGGCTCGGCCGTTGTGCTGCCTGACATTTTTGATGTGTAAACAGAAGCAAAGTTATGGGAACATTGTAACTCTCATTGTTCCTTGCAGAATAAACGGGTACACCAAAGAAAAAGAGCGTCGAAATATTTCAAGTAAAGAAAGAACACAAGAGTGTTCAGTGTGTTTCAAGCTTTTCTACCATTCTTCCTCTTCGAAGTCTTCCTCTTCGTCCCATTCCTCATCCTCGACATCTTCGTCCTCGTCTATCATTCGTTCCACCTCCGAATGTTTTCAGTGCGTAGTGAGAACACCTTTGAAATCTTTAAGGATTGTTATTCGTCAGTTGTCGAGAATGGAATCTGAATGCTAGGTCATCAATGCTTTTTGTGAGGGTTATTTCACGAATTTTGCGGTTAAGGAAGCAACAGGTTCCTTCATCCCAGTGGTGACATAGGCCCAACACATGTTGGGTGAATTGTGGGCAGCGCCGAACCTCCCTTGAGTGTCGATAGCGATAAGTCCCATTGAACTGTAAGATCGAATTCGCTTGTTGACCACATTTATCGCGGTTTCAACTGCTTCCTCGGGCGGCTTGCCGTTTTCGATGTGATCACACACCGCTTTTGCAAGAACAAGCCTTATTGCCACTTCTCCAACACCGGTGGCTGAACACGCACCCGCTTGATTGTCTGCATAGGTCCCACATCCGATCAACGGTGAGTCTCCGATTCTCCCAGGAAGCTTCAAAGGGAAACCTCCAGTAGAAGTCGCAGCCGCAACATTTCCGTTCCTGTCAACGGCGACCGCACCTACAGTTTCAAGGTTGAACAGTTCAGGGTGTTGTTTCGCCAAGTCAGTGAGTCTTGGAAGCTCGAACTTTCCCTCCAGTAATTGTTTCTTCTGGTCTTCATAGTACCTGAGCCTAAGCTCCGTGACAGGGTTTCTTCTCTCCAGATTGTAGAGTTTCGCGAGTTTTTCTGCTCCGTCGCCTACTACGAGAATATGGTCCGTCTTATCCATCACAATTCTCGCCAACCGCACTGGGTTCTTGACATCATGTAGCAACCCCGCTGCACCGGCTTGGAGCGTTCGCCCATCCATGACTGACGCTTCCATCTCAATGGCTTTCTCGATGTTCAGACTCGACCCATAGCCAGCGTTAAAAACGCCTTTATTCTCCATTACTACAACAGCTTCCACGACACTATCAATAGCGGCACCACCACTCTTCAAAATATCTAATCCTGTCTCCGCTGCTTCCATTACACCTTGCACGCCTCCTTGGCTACGCTCGGGCTGCCAGGTCCCCGCGCCGCCGTGGACAACTATTGTTGGTTTTTGGCCCCTCATCGAACTGTCCCTCCAATGTTGGATGGTTATCTAGTTCACAAAATTTAAGCCTGCTGTTTTATTTTGTCAAAACGAATAAATCCCTGTGTTCGAACATTACTCCTGGGATGATGTGAGGCGACGGCTAAGAGCCATGTGCAATGAAAAGGCCATTTACGTACACTGACCCCAATGGTCTACTCTCATTTTGTTTGCACGGTGAATTATCGATAAAGAGAACGTGTGTGGATGCGGATTACCTTGAAAGACTTCAACTTGTTGGCGACTACTTGGCGAGGAAATGAAAACAAGGCTCGTTTTGAGCTGAAAAGCCTTCTCGAGAAAATCGGAGAAGCTGCGCCTAGAGTCGAAAGGACAGGTATTTCGGGCTTGATCGCAGCAAAAACCGATCTGGAACCTCTTGAAGTGATCAAACAATTCCGAGTGATTTTGAGAGAACGTCCATATGAATTTCGATACGTACTCAGACTAGTTCCTGTGGAAAGAGTTGTTGCCACCGACTTGGATCAGATCAAAGAGGCTGCGGTCCAGATTGGGCCAAAAATAGGCAAAGACGAGACTTTTCGAGTGACAATCGAAAAGCGATTTACAAGCTTACACACACTTAGCATAATCGAAGCGGCTGCGACGGCCATAAAGAACAAAGTAAATTTGCATCAGCCAGACAAGATTTTGCTCATTGAAGTCGTGGGCGGTTTGACAGGCCTGTCGATAATAAAGCCGGATGAGACTCTTTCCGTGTTGAAAGAGAAACTGCTCTAATCCTAGTTTTGAACTGATACTAAAGCCACTCTTTCTATTACAAGGTCAACCAAAGCTTCCTCTAAATCTTGCCCATGACTCGTCGCTTCAAGTTCCTGCAGAGTAATACCAAAGACTTCTTGGAGCTTTTTCTTCTTTGCCTCTGAAAGACCAAGAACTACATCGTTGCGACTCCCTCCTATCTTCCGCGTGACCTTTGACAATGTTGAGCCAACAATTTTCGGGTTCTTCCCTATTATCAGCACCGCAATGTCCGATGAAGTCGGTCTAATGCCCACGAGGCGCGTGGCTCTCGTGATTTGATGCTGACCCGAGGCGAAGAGGAGAGTTTCGATTGCCAGACTATTCGAGATATTGTCTGACCCTTCGAAAGCTTTGATGGCGTTCAATGCCGCAAAATAAAGATGCTTCCACGTAGCGATCGTTGTAGCATCAAAGAATTGCATTTCCATTTCTGAAGACTTTCCTTTGTGGAGCGTCTTCAGCATGTCCTTGACATCCCCGACTTTCACGTCTCTGAAACCCGTTATCTCAACGTAATTTCTGAACTCTTCGACACGTTTCAGCATCGTTGTGCACTCTGAAAAACTCTTCTTATGTCTCGCCGAAATATACTTATCTTCTGCTGGCGTCTGTCTTAGAAATGTGGGGTTCCAGATGGTTGCGGTAGTTGAGTGTGTGCCTAACTTCAGCACTTCTGACTCAGAGGTTGTTAAAGCGATTCTTCATGAACTTGAAAGAACGAAAAAGACCTTCTTACTTGATTACACATATGACGATTACTACAACAGACTTGTCGTCTCATTCATCGGCAACAAGAAGTCAGTTCTCGAAGCAGCTTTAAACATGGCCTACAAAGCTATCGACTTAATCGACATGCGGAAACACAAGGGACAGCACCCACGCATTGGAGCGGTTGACATCGTTCCTTTCATTCCATCGAGAAATGTCACAATTGATGAATGTATCGACCTCGCAAAAGACTTCGGTGGGACTCTCGCTGAAAAATGCGGAGTGCCAGTGTATTTGTATGGGGTCGCGTCATCTGGACCAGAACGAAGGGATCTTGATTGGATACGTCAAGGCGATTATGAAAAACTTGATAACATGATTGTCAGGCCCGAACGGAAACCTGATTATGGACCTGTCAAGCCCCACCCTACTGCAGGTGCAACGATAGCGGGTGCTCGCAAAGTGATGGCAGGTTTCAACGTTAACATAGGCACTAACGATTTGAAAGTGGCGAAAAGGATCGCAAGAGCTCTGCATGCAAGCAAGGGAGGGTTTTCGAACGTGAAAGCCATGGCCGCTCTTATCCCCGATAAGAATGTTGCGCAGATAGGAATGAGCATAAGCGACTTTGAGAAGACACCGCTCTATCGTGTTTTTGAAGTCTTGAAAGTCGAGTGCGCCCGCTACAACGTGCAAATAATTAGCTCCGAGTTTTGCGGCATGGCACCACTGAAAGCCCTCATCGACACCGTTGGGTATTACTTGAGAGTTGACAATCTTCCTGAAAACCGTGTTCTGGAGATTGCCATCAACAACGCCATCGAGAAAGGCGGTTTACTTGAATAAAGCCGTCAAGGCAAGGGCGCGTGAAAAAGTAGATTTGCTCATCGTGAACGCTGATGAGCTTGTAACGCTTGCAGGGGACAATCAGAAGCCTCGAACTGGAAAGGAACTACAGGAAATCGGAATAATACGAAACGGTGGCCTTGCCATTAAGGATGGCAGGATTATTGCGGTTGGAAAAACTCCAGATGTGACAAAAAGCTTCAAGGCTGAAAACGTGGCCAGTGCGAATGGGAAAATTGTGATGCCCGGCTTCGTTGACCCTCACACGCACCTTGTGTTCGCAGGCTCGCGAGAAGAAGAATTCCAACTGCACATCGAGGGCGCCTCCTATCTGGAGATTCTAAAAGCAGGAGGTGGCATACTGCGTACGGTACGTGAGACACGAAAAGCAAGCGTTGAAAAGCTCGTGGATTATGGCATTGAAACATTGGATGTCATGCTGGAGCACGGCACAACAACCGTTGAAGCAAAGAGCGGCTACGGTTTGACGACTAGAGAAGAAGTGAAAATGCTGGAAGTTATACAGCGGTTGAACCAACTCCACAGTGTCGACCTAGTGCCGACCTTTCTTGGTGCGCATGCAATTCCCCAAGAATTCTCGAACAACGCTGAAGATTATGTTAACCTGATCGTGGACGAGATGATCCCAAAGGTAACAGAGAAGGGTCTAGCAGAATTCTGTGATGTTTTTTGCGAGCGGGGAGTCTTTTCTCTTGAACAAGCCAGGCGCATCTTGATGACTGGCAAGAATTGTGGCCTGAAACTCAGGCTCCACGCGGATGAAATGAGTCCCTTAGGCGGCGCAGAACTTGCAGCAAGTATTGGGGCTCTTTCAGCTGACCATCTGCTCTTCGCTTCTGATGAGGGCATCAAAGCTATGGCAAGCAAGGGTGTAATAGCAACTTTACTTCCAGCTGCTGCCTTCAGTCTTATGAGTGGCAGGTATGCAGATGCCAGAATAATGATTAACCATCGTGCACCAGTGGCTTTGGGCACGGACTTTAATCCCAACTGTTGGGTCGAAAACCAGCAAATTGTCATTTCCCTAGCGTGCCACCTGATGAAGCTGACCCCTGCTGAGGCGATAACCGCGACAACCATCAATGCGGCTCACGCTATTAATCGCGCAAAAGAAATAGGTAGCCTAGAGGTTGGAAAGAAAGCGGATATCGCGATCTTGGATGTCCCTAACCACAAATTTCTGGGATATCGATTTGGAGTGAATCTTGTGGACAAAGTGATAAAGAATGGAAGAATCGTCATAGACAGAGAAGCAAGCCGAAGCCAAGTCCACCTTCTTGAAGAACATGAAATCTAAGGATATCCGTTCGCTATTCGTTTCAGTCATCTGAGCGAAAAATGCTCGCATGTCCTGGACTCCGGCAACACGAACGCTGTGTCCTATCTTCTTCTAAAGCAAAGAATTAATGTCTGTTCCATTACTGTCGTTCATGGTGAACTGTCTTGGTGAAGCTTGAACGGCCAGTTCATTGTCTGACTGGGCCGGAACTCCATTGCAAGAACTGGCAGATTGAGGGCGTCCTGCGCATGCTGTGCAACGTCATTGATCCTGAAGTTGCAAAGGATCCGAGCAAGCTGATCGTTTACGGCGGAACAGGTAAAGCGTGCAGAAATTGGGAATGCTTTGACCGTGTCGTTGAAACTCTGACCGAGCTTGAGCCTGATGAGACGATGCTGATCCAAAGCGGCAAGCCTGTAGCTGTCTTTAGAACACATGAATGGGCACCGAGGGCTCTGATCGTAAACGCCATGCTTGTGCCAAAATGGGCTACATGGGATTACTTCTATGAACTGGAACAGAAGGGACTCATAATGTATGGACAAATGACTGCAGGCTCATGGGCATATATTGGCACGCAGGGCATTCTACAAGGAACTTATGAAACTCTTGCCGAAGTGGCAAAAGTGCATTTCAAGAGAAGCTTGAAGGGAAAAATCTTCCTCACCGCAGGCCTCGGCGAGATGGGTGGTGCTCAACCTTTGGCAGCCACAATGAATGACGGCGTGGCAATAGTAGTAGAGATTGACAAATGGGCGATTGAACGGAGGCTCAAACACAAGTATTTGGAAATGTGGACCGATAGCGTGGACGAGGCCGTTAAACTGGCGTTGGAAGCAAAGCAGGAAGGAATATCACGAAGTATCGGACTGCTTGGGAACGCTGCAGAAATATATCCCCAACTTCTGAAACGAGAATTCATCCCCGACGTTCTGACGGATCAAACTGGCGCTCACGACCCCTTGAATGGTTACTATCCAGCAGGCCTCAGCAAGGAGGAAGCTGATAAGCTGAGAAATAATGATCCAAAGAAGTATTGCGAACGTGCATTCGAAAGCATGCGGCTGGAGGTTGAAGCTATGGTCAAGATGATGCGTAGAGGCGCGGTGACTTTTGATTATGGAAACAACCTTAGGGAACAGGCACGCAAAGCTGGGTTCAAGGATGCATTTGCTTATCCTGGATTTGTGCAACGCTATATCAGACCCATGTTCTGCGAAGGCAAGGGACCGTTCAGGTGGACTTCGCTCGTGGGGAACGAAGAAGACATCTACGCTCTTGATGACGTCATTTTGAGGGATTTCGCTTACAACAAAGAACTGTGCCAATGGATAGAAAAAGCGAGGAAGCAGGTGAAGTTTCAAGGGTTGCCAGCCAGAGTGTGTTGGCTGGGTTTTGGCGAAAGAGCGAAGTTTGGCAAAACAATCAACCGGATGGTCAGGGAGGGTAGTCTCTCTGGTCCCGTCTGGATTGGCCGAGACCACTTGGACGGAGGCAGTGTTGCATCACCTAACCGCGAGACGGAAGGCATGAAAGATGGTAGCGATGCGATCGCTGACTGGCCCATACTTAATGCACTGATAAACGCAGTGGGCGGGGCTACGTGGGTAAGCGTCCATCATGGTGGAGGCGTCGGCATAGGTTACAGCATCCACGCAGGCATGTGCTTGGTAGCAGACGGAACCAAACAGATGGAAAAGAGAATCGTCACAGTATTGACGACAGATCCTGGAATGGCAATTGTCAGGCACGCGGACGCTGGATACGAGAAAGCTCAGAGAATAGCAAGAGAGAAAAAAGTCAAGATGCCAATGCTAAAGTAGGCGACTTGATTCTTGGAGCATATTGCTATGTTGTGGAATCTACTGCGACACTAGTACGAACAATGAGATAAAACTTTAGAACCTCTATCATTACTCTCAGCTTGTCATTTGTCGATTCTTTCTACCAGCATCCACGTTGACTATTTTGTAGCCAGAAGCCTTTTTCAACCTGTTCATAACGGCCAAACCCAAACCCTGCGTCGGAACTGCTTCAGCAATTATAACATCAACCTTCTCAGCATCAAAACCCCGTAGCAACCCGAACAGATTCCTCGCGACACTTGCCAAGTCATTCCTGCTGCCCAAACTCTTTACCATATCTGCCTGGTACTCGTGCTCAGTTTCGTTCGTACACAGAACGCCAACTCTGTCGCCTCTCATTCTGTGGAACTGCACAAGTTCGTTCACTTTTGCCACAACCTTTGGCAGTGTGCCTTCGACAACGACAACATCAGCTTTGGGTGCGTAGTGTTTATGTTTTAAGCCGGGGGACCTAGTCTTTTCCAGAAGCAACGGCTTGTCAGCCGTCACTACAGGGTTCAGGCTAATTCTGCCGAAAGTCTGTAAGATTTCATATGATGTTCCGCCTGGACGCAGTATTTCTGGCGGATCAATCGTCACATCTAGCACTGTTGACTCGACGCCCACAAGGGTCGAACCAGCATCCAATATGGCATCGATTCGGCCACGCAAATCGGTCAGGACATGCTGGGCAGAAGTCGGACTAGGTTTTCCAGCCAAATTGGCGCTGGGTGCAGCAATCGGACAGCCACTTTCCTCTATTAGCGCCAGAGCTACGTTATGTTTGGGCATCCTTATTGCTATCGTATCCAATCCTGCCACAGTCACTTCAGGCACGAGTTCAGAACGCTTAAGAATCAGGGTCAACGGCCCTGGCCAGAACTTCTCCATCAGCTTCTTTGCTGTTGGAGAGACTTCTTTTGTCAGTCGATAGACGTCTTTTGTCCGAGAGACATGTATTATTGGCGGATTGTCTAACGGACGTTTCTTGGCCTTGAAAAGTCGGAGCACTGCTTTTCCATCAAGAGCGTTTGCTCCAAGACCATAAACGGTTTCGGTTGGAAAGGCTACTAGCCCTCCGTTCCTGATGAAGACTGCTGCCAGTCGGATCTTTTCTGCTTCGGGCTGCAGCGGGTCAACCTTTAAGACCAGTGTTTTCTTCATTGAGAAGGGATAGAGACAGATCTTGGAATTTAAACTTCGTCAGAAAAGCAATGGTGAAGCCTACACGACATAACGGTCGATGATTTTCTGCATGCTTCTCGGTGCAGTCTGTTTTGCGGCAAGCTGTTTGACTATCGTCATCATTTGAGGCTGGAGACGTGCAATGTCTGTTAAGCTCACCAAGCCCACTAAACGGGTTCCCTCCACGACGGGAAGCTTCTTGATCTTCATCTGAAACATCAGCTTAACAGCTTCCGCAAGATCCATCTTGGGTTCAGCCACGACCAAAGGACTCGTCATTACCTCCTTGACTCTGGTTTTCGCGGCGTCTTTTCCTTCGGCGACCACCCGTTTGAGCAAGTCTCTCTCGGTCAATATCCCGATGGCTTTTCCCTTTCCCACTGCGATTAGACAACCGATCTCGAACTTGTTCATAACATCTGCAGCTTCTTTGACTGTCATGTTTTCGTCTATGGTTATGACTTCTTTCACCATTGCATCCTCAACTCTGAGCGGCACGTTATCTTGCTTTTCGATTTTTTTCCCGACTTCTTTCTGTTTCCCCTCGGGCAAAAACATCACCTAACTTCCATGTTTCGTCCTTTCGACAACTTTAACTCATGCGCACAGATTTTTCTGCTCACTTTTTTCTCAGTCTATCGATTAGTGTCTGGATGCGCTTGTTCGTGGGTATCTTTGCTTTCTTAAACTTCTCCGTGGGTTTGCCGAATGGTCTCGTAGCGTCAACGCCAACCTTCGTCGTTAATGCCCTCTCCTGGTCCGCGGAAGAATCTAATGTTGAGCCGCGAGCATTATTGACAATAATCAAGTCTTCATTGCCCTGAAAACGTGTCGCAATAGCCCATTCAACTTCCGAAGCATCATACACGTCTATGTCAGAATCTACAACGACCGCATGTTTGAGGCTTGGATGAGCGGCGAAAGCAGCTAAGAGCGCATTCTTTCCATCGCCATCAAGCTGTTTTTCTACGGATATTACTGCATGAAGCCATCCACAGCCTCCCCTCGAAAGGTTAACTGCATGCACTCTCGGCAAAACCTTTGAAACAGCTTCAGAGATGAGGATTTCGTGCGGCAGACCCATTAACATCCTGTGTTCCGCACCCGACGGCAACAAGCCGTGGTATATATAGTCTTTCCGATGTATGACTCCTACAACTTCTACAACAGGTTGTTTCCTTTTAATGTCATATGTTCCAGTAACGTCCACAAAGGGTCCTTCTTCAACCTCTTTCTCCACCGAAACCCTGCATTCAAGAACTAGCTCTGCATCAGCTGGAGCACAAGCGTTGACATGGTCACACTCAACAAGTCGCAGGCCATTATTCATCAGACGGTTAGCCACGTCAAATTCGGAAACACCGAACGGCACCGGAGAAGAAGCCGCAAGCAGGACAGCAGGATGAGCACCAATTGCAATGGCCACTTCCAAGTCCTTGCCTGCGTCTTTCGACATGTGCCATATCTTGAAAAGGTGTCTAGGAACAAGTCGTATGGCCAAGTGCTTCTTGTCTAGAACTTGCAGCCGATGTATCGACACATTTTCTGTTTTCCCATCAGGAGCTCTGGCATGAACGACCCCTGAGGTGATGTACGGACCGGCGTCCTTCTCGAAATGTGTCAGGGACGGAATTCTTGCTAAGTCCACATTCTTTTCGATACTTTGTTCTGCCAAGTCGTCTTTGACGACCTTCGGTCTGATCGGCGAACGCCAAGCGTCACCAACTTTGCCATAGAGCTTATTCTGTTCAACCTCAAGCGCAACGCACAGTCTTTTTCTTGTCCCACAAACGTTGGCAACAATCCTGGTATCAAAACCCTTCAATTTCTCAAAGAACAGAACAGGACCATTATCATCAAAACTCCTAACAATCTCTGAGACTTCGAAACGTGGAGAAACACAGTCCTTGATGCGCAGGACTTCTCCCTTTTCATCCATTTTCTCAACGAAAGCTCTGAAACTCAAGTTGCCATACCCTCCTTCTGCGGTCCTGCATCCATTACCTTGTCCATCAACCTCTTGAAGACTGATTGTGCCCGAAACTCATCCATCTGGTCCAAATATATGGAAACCAATGCGATCTTGTTTTTTCTCGCAGCAACATGCTCTGCAAACATGCGGGCCGAGACTGAGTGCCTTTCACCTAAGAGTATTGATGAGGAGGGAGGCCCCAGCAGGTCCTTCGGCTTGGGAACAGCTATGGCCAACGTTCCAAGCTTGTCCTCTCTTTCGCTCAACAAAATTAAACACGAATTGGAACTTTCCATGTAAATGGCCAAAAAATGCTGGTCGTGCTCGAACACTTCGCCCTTAACGATCTTTGCACGTTCCATTTTCGAATCTCCATCGGCTTATTAATAGCTTCACATATTCACTATTTATTATTTTCAAGAATCGAGGCATGCAAATGGTTAACAATCGTTCTGAAGACATCCTCAACGCGCTGTACAAGACTTATGGCGCTCCAAAGCGCATATTCACCCATGAAGACCCGTTCCAGACGCTGATCATGACGATAATTTCTCAGAACAGTTCGGCCGGGAATGCCGCAAAAGCCTATGCGAAACTCTCGAACAAGTTCAAGATAACGCCTGAGGCGCTTGGCAAAGGTAACATTCGACAAATTGAAGAATGCCTAAGGGTCGGCGGACTGTACCGAAACAAGGCAAAAACCATAAAGAACGTGGCAAGAACGATTTTCGACAGATACGAGGGCAACATTAGCCAGCTTCTAGATTTGTCGTTTGAGCAAGCAAGAAAACAGCTCATGCAGTTTCAAGGTGTAGGCCCTAAAACCGCTGATGTTGTGCTACTTTTCTCCGCTGGAAAACGGGTCATCCCTGTCGACACACATGTTAACAGGGTTTCAAAAAGGTTGGGGTTTACGCCTGTAAAGGGAAAGTATGAAGAGGTTCGAAAGAATCTCGAAGCACTTTATGACTCAAAGAATTATGCAGCAGTCCATCTCTTGCTCATTTTGCATGGAAGGAGATGCTGCAAGGCGCGAAACCCCCTCTGCAAAGACTGCCAAATCAGCATCTACTGCCCATCCAAGAGTCTATGGGATAGAAATGATTGAGCTGCCAGCGAAAATTTCGGAGTTCTTCCCGTATAGAGATGTCAGACCTTTCCAGGATGAATTCATAAAGACGATCCATGATGCCATTTGTGAGGGGCGTTCTGCCATCGTTGAGGGAAGTAATGGACTTGGAAAGACAATTGCGGTTCTCTGTGCCTGCCTCCCCCTAGCTGAAGAGGAGAACCTCAAGATACTCTACGTTGCCCGTACACATCGTCAGCATGAACGTGTTATTGAAGAACTTCGAGCCGTTTCAGCGAGACACAGAGTCTCTGGTATCTCGGTTCGTGGTAGGCACGAAATGTGCTTGAACCAACTCGTGAGGGAGAATGCGCAAGACTCCCGAGGAGTAATGGAAATATGTGAAATGTTAAAGTCCAAGAATAGGTGTCCTTACTACCGGAATATGCGAAGACAAGAGAAGGCAAAGCTTTGAAGTACAGGAATTTATCGCGTCATGTCCTCACACTGCATCAGAAATCCAGAAAGTCTGCAGAAGCAGAAACCTCTGCTCCTATGAATTGGTCAAGGCCTCACTTGAAAAGACAACGGTCATCGCGCTGAGCTACTTGTATGTTTTCAACCCAACTGTTCGCAATGCGTTTCTGAAAAGCCTAGATACTTCATTACACAAAACAATACTGATTGTCGATGAAGCGCATAACTTGCCAGAGACAGCTGTTGAAATCGCCAGTAACACATTGACGCTTTACGCCGTCAAACAGGCAGAAGAAGAAGCAAAACGGTTCCAACACAAGGAAATATCTACGTTCGCCAAAGTTCTTGTAAAAGAGATACAAAGCAGGGCGGAGAAAACTCTGAAGGAAACACTCATTCAGCCAAAGTCTCTGCTCAAGGCTCTTCAAGAAAAAACGGGTATAGAAAACCTCAAAAGATTTTTGGAACAAGCCTTCTCGATAGGAAGCAGTATCAGACGAACAATGCTTCTTGAAGGAAAGTATCCGCGTTCTTTCATTCACAACTTGGGAGACTTCCTGCTCAGATGGCTGGAAACAACAGAAGATGAGTCCTTCGTTCATGCGCTCCACAGTTACAAAACTAGAAAAGGAATCGAGACAGCACGACTGGAAATAGTTGCGCTAGACCCTGCTAAAATAACAGAGCCTGTCTTTTCAGCTACTCGCTCAAGCATTGTCGTCTCAGGCACGCTTCAGCCTTTGGAAGCCTTTGCAAGGATGACAAAGTTTCCTCAAGATGCTGTCCAGAAAGCCGTGCCAGCCCCATTTCCAAAAGAACATGTTCTGCCGCTTATCTGCCGCGACGTGACAACATCAATGAACGAACGCACTCCAGAAATGTACCGCACAATCGTGAAACACATTAGAGACGTCGTCCAGAACACACCAGCAAACACAGGTGTCTTCGCAGCCTCTTTTCAAGTGTTAGAGGCACTCCGCGCAAACGGGTTTGAAGAACGGCTAAAGAAGCCAGTATTCTGCGAACAGAAGGGCATGAACTCAAGGGACAATGAGAAAATGGTTGATGAATTCAAAGCACATGCTGAGCTTGGGGGTGCAGTGCTTCTCGGAGCACAGGGCGGACGCTCATCCGAGGGAGTGGATTTTCCAGGAAACCAGATGAATTCGGTCGTGATCGTGGGCGTACCATTCGCAGAGCCAACACCAAGAGTCAAAGCACAAATCGGTTATTTTGAAAAACACTATCCAGGTCAGGGTCGCGAATACGGATATGTGATACCAGCAATGAAAAAGGCTTCACAAGCAGCAGGTCGACCTATGAGAACACTCGAAGATCGGGCCACAATGATCTTTCTTGACTACAGGTTCTCCTTGCCGGCTTGTGGACGATATTTTCCATCTTGGATACGTAATAGCATAAGAATACTACCAGACCAAGAAGATGCAATCGTGTACGAACTTCGCAGGTTTTTTAGAAAAGCCTGTTGAAAGAAGAGAAATCCACACTGTCCTCTTCTGCTCCTGTTGAGATTTCCTTCATGTTCTTGTCCAGTCGGACATTCCCTAAAACGAGCGTGCTGATCTCGTCAGAAACGGGAGTATAAACCTTCATGCTTTTCCTGAGATAATCGATTTCCTGAAGGACGCCTACTCCAAGAAACTTTTTGCCAGCGCTGAACAGGCCTGCGAATAATCCTTCCTCTTCGCCTTTCCGAGTCACGACAACTTTTTTCTTGGTGAATTCTTCAACCTTTTTTATGTTGTCCCCTTCAATCCAGCGTCTTCGACCGATTACCACGCAGATTCTGTCATTGAATTCAGCAACGTGAAGGGGTTTCATTCCCAGAAGACTGTAAATCTTGTTTGCCTGTTTCATGCTTAGACGTGCTTTGCATAAATCAAACAGTTCATTTCCCTCAACTTTGACCCAACCCAACGAAAGTGATTGCACCTTGGCGTTTCTAAGGTATTTCACATACCCCAACTCTCTGAGGCTCCTGCGTTTTTCTATGTTGCGCTGGAACACGGCAAGAGGGGATTCAACCAAGGTTTTCTTGAAGTCGGCCAATGCGTTACACATGGATGCCAATTCGTCCTTCTGCTGCAGGCACAAAACCAGGTCTGGGTCAACCGCCTTTGCGAGGCTAGCCTTGTAGTCAACGGCGCATTCACCATCCGTCCACCCGTCAGTGTTGACGACAACGATGTCAGGATTGGCTGTCAGCAACTCTTTCTTCAACAAACACAATCCTTCAATCACCTTGTCCTTGACTCGAATAGGCGAAGTATCGCCTACAAAGAAGGCATTCCTAGTTCGGAGGCTAAACAAATCAGTAACTGACTTTGTCACAAAGGCATAAGCAATAGTCGATGGAGGACCAATATCTGCTTGACCCAGATCTCCGTCCAAGACCGCGACTTTCCACTTCTTGGTCAACGCTCTGTTTGTAAGATAGGTACAAAGGCTTGTCTTGCCAGAGTCAACTGCGCCCAGAACCAATACGACAATAGGTTTCGCGGATAAACTCGCAATCTCTTCAAAGGACTTAATCCAAGATTGAGGAACCGTGTCTCCTTCCACTTCCTCAATCAAAGCGTTTTCACCGTGAGATATATCGAAAGTGGCTGTTTCAAGCACCAAGAACGGAAGTCTCTTCCCTTCACGAATAACAACCTTACCGGCGGTAGTAATAGTTGCCCCAAATGCTTCTGCTTTCCCCGTGACCAACGTGACAGATGCTGGTCCGTCTACTAGCAAAGTCTTGTTTTTCTCAACTGTTCGGTTCACTTGTCTTCCTCCGCTGAAACTTTTGTCCACTTCTGCCAGCTATCTGCATCGCTGAGACGATGTCTCTTAACCCTCTTCTGTGTTTTGTCTCGTTCGAATATTGACTAGTCCCAGCCTCACTCACGCTCTCTAATACTATGCTCGAAGGTAAAGCTTCGTCCAAGACGCGTAAAAGGTTTTCTTTGTGACTTGTTACGCCATCACCAACCTTCACCGAGACACAGGCTTCATGAATAATTCCAAGATTCTTGATCATGTTTTCAATCTTGTTCAATGTGTCTTTCACGCCACGACAATTGGCTGTTTCTAATACCTTTCCGTCAGCTATGACTGCAATTCCAAATATGTCACCCGGATCAACACCTACGATGACTCTCTCAAAGAATTCCTTTCCTGAGGCAATCTTGGACGCTTCATTGATCAGCAGTTCTAAAGGAAGATCTTCCTTGCAGACTAGAATTCTTTTATGGTTTACCAAACGCTTCTCTTCTTCTGTGGTTATCACAACTTCTATCCCGATTGGTACGACTTCGTTGGGAGTCAGACTCAGAAAGGGCATGTTCTTCCTTTTTAACTCGTCGATCAGGAGGTAGTAGGCTTTTCCATGCACTGTTGCTATGGCTATTCTTGCTTTCATACGGTCGTCCTGTGCAGGTAGAACACTGAAACGCAGAACAAATTAATAATTTTGAGGCTTATATCTGTTGATGTGTATTAAAATGGCAAAGAGCATTCCAACGGGCTGCAGAACTGTCGATGATTACCTAAGAGGGGGCATCTACTCTGGAAGCCTCACCCTCATATACGGCGAACCTGAGGCTGGGAAGACTACATTTGCGATCCAATGCGCTGCAAATTGTTCAAGGCAAGGCCACAAAACATTGTTTGCGGATTGCGACGGGACGTTCTCCGTTCGAAGGCTCGCCCAGATTGCTTCCAACAAGTTCGAAGAAATAGCAGAACTCATAGTATTGATCAAGCCAGAAAACTTTCAGGGACAGACGATGCTCACAGATCAATTGACTGATTATGTCACAAAGAATGTTGGACTGGTGGTGTTTGACACGTTCACCTCTCTGTACCGTCTTGAAATCGCAGAGACTCCATCCAAGACCTTCGAGCTGAATCGTGAACTGAACAGACAACTGGCTGTATTAGCGCAGACAGCTAGAACTCAAAAGGTTGCAGTCTTGATAACGAGTCAGGTTCACAGCGTCCTGAATGAAACACCAGTAAGTGTAGAACCCGTTGCCACGCGAGTGCAAAAATTCTGGGCAGACACTGTCATGGCCCTCAAACCGAAGAACTCAAATAGTGTTGGATTGGACTTGACAAAGAACCTGTTCAAGCTTCCGCCCAAAAGTTTTAGCCTCAGACTAGGAGAAAGGGGGATCTATGACTCTTCAACTCGCTAGTGCTACAATAGGAATAGAGATAGTAAGGCTGACCGCTGAAGCATTAAAGTTCATTTTCCCTGCATATTGTGCCAATGCCATACCCGTGTTGACGGGCGGTGGCCTTCCATTGGATTTCGGGAAGAACTTTAGCGATGGTAAGCCGATCTTTGGAAAGAACAAGACATTTCGAGGCTTATTTGCAGGCTTAATTGTGGGAACGCTTGTCGGACTCGTGGAGAGTATCTTGTTCAGTTATCCTGTCCTTTTTGGTCTGGGGTCGGCTTTAGGTGCATTACTTGGCGATTTGATTGGCGCCTTTATCAAAAGAAGACTAAACATTCCTCCGGGAGGCTTGCTTCCGGTCTTCGACCAACTCGACTTCGCAGTCGGCGCCATCGCGTTTTCCATGATGCTGTTCGCAAACATGTTGTCGTTGGAACTTGCCGTCATGGTCCTCATTATTACTGCACCAATTCACTTGTTGACGAATTACGCAGCCTACAGATTAGGCTACAAGAAGAATCCTTGGTAAACTTCAGCGCCCAAGTTTTATGCGTATGCTCTCTTCTAAGAATATATATGCTATCAGCAAAAGCACAATGCCCATCATCAGCATCATGTAAGCTTGTCTTGGCTTGTACACATACTTAGTGCTCTGGTATATCATGATCAAGCCTATCGCTCCAAACGCGTACAACGTCATAGCAACAATGCTATCGCTGATGAATTGATCTGAAAGTTGCGGATAGAGAAAGAGGAACTGCCCTTGATAGTAGACTGCTGGCAACGGCTTTACTATCAAGTCATACAATCCACCGCCAAAAAGAAAAATGCCAACCGCAACAACGAGAGCTGAAACTACGAAACTTGAGGGTCTAACAGTTGTGATCGCACGATAGAGTCTACTCATTGAAAAAGACAAGGATGAAACACCTTTCTTAATTGATTTTGACATCGGCTTTTTCTCCATTTCTTGCCAAACATTCTACTACTTCTTTGGCCCATATTCCGGTTACTGAATTCTTCGCAATCTCGCTTAAATACTCTTTCCATGAGAGCCCGAGGGCTTCATTCCAAGCACGGTAGTTCTTAACGACATTTTCATATGCTCTTCTATGGAATTTGCAGTAGTCAGCCTCAGAAGCTTGTCTGCCGCATATTCTACACTGCACTCTTTTTTTTCCTCCTCTGCCTGGAAGAACATCCAGGGTTGAGACACAATGCCCAAGGTCGTCGATGTCTGAGCAATATTTGAATTGTCGGCCACTCGCAATTAGGGCAAGTTTTGTTTCGCACCTTCACTTTGCCTGACTGTGGAAGCGGAAAAGACGTTTTACACCGTCCCTTAAAGTAGTTACTGCATCCGACGAATCGTTTGCCAGTCTTCCTAGAATGCAGAATCAAGAGTTTTCCTGTCTTGCAGACTGGGCAGGAGCCGACTGTTCTTGCTTCAAGGTCTACGTTTGCTTCTGCCTTGCTGAGTTGTTCTCCAAGATCTACCTCGTTTTCCTTCAGCTTCTTTAAAGCGAGTCTGAGAATATTGACTGCATCGAACAGAACATTCTCTCTTGTTTCGGCATTTGTCTGGATTCGATCCATTCTTTCTTCAAGATCTCTGGTCAGTTGCGACGAAACGATCAGGGAACAGTATTTTCTTAGGATCTCGACAACTTCGAAGCCCAGATCAGTCATCTCAATTCTCTCGTTCGTGGTATATCTCCTATCATAGAGTATTTGCACAATGTCTGCACGCGTTGCTTTTGTTCCTATTTTGGCTTTTTCCATCTTTCTAATAATGCTGCTTGAATTGTAGCGGGCAGGGGGTTGGGTAAATCTTTCCAACAGAATTAATGTCTTCACTTTGACTCGGGTTCCCTCTTTCATCTTAGGAAGCGTTATCGCTCTTGCCCGAACGTAAGGTCCATAGAGATCTTGCCATCCAGACTTCAATCTTCTTCTTCCTTCAGCGTTGAAACGGAAGCCCTCAACGTTAACGTAGACTTTCAAGGTCTCAATAATTGCGAGCGCACCAAAAGCTGCCATGAATCGTCGTATCACTAGATCCCAAATCCTTCTTTCTGCAAGTGTTAATGCGCGTTCTGGAAGGATACCTGTCGGGTAGATTGCTGGGTGAGCAGCATCTTCTTTTAGTCCTTCCTTTGGTTTCAGATTAGTCATTGTCAGAAGCTGCAAGGTTAGATCCTTGTATTCGCGAAGTCTGCCTAAACCATCGAGTATTGTCCTGTAGTCTATCGTTGGCGGGAGCTTCTGGCTGCTCGTTCTCGGATAAGAGATCAATGCGTCGAGGTACAGACGTTGGGCCAAGTTTGATGTCTGTCTTGGCGCGTATCCAAAAAGTCGATATGCTTCGCCCTGCAATCCACCCAAGTCGAAGGGAGGAGGAGGTGGCTTTGAAACTTGCTCGTTGACTATTCTTTCAACCTGTCCGACGCTGCCGCCGCAAGCTCCCATCAACAGCTCTGCATCTTTCTTAGTCTTTATGATGTTTTCATACCGCGCTTCAAAAACTCGCCTGTTGATTTCAAGGCGGGCATTGACTTCCCAGTACGGTGTCGGAACGAAACTTCTGATCGAAGCTTCTCTTGCCGCCAAAAAACCCAAAACTGGACCTTGCACCCTCCCTGTGCTCAGAACCCTGTATTTCCCGCTCCAGTTCCTCCTAGAAACTGTTAAAGCCCTGGACAGGTTCACACCGTACAGCCAGTCGACTTCATGCCTCGTCTTTCCAGCTTCAATCAAAGCGAAATCAAGATGAGGCAATAGCTTACCGTATGATTCCTCAAGTTCATTTCCGGTCAGCGTGGAATACTTCATCCGTCTTGCTACTCTGTCTTTGTTGTTGCATGCATGTTTCAGGATTGAGTATCCGATGATACTTCCTTCAATGTCGTAGTCACACGCATCAATGAAAAGATCCGCGTCCCGCGCAAGGTTAGTAATAGTAGCGAGCCAAACGCGGAGCAGACGTGCCTTCTTTTCAGTTTCGTATCTAGGAACCCATCTGAAAGCCAAGGCTGGATAGAAATCTCTTCCCCTCTCTTCCGCCACAATAGTGTACAGATGCCCGAGTGCAGGAACAATGACTATCTTTCGGTCGCGTTCAGCCACATAGTAAGGCACGCCGTTGTCTTCTCCCACCTTTGGTCTGTGTTGAACGTCAAGAGCTGTCGCTATTCGTCGTGCAGCATCCGGCTTTTCTGTGATGATTAATACATGTTTTTGCATGAACAAGCAGAGGTACGGCCTGTTTCTATTTGAGTCTTATCAATAACACGCGTTCTTTGTCGCCACTGATGTCGTCCAAGCAGACTCGCAGCGTGAAGGTGGAAACATTTGCTTTCTGCCCATCCTACTTCTAGCCAGTGCTCGAGACTCTCTGCCCGGAGAGAAAGCCAGAAGTAAGCTACACACCAAAGATACTTTTAGTAATCGATAAATAGGTCATGGGCGCTTATTTGATTCATTGGCAGATTTGGTGCAGTTTATGCCTCAGCATGTCGCTTGTCAGGGATGCGGTCATTTGTTGTATGATGGTCCAGAGCTCAAACCTCCTGACGAGATTATTCATGAGCATGACGGCAAATGTCCTAAGTGTGGAAAGAAACTCGCTTTCATACCCATTGATGTTAACGTAAAGCCGGCAAGATGAGTCGCCGCCGAGGAAAGAGACTTGATCCAAGAAAGCCGCCACATCCAACTCTACGAACTACACCGCAGAATCGCGAAGATGACGATATTCGCCGGATTCGAGATGCCTTTGTATTATGAGGACATAGCCCCGGAGCATTTGGCAGTGCGGGACAGTGTAGGCATTTTTGACATAAGCCATATGGGAAGGGTGACAGTTGCTGGAGTTGATGCAGGGCGATTCCTGAACTATATCATAACCAACGATGTTACTAGCTTGCAGCCTGAGGCGGCACAGTACTCAGTCATGTGCAATGAAAAAGGCGGCATCCTAGATGATTTCGTTGTTTACAAACTTGGAGAAGACAGGTTTCTGGTGGTTTTCAACGCAGGCAACCGCAATAAAGACAGGGACTGGTTAGTAGCGCACTCAACCAACTATAGTGTCACCATCCAAGAAATCTCGGACAATGTTGCAATGTTTGCGGTTCAAGGCCCGAACGCCGCGAAAGCGTTGCAGCAGATTTCTGCAAAAGACCTAGGTTCAATTGGCAGGTTCAAGTGTGGTGAGACATCGTTGGCAGGCATTGAGGTCTTTGTTGCACGCACAGGCTACACAGGAGAAGACGGTTTTGAAATATTCGTGTGGGATGCTTCTGTGGCAAAGCCGTCCAAGGCGGTGAGACTATGGAATGCCATCCTCGAAGCAGGCAAGGGATTCGGCATGAAACCATGTGGCCTAGGAGCAAGAGACACACTCAGACTAGAGGCAGGACTCTGCCTGTACGGCAACGACATAGACGAACAGAGAACCCCATTGGAAGCGGGGCTAGGATTTGTTGTGAAATTTCAGAAAGAAGGATTCATGGGAAAAGAAGCATTAGCAAAACAAAAAACTGAGGGCACTAGGACTAAACGCGTTGGAATTTTGATGCAAGACCATGGAATACCTCGACCCGGATTTAATATTTGCGCACAAAACGGCGAAAAAATCGGGCAGTTAACAAGCGGAACATTTTCACCTCTGTTGAAGTGTGGGATCGGCATGGGCTACGTTCAAACGTTGCAGTCTCAAGAGGGAAACGCAGTGAAGGTCAAAATACGTGACAAGATGGCAAACGGACAGATAGTGGCTTTCCCATTCTACAACGTAGAAGAATATGGCTATAAACGAAAAGTATTATGAGCTGAACTGAATATTCCTCACACTGAACTCCCTTTGGGAAAGATATATAACCGCGTCTCATGTCACGTACAGCATCTTAATCAATCAACTAACCGCAAGGGAAATAAAATACCTCATTAGACTCTGTACAAGAGATGAAACCTGAATGACTCTGCCCAGCTCGTTATCAAAGGAAAAAGTGATGAATGGCCTCAAAAATGTTGGGAAGTTGCGGGTCAAGACGAATCACAGTTCTCTAATGGTTTTCTCAGCACTTGTCCTGATTATCCTCGTCGCATTTGTAATACGTATACTTCCGATACGCTGGGAAATAGAGACGGGCAGACTGCATCTTTCAGAGTTTGACCCATACTATCAGTACAGCCTCACAAATTACATGGTCAATAACGGTTTACTTGCGCCATATTATCCAACGCAGTGGGTCGACCACCAACGGTGGTACCCAGATGGTATCAACATGGGGTCATCCTTGTCCTCTTTACCAATGACAACGGCAATCGTGTACGATATCATCTCAGCTCTTGGGATAAACATTGATCTGATGAGTTTTTGCTCGCTTATGCCAGTATTCTACGGAGTACTGTCTGTACTCGTAATGTACTTTCTCGGCAAAGAGATAGGAGGAAAAGCGATTGGACTTCTCGCGGCGCTGTTCCTAGCTTTGAATCCGGCTGTCATTCAGAGGAATTCTCTGGGGTTTTTCGATACTGAAGTCATAGGAGTATTTTCGTTGCTACTGTTCAGCCTTTTGTTCCTGAAAGCTACTGAGGAGGACAGGGCGCTTGGTTCATCTCTGAAATATTCGCTTGGAGCCGCAGCTGCACTTGCATACTTCATCATGGGGTGGGGCGGAGCGTACTATTTGTTAGACTTGACGGTACTCTTCGTTTTTGTCTTGGTCTTGCTGAAAAGGTACACGCGACGTCTGTTTCTGACCTACAATTTGACGTTTGGACTAGCAATACTAGTCTCTATGTTGAACCCTGACATCTCCACAGATTATGTAATTAGTTATGCGGTTCTGCCTGTTGCAGGAGTGTTCGTTGTACTCTGCTTGAGTGAAGTGGTCCGCAACTTGACCTCAGCAAGGGCGAAAGTTCTCTTTGCTATTGGTATTCTGACTGCCTTAGTAGGCAGCTTCTTCGGACTTTGGATCACAGGCCACATCGGAAGCATTGCTGGCAAATTCCAGACAGTCCTTGACCCTTTTATCAGAGCGAGCAATCCCCTCGTGGATTCAGTGGCAGAACACAAGATATCTGCATGGGGTTCAGTCTACTTTGACCTCGGCATCGCAATACTATTCTCGATAGTAGGTCTGTTCTTCGTTGCGAGAAACCTTACAACGAAGAACTTGTACCTTCTGCTTTTTGGAATTACCTCACTTTACTTTGCTGGGTCAATGGTCCGGTTGCTCGTAATCTTTGGCCTTGCCTTCAGTCTTCTCGCAGCAGTTGGTGTGATAGGCTTGCTTAAACCCTTCATGACGCTATTAAGAGAGCCACCGAAAATCATGACAAAGAGAAAGTTTGGACTTGAACGTGTCGGGAAAGAGTTCAGTGGAGCAGCAGTTTTCTTGATCTTCCTGATACTAATGACTAACCTTGCGTTCTCACCACAGTCCAATGGCGTCCCGAGCGTTTACAGGCAAACGTACTCTCCGGTCACAATATCGGCTGGAAGTCTTCCGATAGTCCCGAATCAGCAGGTCAGTGAATGGTTGGACATGCTGAAATACTTGAATGACTTTCAGGATTCAACGATCGTCGTTGCCAGCTGGTGGGACTATGGCTACTGGCTTTCTTTGATGGGTAATGTCACATCGCTTTGTGACAATGCCACCATCAACCAAACTTCAATTGAAAATGTGGGTTATGCCTTCATGACGAACGAGACTCAGGCAGTGAAAATGCTGAAACTGTACAACGCGAAATACATACTTGTTTTCACGGTAGTGGCCCTAAGTCAGGACACATCAGGCAACACACAGGGAGTTGCCGCGGGTTATGGTGATGAGGGAAAATGGACTTGGATGGCTCGAATTTCCGGTGCAAACCAAGATCAGAAGGTCCAGTGGCCTGACTGGGACTGGACCAACGAAAGCGCGTTCGGACAGGTCAGCAACACCACAAACCAATGGGAGTGGAGCCTCAGAGGTTTAAACTCAACGATCTACAAGCTCATGAGCTGGGGTAGATATCAGTGGTGCACTACGTATGGTATCACTGATCCGGAAGCAGCTAATGTCACCCAGCCAGTGCTCTTCAAGAAAGAATACTTTGCAGGATTGAACCTTACTCCGCAACAAGCGAGTCAGCTTTACGGTGGCCTGATTCCATTGGTTCTCCTCTACAAGATAGACTACTCAGGCTCGTGAAGGAAGTAAGCTTGTTCCCCAAAGTTCCTGACCAGCACAAGCCAAGCAAACCCCTAGTTCCAAACGGGTTGGGCACGATCTACGTGTTGGTCAGTGTTGTCTACCTTTTTTGTATATACTTCTTTGATATTGTCAAAGGGTCAAACGGAGCTGCGTCGTCTCTGGTGGTTTCTAGGCCTTTGACGTTGGCAGCGAGCATACTTTTCGGCGGATTTCTCGGTCTGCTGGATGATTGGATTGACCTAAAATGGCGTTTCAAAGCATTCCTACCTTTGATAGCAGCCATACCGCTCATCTCTTTCGTCTACGGATGGGGAGGAGCGAGAACTTCAATAGCACTCCCTCTAATAGGGGTCGTAGATTTTGGAATTTCCTACTACTACGTCATGATACCAGTGATTGTTACGATAATCACCAACACCGTGAACCAGCTTGGTGGCCTGAACGGTTTAGAAACAATATGCCCGGCCATAATCATGGTCGGTCTGATGGTCGTGTCAGGACCTTATGCAATTTTGTTGATGTGCCCACTAATCGTGTGGCTGATTCTCGGCTTCTTCAACGTTAGGGGAAAGATCTTTGTTGGGAACTCGGGCTCTTTCGCCATAGGCATAACCTTGGCGGCTTTCGCAATCATCTCAGACTTGAAGTTTGACCTAGTGATCTCGATTCTTCCGTACGTGCTTAATTCCTCATTGATCCTGCTGACATTCTTTCTTTATAGGAAAAAGGCAAACGTCACGTTCGACGGAAAAAGACTTGTCTCGGATCACAGACGGAGTCTGGTCACTTTCGTAACGTATCATCGCCCGCTGACAGAACACCAAGTCGTTCTTGCAATCTCGCTTTTTGTGGCAGCTTCCACGGCGGCAGGCCTGATACTCTTCCAATTTCTCTGATTGGTGGGCCTTATGGGTCACCGAGTGAGCAATGTTTAAGAAGGATAGTACGATTTGTTCAGATTGTCTAGGCGGGTGAGTGGCCCTCCACCCGTTCCGCCTTGAGAAATCCCGGTGTCGGAGGTGAAAAATTGAGAATTGACAGTAGAAGTCTAACGCTCACTGCTGTTTTAACAGCGCTCTATGCTACAATTAATATCATTCAAATGAGCACTATCGGCAATCCAACTGTCTACGGACCGATACAGTTGCGCGTCGCTGATTGTCTAATCGCCCTGGCTGCACTATTTGGCTGGCCTGTCGTTGGGGGAGTTACTCTGGGCTGCTTTTTGACCAACTCCTACTATTTCCTCGGATTTCAAGACGTCATGCTTGGACCTGTTGCCAACTTGATCGCTGCAAGCATAATTCTTTTGCTCAGTAAACATCGGCTCATCGCATGTGTCTTGGGATCCTTGCCAGTAGGCTTTCTTGTCGGAGGATACCTCGCGATATTCTTCCCCTTTCTCACACCGCCTGAGGTTCTCAGTGTCTTACCAGCGTTAGCGGCCATGATCGTCAGCTTAACAATTAGCAGCTTGATTGCGATCGCTGGAATAGGATATATGCTTCTCCTTGTACTCAGCAGGCCTAGAATCATAGAACCACTTAGATCACACGGTCTTAAGACGTTGCCACAGGATGGGTAAGGCCATTCACATGAAACGTTCCAGCTTTGTCAATCCGATTATCTCATCGAAATCCAGACCCAGGGCATCCAGAACCTGATCGAAAGTCGAATGAAGATAAGCAATGTACTTGTCCACGTCAACTTCGTTCTTTGTGACCATATCGACTGGTTTTACGTGTGGTTCCTTAGTGGTTTTTACGAAACTGATCAAGTCGCCAGCCCGCAGGTCGGCACCATTCTCCTTCAAGATCTTTGCCGCTTTTACGTGTTGAGGCGTCGTCTTCGTGTAGCGTTCGATGTCTTCGCCTAACACGACATTAAAGGCTAGATCATTCATGTTTTCCCATTCTCGTCTTTTCAACTGCATGTAACGGTCTAGAACGATTTCCGCAATGCTTTTCTTAGCATTTTCAAAGTCGGCAGGCGTCTTAACCTGTGCCAATCGAGATTTCATGTTCTCGAACGATTTCTTGATAAAAACGGGGATGTGACGTTTTTTTCCGGTTAATCCTTTGACATCGACTGCGCCATCTTCTAGAACGCCTAGGTAGTTCTTCTTGCGCGAGCTGAAAACTGCATATCTGTACAGTTTGTCCACATCGAGACTCATTTTGAGCTCAAGCTCCGTCCAATGAGCCAGTTCCTCGATCTGCTGTTTCGACGGGTTCTTTAGGAATAGACTGTCAGTGTCTCCATAAAGAACCTGAATGTTGAGATCTTCTGCTTTTTTCAGTATCTTTGTTATGGAGTGTCGTCCAATAGCTGCCGTTGCTTCAGCGACAGGTGGACAATAGAGATCAAAACTTTCAGCTCCAAAAACACCATAACTTGCGTTCAGAATAACTTTGAGTGCTCCCTGGATGATGTTGTACCAGCTTCTCAATTCTGCGGTTACAGTCTTGTCCTTTGATCTAAGTTTGTACCATTCGACCCGCAGGTCCCTCAAAGAGCCGATGAGAAGGCTTTCCAACGCACGCTTCCTTGTGCACACCCAGTTTGGAGTATCAGGAATCATGTTGGCACGGCATTCTGGGTGCGGGCAAAGAACGGATTGATAGCCGAGATTCCAGACTTTTATTATCGATGGGTACAGGCTTGGAAAATCCATCACCGCAACATTGAAATGTACCCCCGGCACAGGCTCGACTACTATAGCTCCTTTGTACTTCTTGCCTTTTATGGTCGCTTTCGTCGCTGTTTTGCCTTTGGCCGCAAGGATCTCTTGAGGTGTTGGAATCAACATGTTTCGGTGGCGGTGTTCTCTCTGCAGGAAATTCCTTATCCAGCGAGACACTCCCTGTCGACTAACATCTTCTATTGGCATGCTGCTAATCCGTGAGAGTATTAAGATCAATTTCATGACAAGTTCGTCTTCAAAACTAGTGAGTTTAAAAGTGATTTCTGAGTCCCTAAGACAATACTTGGCCAGTTCAGTGTAGGTTAATTCTCCTAAGCCCTTTTCAAGCCCTATCTTTTCAAGTTGGACTAGGGCTTTACCAACATCGTTGAGTGTTACATCTTTGTAGCGGTTACTGAAAGCATAGATTTGAATCGAGCGATTGAAAAGGAATTTGTACAGGTCGATGTGTACACCGTAGTTAAGTGAGCATGAGCGTTTTCCAACTACTATCGGAATATCGCCATGCCTGACGCCTAGATTCAAAGCTCTGTGAGTTAGATAACGAAGGTCAAAATCGTCTCCGTTAAACGTCAATACGAATGGATAATCATCCAAGACATTAAACACTGCATGGATAAGACTAGTTTCAGAATCAAAATATTCAACATCCGCAGAAGGGTGCTCAGTCCCTTCACGCACGCCTTCCCTCTTGAGAACTAGGACTTTCTTGAGTCCGTCTGAGCTGAAAAGCGAAACGCATATTACAGGATAACCGGCTTCACGCGGGTCAGGAACACGCGTCGGCAACGGCGCCAAGACTTCTATGTCCAGAGCGACACGACGGAACTTCGGCGCCGGATACTCCATGAGTCTCGCCCAATCTTCTATGAATTCCAACTCTTCAGGCGTTGCATCCTTGAAGACCGACCTCAGTGCTTTAACCGTTCTTTCAGAATTTTCCAGTCTCACGGTAACAAGATTGCCGTTCTGGACGGTGTATATCATTCCAGGAAGAAGATTCCTGTCGTAGATGTACGATTGGTAATACTTTATCGTTGATTCCCATACTTTGATATTCTCGCGAATGACCGGTACTTCTGAAACATTCGGGAAGTCTTCGGGGATTATGTCTCGGATACATCCGGTTGGGCGTCCTCCAATAGCAAGTGGGTCTTTCGCTACGATTTTGGTTACCTTCACTTCTTTGTCCAAAAGCGGGTCGAACTTCTCTACGACCTCGAAATGGTCAAAACCTTGATGATGAATTAGCCGATTGATTTTTTCAAGCTCGTACTGTGACAAGTTTGTCAAGCAATAGGGTTGATGCCCAGTATTGTCGTACCAGAAGTAGATGCGGCCTGATTCAGGTTCATACAGCTTGATCAGTGCTTTGTTCAGTCGCCCGTCGTAAGTGGCAGAAACTAGGTAGGAAGCAGGCAGATCAGAAGGTGCAATAGGGGAAAAAGCCTGTTTTCTTTCTCGATCAACAGCCCTAACCAGCGGTATATTTTCTGTTTTTACTTCTTGTTTCGGCTTTGTCTCTTTCGGAATCGAGAAATCTTCCAAACGTCTTTGTGACATCTGATGACTTACCCTAGGTCAGTTTTATGCGTTAGGTGACCTAAAATCTCTTGTGCAATGCGTTGTTGCATGAAAGAAGAGGCATTTTTGAGGACTTTAGTTCGAAGGAGATATTCTACCTGCTGGGGCAAATCTCTTCCTTCAACTAGTTATGCGTTCGACGATTTTTCCAATGTTGACGATACTCTGTTCTCTTCTGACTAGATCTTTTATCACAACTGCTCCTTCGTTGAGTTCTTTTTTTCCTACGATAATCGCATAGTCCATCTTTTTTTTGTCAGCTACTTCAAGGGCTTTTGCGATCTTTCTCCCCATGATCTCGAGTTCAACGCTTATTCCTGATTCCCGCAGAATTTGTGCAATCTTTGCGGTTTCATCGGCAACATTGTCTCCCACTGCAACGACCATCACTATCTTACGTATCTGTGTTTGTGGTCGTGTCTGTTGCATTTTCATGGCGAGCATTATACGGTCTAGTCCATGGGCTACTCCAATAGCTGGTGTTGGCTCACCCCCAAAGAGCTCGATGAGTCGATCATATCTTCCCCCGCCCCCCAGCGCAATGTCCAAGTCTGCAACATACATTTCAAAAATGATTCCAGTGTAGTACTCAAGTCCTCTAGCAAAGCCAGCGTCAAGAGTGACGGCAATCCTGCATTCGCTTCCGGAGATCAGTCTAAGTATCTCCCTTAGGTTTTTTGCAGCCTCAATAGATTTCTCATAGTTTTTGACGAGTCTTTCAATCTTCTCCACTATTTCAAAAACGTTTGTGCCTCTAAGCTTAACGAGTTCTTGAATTATCGAGGTGCAATTTTCGGATACTCCTGAGTTCTTAAGCAGCCCAATTGCATAATCGTATTGTTTTTTGTCCATCAACTGCATTACAGCATTCTGTATTTTTTCTTCGACTTTCTCGTGTTCAAGAATTCCTTTTAATACTCCGATGTGTCCAATTTTGAAAGCAACTCTTCTCAGGCCGTTCTGCTGCAATAGGGTGTTGGTCAGCATCAGTATTTCAGCGTCTGCTTCAGGCTTGCTGGAGCCCATTAGTTCATAGTTGGACTGCCAGAATTCTCTGTAGCGTCCTTTCTGTGGTTCATCATAGCGGTAGATACTTCCAACGCAGAAAAGTCTCAAGGGTTTAGGCTCATTCTTCAGAGTTGTAGCGACGAGTCTAGCCACTGAAGCCGTGAATTCTGGGCGTAGGGCGATGTCGCGTCCGCCCAAGTCTTTGAAGATAAACATACGCGACTTCACCTCTTCGCCTGCCTTCGCTGACAAAAGGTCATATGGTTCCACGATTGGAGTTATGATTTCTTTGTAACTGTATAGATCCGCAACCTTTCGCGCTCTGTCCTCAACAAACCTCAACAGTGATGCTTCTTCAGGCAGAAAATCCCTCATTCCTCTGACTGTTCTGAACCCTGACATGCCCTGATATCACCGCTGCTTAAGATTCAGTTCTGAAACGGAATAGTAAACTGTTTCTCCCCGACGATTCATGACAGCCAAAACAAGCTCTTTTTTGAGGCTAAGGCTCTGAGTCAACGCGTTCGTCAAGTCTTGGACCGAAATTGGTTTTCCCTCTTGAACACTCAAGATGAGATACTTAGCAGTGTTCTTAGCGTAATCGCCTCTCTCGTAGACCCTGAAGCTTACTCCTGAACCAAACCCTTCCCGGACAACATAACCGCGACTTCTCAAGTCTCTATAGGCCAGATAGGATGCCCAAGCATTCTCGTCAAGACTCTCATAGGACTTGAGCAAGCTCTGAAAGTCGATTCCGCGTCCTTCTCGGTCTTCAACTTCGAGCATATTTTTGTCTAGGAGATAGAGTGCTTCGTAGAAAGTAAGGAGGAGCTCTTTTTTCTCCATCGCACCGTATCCCTTGTTAGAAAGCGCGTCTACGAACTGTTGTAAGGAAATTTTGACACCGTTTTCAACGAGCAACCCTTTGGCCTTGTCTCCTGAATCGGGCGACCTTTCATCTTCACGGGCATCCATTCAAATCCTCAGGTTGATTAGAGCAATGTTTCAACTTATTAGCAGTTAGGTCTTTAGCTCGTTGAAATCTCGCTTTCGCAGGATCCCGTCCTCGCAGATTATTGCCGTAACGTAATCAATCGGAGTGATGTCGAAGGCGGGGTTGAAAACGTTGACGCCTTGAGGCGCGATCCTTTTTGAATTGATGCGTGTTACCTCTTCAGGATCTCTCTCTTCAATAACGACTTCGGCTGAGACCTTGCTCATATCAAATGTGGATTTGGGTGCAGCAACGTAGAACGGGATGTTGTGTTCTCTTGCCAAGACGGCGACTGTGTAGGTTCCTATTTTGTTTATGACCGCGTCTCTGACTATGCGGTCGGCTCCGACGATCACCATGTTGACCATCTTTTTGGACATGACGTAGCCTGCCATGTCGTCCGTGATAAGCGTGACAGGTATGTCGTCTCGCATAAGTTCGTAGGCAGTCAGCCTTGCTCCTTGGAGAAGGGGGCGGGTCTCATCAGCGAAGACTTTGACGCGTTTTCCTTGTTCCATCGCAGCTCTGACAACGCCTAGGGCAGTGCCATAATCGACCGTGGCCAGGGCGCCAGCATTGCAGTGTGTCAAGACATTATCTCCGTCTTTGATGAGTTCCGCGCCGTTTTTGCCTATCATGTGGTTCGCTTGGACATCTTCGTCAGCAATTCTGTTCGCTTCTTCAATCACAAATGTGGCCAGATCGTTGACGTTGTCACGAAAAGTCTCCACCTTGCTCAATATCCTATCAAGTGCCCAAAAAAGGTTCACAGCTGTTGGACGGGTCCGCCTAATTTTCTCCCCGGACTCCTTCAGTTCCTGAATAAGCCTCTCAACTGTCTTGGCATGTGAGTTGTATGCTGTCAGGGCTAGAGCGAAGGCCGCAGAGGCTCCGAGCAACGGTGCGCCCCTTATTCTCATCGTCCTGATCGCATCGGCCACTTCATCGCAAGTCTTCAATCGAATGAGAACAGTTTCCGTAGGAAGTCTAGTCTGATCAATCGTCTGAACCGTACCGTTGCGCCACTCTATGGTCCGCATGCTCCGACCTCATAAAGCGCTTGTGCAGCTGAAGTATAAGTTTTGTCGCAGATGAAAAAGGTTATGAAAAGACGAGACCTAAACGCAATCGTTGAGAGATTCGGGCTGCTCTGAGATACTTGGTAATTGAGGATTTTCTGGAAGAAGAAACAGATGGAGGGTCAATCCTTCGTCAATTTTGAAACTACACTTCTCAGAATGGATAAGGATTTCAGAAAGAAATCAAAGAGGGATCGCATGTTCGACTAGTAACGACTGCTTGCGTCAGATGGTGCCTTTACGTAAGTGATTACTTCTACGGGGCATTCTCCTGAAAGCTTGAGAGTTCGTTTCCATTCCTCGCCCACTGCTATGAGTGAGAAGACGCCGGACAGTTCAGCCTTTGCTTTTCGCACAAGGTTGACCAACGCGGCTTGCGTTTCTCCGCTCTTGATCATGTCATCTACGATTAGGACGCTGTCCCTTTTCTTGATAGCTTCCTTTGGGATGTAAAGCGTCATCGTTACTCCTGAGCCTCTGTAAAGAACATAGGTTTCTTCGAGAAAGGCTTTGACGCCTATCTCTTTGTTTCGCTTCGCGACGATGAGGTTGACTCCTAAAGCATTAGCGACCATGGTTGCCAATGGGATACCGTCCACAGCGGCAGTCAAGATCTTCGTGACGCGTTTTCCAGCGAAAATTGCCAGCGCATGATTTGCTGCCTGCTGAAGAATATTGAAGTCGCCTACTATTTCTGTGTTGTCGAAATATCCATCTTCATCAAACTTTATTCGGCTGCGAAGTTCATTTTCTAAGCCGACAAGTTTTGTCAACACTTTCCAGAGCTGTTTAGCTCTTGCAGTGTTTGGCAAGACATGCCCCTTGGCATATCTGCTCAGAACGGTAACAGGCAAACCTGTTTTGGAGGCCAGCTCTCGATATGTGATATTTCTTTTATACTTCGCAGTCCTGAGCAGTTCAATAGTCATTAAACGTAGCTTCAAATCATCTGCATGTGTACTCATAATAATCCCTTATACATCGATAACTCAAATGCTAGAGTGATTCTCATTTATTATTTCACTACTTTTATAAAACTTGCTGGCAATCGCAATCAGGGTGGCAGATATCAAACGTGTTTCAGGTTGTCGGGACAAGAAATAGATCCTTTACCCCAAAAGGACTAGGACATAGGAAGTGGCGGATCCGCTGGGATTTGAACCCAGGACTTTCGGCTTTCTTGAGTGGTTGCTTTAGAAGGCCGACGCGCTTTATGGCTTTCAAATGTATCCATGCTGCGCTACGGATCCTTTTTCTGCATTAGAAGAAAGGTTTAGAGTGATATATTTTTATTCTATGAAAATCGCTGGGCGATAAGGCTTCGCAAGCATGGCTCTAGCCTTGGGGTCGTAACGTTGCGTATTTTCTTCCTCGTAGACGTGGATTTCGGCGTTGATTTCTTTCTTGAAGAAGGCTGTGGCCTCGCTCAAGGCTTGAATTTCGTTCATGGTCCCAATCTGTATTATTCTCTGTTTTCGTTCATCAGACATACGGTTGATCTCTTCTACCGTCTGCGCGGTGAATTTCGCCACTTTCTCAGCTTTCATCTTCAAAGCGGTGTCTGTCATCAGTTCCTGCATTAAGTCTTTCTGCTGAATCTTCGCAGACACAGATTTCTCTACTGCTTTCAGGTACGCTTTCCACTTCCACGGTGCAGCTACATAGTAGCATATTCTTTTTGGCTTTACACCCGTGGCTTTTGTAATGTTCAGGGTGTCTTCCAGTACGCCTATGATCAAGGTTTCATTTTCCTCTGCTCTTACGTTTTTTTTCGTAGCGTTCTCTTCGGGCCACCGCGCCAATGAAACAAAACCTTTTCCGCCGATCATTTCCCAAAGCTCCTCGCATATGTGTGGAGCAGCAGGAGCCAGCATTCGTATTTGAGCGTCTAAAACTTGACTGAACACGTAGGCTGTGGCAGCTTTCTGATTTCCTTTCTTGCCTGTTGCACGTCTTTGGTACCATTGGAAGTCCTGATCCAATTCATACAGAACGCTTTGTATTGCTTTTCGCGCTGCAAGTCTGTCCATAGCTTCGGTGGTTTTCTTTATGTACTCTTGCAGTCGACTGAGCATCCATCGGTCAATGTCTGTTAATGATTCTTCCGGAACCCTTTTTTGCGATGTCTTCTTGATTTTGGATGAGAATTCATAAAGCCGTTCCATTCTGTCACGCATTGCCATAGCTATCGTGGGACTGAAGTCGGCGTCTTGCAGCAACTCGGCTGTTGACAGAACACTAAGTCTTAGCGGGTCTGCTCCGAATTTGGCTAGAGCCTCACGCAATGGAATTATGTTTCCGAATGATTTGCTCATCTTGGCGCCTTCCATCAGTATTTGTCCGTTGGCGACGATCTGGCGTGGCCACAACTTTTCTGGGAATATAGCCGTGTGATTGAATATCATGAAAGTCAGATGATTGGGGATCAGTTCGCGACCGGAATGACGGCTGTCCAATGGATAGAAGTACTTGAATTCGTCCTGCATTTGTTGCAGGAGTTCTGCGGGCAAGCCAGATTTTCTGCTGATCTCGGTGACTTTTCCAACACCGAGAAATATGAAGTCGAAAGCTTCATCTGTTAACTGAGCGGGCTGAATCTTGTTTTGCTTAATGTGCTTCACTATTGTGTAGTAGGCCATGTAGATCGTGGAGTCGGAAAGCGATTCAATGATCCAGTTTTTGTCCCATGGAAGTCGTGTGCCCATCCCGGATTTTCTGGCACAAGCTTTTTCGTGTAACCAGTCGATGACATTGCTAAACTCTTGGCGCACTTCCGCGGGCAGTATTTCCATTTCGTCCAGATTCTTGTGAGCCAGCGCCTTCCATCCTGTCTTGCCATAGTCTATGAACCACTGATCTGAAACAATTTTGACGATGCACTCTGTTTTGCAGCGGCATAGCACGGGCCTGTTCAGCAACTCATACATCGTTGTGGCATTGCCTTCAGAAATGAGATCCTGTTTGACCCTGTCCTTTGCCTCTGCCACTGACAAACCGAAGTATTTGTCCGTGTTCTGTTTCATTTTGCCTTTGTGAAACTCGTGTCGGTACACTTCTTTTGTCGCGTCTTCCAACTTCGGATCTGACTCGCTTCTGATGTTCATCTTCTTAACTGCATCCCCAGCGGGAGCTTCTGAATATCCCGGCACCTCGATGATAGATATCGGCCTCACTGATTCTATTACTTCAGGGGTGAGGCCGCACTCTCCTAGTCGCTGAGGAGTTTTTCTGAGGTTTTCGAGGGCAACATAATCGTATGGAGCGTGACCTGGAACTGACATGACAACGCCTGTGGCGTTCTTCGGGTCGACAAAATCCGCTGGCAGAATAGGGATCTTGCTTCCCGTTGCAGGATTTTCGACGTATTTTCCTATGAGGTCCTTTCCTTCGAAAGTTTCCAGAACATTGACTTTTCGGTTCTGATGAATCAGTTTTTCCACGCTTTCTTTGCTGATGATCCAGCGTTCACCGTCAACGGTGGCTTTTACGTATTTGGTTTTGGGGTTTAGCCAGATGTTCGTCACTCCGAATACTGTCTCAGGACGCAACGTTGCCGCTGGAAAAACGAAATTGTCCTGTCTGAATTCTATCAAGGTGAATTCGCCTATTTCCGGTTCCACGTCGCCCGCCGTGTCGTGCTGACCAACAGGATTTCCGTCTCTAGGACACCAGCCTACAGGATGACTGCCCCGACTTATGTATCCACGTTGACGCAATTTTTGGAATTGCCACTCTATGAAACGGTTGTAACACGGGTCGGTGGTAGTGAATTCGCGTCTCCAGTCTATCGAGTAGCCTATTTCTTTCATTCCGCTCTTGATTTCTTGATGGAAATAGTGCGCCATGGCAATGGGTTCTGTGAGTTCTTTCAGTTTTTCCTTTGGGATTTTGTAGACCTTAGTGAAGTCGTTAATCAGGCCCTCGTCATTGTCTGCAAGTCGCTTAGCCATCGCTAGGACTGGTGTACCTGTATAGTGAAACGCCATTGGCAGGAGAACGTTGTAGCCTCGCATGCGCATGTACCGTGCGTGCATGTCTGCCAGTGTGTAGGTTCTGCCGTGGCCAATATGCTGCGGAGAGTTAGGATATGGATAGGCTACAGTTATGAACCACTTAGGTTTCGCTGGATTGGGATCTGCGTTGAAGATTTTGGCGTTTTCCCATTTTTTCTGCCATTTTGTCTCGATTTTCAAAAATTCCATGGAACTTGCTGAATTGGTCCGAGGGGTATTAAAGGTTTTGTTTTCACGAACAGAGAACGCTATCCCTCATTCTTGGCACCGTACACTAATCTGCCAAACCCGGATTAATCTCTTGCGCTTCCTACCGACTGAAATCTGCCCTTTTTTGAATTTGGCAGGCATTCTGGTAAGAATAGCTTCTACTTGACAAGGTGGGGTTTGGCGAAGAGGCAGATCAATTCATCAGTTGTCGTCTAAGTGTTTCTTTGGCCTTCTTGACTGCTTCGGTCAGTTTATCGACCTCGGTGCCTCCACCCTGAGCGAAGTTTGGCTTTCCCCCTCCGCCTCCGCCCATTATCTTCGAGGCTTCTTTCACTATTTCCCCAGCGTTGGCACCTTTCTCCACGGCGACCTTGCCCGCCATTACCATGACTCTCGCGTTTTTTTCTTCTACTCCGTAGAAGACTGTCACCGTAGCTTCGTCTCTTTTGATTATTTCGTTTGCTGTTTGAACCATGCGGTCAATGTCCGTCGATTTTTGGAAATCACGTTCTACCACCCTTACACCGTTTATCTCTTCTGCTTGCTCCTCGGTTTTTGCCCCTAGCACAGTGCTTTCTTTTGCGGCTAGTTCCTTGATGAGTTTCTTTCTTTCAACGTTTCCTTCCTTCAACTCTCTGACAAGCTTTTCTGCAGTTTTGTTCAGTTTCTCGATCGGAGCATTCAGAGTTGCAGAAAGCTTTACGAGCAACTGTTCGTTCTTTTGCACTGCTCTGACCGCAGGAAGCCCGATTGAGTATACGAGTCTTTCGACGCCATCTTGGACTCTTTCTGAATGGACCATCTTGATGAAGCCAATTTCGATCGTGCTCTTCAGGTGCGTTCCTGCACATGCTTCAACGTCCCAGTCTCCTGCTTTGACAACACGTATTTCCTTGCCTGGAACGGCTCCGCCTTGGTAGAGTCTGTAACCGTAGAGGCTTTCAGCTTCCGTTCTGGGCATCCATGTTGTCGTGACCTGTATGTTTCCCAAGACGGCTTCGTTTGCTAAGGTCTCGATATTTTGCAGTTCGTCTAGTGTGATTCTGCGGTAGTGTGAAATGTCGAGTCTAGAAGTTGTAACCCCTTTTTGGGTTCCAAACTGCCAAACATGTTGGCCCAGAACGCGTCTGGCTGCTCCGCCAACTACGTGGGTGGCTGTGTGGTTCTTCATCAGAGCGTAGCGTTTGTCCCAATTTATTGTTCCCCTAATCTGAGTGCCTTCTTTGGGTACGGGGCCGTTGAGTTTGTGAACGATTACTCTGCCAATTTTCTGAACATCTATAACCTCGGCTTTTTTGCTGTCGAACATGATGAGTCCGTTATCTGCTGGTTGTCCTCCGCCTTCGGGGAAGAAGCATGTTTTGTCGAGGGCAACGTATTCTTTGTTTATCACTTTTTGAACTGTGGCTCCAAACTGTCTCAGGTACTGGTCTTGGTAATAGAGCGGTTCGGTTGGGGGAAGATCTGAGACTGCCGTTTCCAATTCTCGTTTTGTTTCAGCCACTTCCTCAATAGGCTTAGATACTTGCATATGTCTTTGGGCAATTAAGGCGTAGAAATTGTCTGGGACGTCGACTTTCAAGGCTTCCTTTTCAGCGGCTTGCATAACGATTTCTGGCGGCAGCCCATGGGAGTCGTACAGTTCAATCAGTGTCTCGGTTGGGATGTGCTCCTTTCCTTGGGCCTTGAGTTCGCTGGAAATGCGTTTCACCATCCCTTCTCCTCGTTTGATCGTGTCTTCGAACTTTTCTTCTTCGACTTTGAGCATTTCCAGAATTTCGCTTCGCATTTCCTCCAAGTGTGGGAAGTCTTTTGACCATAAGTCTATCTGCATGTTCATTATGTCGTAGAGCTTGTCTTCTATGTTGAGCATTCTGAGCAACCTGTATGTCCTGCGGAAGATCAGTCGTGCCAGGTAGCCTTCCTGTATGTTTGAGGGAACCACGCCTTCAGAAAGTATGAAGCTGAGGCATTTTGTGTGGTCGGCAACTGCAAAGGCGTTTTCGATTGGAATGAGAAAATTGTCCAGTTCCTTTACGCTTATTCCGACCAGCTGCGCTTCTTTTTTTCTGGTCTCGATTCTGCTTGCCATTTTGTCTAAACTCACGAGTCCAGAGACTGCTGCGACCCTGTTGAGCAAGTTTTCGTCAATCTTGGTTATGCCGGCCATTCTGAAAATCTTCAAGAGCAGGTCGCCGTATATTGCGTGGAAACCGCTTGGTACCCCTTGAGAAAGCCAGGCGTACCTGTCGATACCATAGCCAGTGTCTACGGTGCGAATTGGGAGTTTTATGAATTTGTCGTTCACTACTTTGTACTGCATAAAAACGAGCGTGGCAACCTCTAGGCCTCGGATGATGCATTCTACGTCTGGCCCAGCGTTTCCTCCGCCGACCCACACTCCTTCCTTGTAGATGATTTCGTCTGATTTTACGCCTAAGTCTTTTGTGACCCATTCCTGATGATATCTGACCGTTTGATCTTTCCAGTAGACTTCCTTGTCTGGGTAGTTGAAGGCGTGAGCTCCGCCCATTTCGAAGATTGTGAAGTGTCTGCCGAATGTGGGTCCTGTGTTTGCTATGTCTACCATTCGGATGCACGGCTGGGAGATTACGAGTGGGTTTGCGGGTGGGGGAGTGATGCCTTCAGTTACGTATGGTTGAAAATCGATTATACTCGCATGTGTCAAATAGATGTCTTCTCTCCATCTGGCCACAACAGGGTAGGGTTTTATCCGAGTGTGACCGTGCTTTTCAAAGAATGAAAGAAATGCCTCGCGTGCCTCGCCCAGAGTGTACCTTCTTTTCGTGGGCGGGTTCTTTATGAAAGTATAAGAAGAACAGCCTTCTGACGTTGCCTCTCCGCACGTTTCCTGTTTTTCGTTCTGTGTCCAGTAGAATTCGCGACATTTCGGACATAGTCTTCTGACGTAACCTGATTGTTTAAAAAAAGGAAGGTTATACTCTTGTTCTGGGAATTTTTCCAAGTCTCAGACACTCCAACAGTCAGAAACGAAATGGATTTTTCAAAAGGTTAACGAAGCACGAACATTTAAACTATTTCGCTATTCATCGGTGTACGAAGGTTCTTCTTCGTCGCTGCCTTCCCATATTGCGGCAATCCATCTGGCCATGTATCCGTCGATAAAGGCGTAGACCACGAACAGGACAATCGTTGTCGTCAGACTTGGATAATAGAGCGATACTAGTAGAGAGGGAATACCAGCGAGTACTAGGATGATTGAGAGGAGAAGACCGTGGCCTAAGATGCTTTGCCAGTTTTCCCTAATCGAGACGCCCCATATAGTCTCTGTTAGAACAATGTTAAGTCCACCCACTATGAAGAAGAGCAGAACTATACCAATTATCAAGCCTATGACATAGCCGGCTATTACCAGGAATCCAGCGACGAATGCCCACAAGAACACTAGCAGTGCGAGCAACAAAGAGAACGCGATTCCATGCAGGAAGTACCTGCCCACCTGAGATGATAATGAATAGGAGACCTCGTCTTCTTCCACTAGTGACCCTCACAGCGCTGTTTGAATTTCAACTATTAATTGTTTCTGCTCAAACAATGGTCAGTCGCGAGTTTCTAGCGTCGCAAGTTTGATTTAGATGCGTTCTGAATATTGACTTGATTCGAATTGCTTGGAGGTGAAAAATGATGGACGTTGTTGATATTTACTTGCTGAACCTTTTCCTGACGTTGGGCATGTTCGCCGTCTTGATGTTTCGGGCTTGGCTTGAATTAAAGAATTATCGGCTGATGTGGAAAGAAATGGAATTGCAGCAGACCTATAGGACGATGGGCCGATTACTGAAGGCTGAAAAGGATTTGTTCTCAAAAGTCGAAGGAGGAGACGAACTGTACCGCATGCTCTGCGAAATCTTCGCGGTAAGCGGCGAAGAAACCTAAGAATGCCAACCTTCAATCATCCCTTCTTCTGGACCTTGCGGTTTTTCCATCCCATAACGGATTAAGGGCTTCGTCAAATGTCTCTGGGACCTTGTTGAGGTGACGTAAAAGCCTTCTTGTATGTCTCGGTTTAACGTAGTTTCTATTTTTGAAATGTTCCTGCTTTTGAACCCGCATTTTTCACATCTGAAGCCCTGATTTTTTCCCATAGATTTGAGCCGTTTGCCACAGTTGGGACATCTAGGGTTTTGGAAGGCAACTTTTCGTGCGAGTTTTAGCACGCGGATTTTCTCAAGGTTTATCGTGAAAGGTCTGGACTGGAAAGAACCTTTGGCTGCACCATAGACTTCGACTTCGTCTCCGATGGTCAGTTTTTGTGCGGCAAGACGCAGGTTGCCTGTGGGTTCGTATGCTGCGCAGTCTACTTCAGCAGTTTCGTCGTCTATGGAGAAAATAACGTGTCTTCTAGGAACTATTCGTGGATTCGCCGACACGTCTCCCTTGGCTATTATAGAACTGTATGCTGTCATCTGGTCAAGTGTCGTTATTCTCTTGAGATGCGCGTCAGTTCCCTGATTTGTGCGGAATGTTACCCATCTTTCAACAAGCTCCAAGGGTTCGACTATGGTGAAAGCTTTTTTTACGATTTCAGGTGTTTCGCCGCGGATTCCGTAGAGAATGGGGTCGGGACCGCGGGGGGTGATGACGACTCGGTTTTTTTCGATGTCAACGTTGTTGAAGGTGTAGGGAGCTGTTTCTTTGTCCATCCGGAATATCGAAGCTTCGTTCACTCTTCGTTTTGTGCCGCAGTTCTCTGGAGTTCGGTAAGCGAGTATTTCGTACGTGTAGTCTTCTTGGAGAGTTTCTCCTACCGCTGCTAAGGCTCCAATGATCCCTCTGCCATTTTTGAAGCCCAGTGCTTCTGTCTCGAATTGAGACAACAGCTTTAGAGCTTCTTTGAGTTTCACGACGCCTGTTATG
>CAYPRE010000001.1:42911-44236 GCA_964413045.1 uncultured Candidatus Bathyarchaeia archaeon
CGAAGGTTCTGAGTTGAGCGGGAATGCTTGTTTTCTTGTGGAAGACGATTCCCGGGTCGGTACGTGCGCAGTCGAGGTCTGAATGCTCTTCTACCACGTCTAAGGTTGTGCTCTTCACTTTTTCTTCCATATTCTTGTCGTAGCTGATTCTGAGACATAATGCTCCGTTTCCGCGTGTCTTCCACGGCACGTTTGGATTGAGCCTTATGAGGTTTGGATAGTCAATGAAGTGAGCGCCCAGCTTCTCTAATTCCTCTACTAGGAGTGCGGCGACGTATGTTGTGCAGCCTTTTCTGGTCGAGTCGGTGTCGTCAAGGCCGATGTGCAGCACGTTTGGAGGCATTTGTATGTCACGTTTGTTTTGGGATCAGAGTCTCGGCTAGAATATAAATGGACGTCTCGTCGGATAAAAAGGAGGGATTGCCTGCTATCGAGATGCTTCTTCTACAACAATCATCGTCAGTGTTGACCTTACTTTGTCGAGTCTTCTGACTTTCCAAGTTACGATTTCTTTGAGTTTGTCCATTGTGTCTGCTTTGACCCTTGCGATTATGTCGTAGACTCCGTAGACAGCATGAGCTTCTTCTACTCCTTCAACTTTCTTCAAGTCTTTGAGTACATCTGCTTCTGAACCGATTTCCGTGTTTATTAGCACAAAGGCTGTTGGCATTTGAATCTCCACAATTATCTTCTGCCTCTATGCATTAAAATACTTTGCTACATTCGGGGGAAACTGCATTTGCCAACTTCGTTTTTTTCTCAAGTTATGCTTTGAGGAACGTTTTCATTAACGTGCTCGGTTCATAAACCCTTGGCACTACTACCGACAACGCTTATCTTCCCTAGCTTGACATTAGGCTAGTGGGTGTCGCGTTGGTAAATGAGCCCATTTCTAGCCGAGCGATGCATGCCCTTGAGGTTAATGCTGAGTATTTCGGCGTTTCTAGGCTGTTGCTGATGGAAAATGCAGGTCACAGTGTATCCTGGGAGATCTGTTCGCGATTCAAGCCTGGAAAAGCCGTTGCGGTTTTCTGCGGGCTTGGCGGGAATGGTGGAGACTCCGCTGACCTCAGTCCGCATTCCTTTCGTTGAAATCGGACCAAGGGCCTGCCGACTTTTAATCAACTGGATCAAAGAAGAATCCCTTGCGGAGAAGAATATCGTATATCCCGTAGAATTGGTCATTCGCCAAACTACCAAATCGGTCGCCGGAGAACAGGAGAACAAATAAAAGGTTAACCGCAGAGAACGCTGAGAACACCCATAAAGAATTAGTCGACAGTCAACGGACCACGGTCCACAGTCGGGTATGGCATGCTGTGGAC
>CAYPRE010000001.1:44246-44583 GCA_964413045.1 uncultured Candidatus Bathyarchaeia archaeon
TAAAAGGAGGGAAGTTTATGGGAATTCGAACCGAACAAGAGTACTGGGACAGCATTCGCAAGCAAAAACCGACGGTTTACATCATGGGAGAAAAAGTTACGGAGGTCATCGACCATCCTCTGATCAAAGGATCCGCCAACGGAGCGGCCCTAACGTTTCGCTACGCCAACGATCCCGAACACCGGGACCTTTTCACGGTCCATTCCCCGTTGGTGAATGAACGGGTCAATCGGTATGTTTCGGTTCACAACACCATTGAGGACCTCATGGAAAAAGTGAAATTGATCCGCTTCGTCGGCCAAAAGACCGGGGAATGTGCCCAGCGCTGCATGGGCTG
>CAYPRE010000002.1:0-28311 GCA_964413045.1 uncultured Candidatus Bathyarchaeia archaeon
CGCCGATAGGACTTGAACCTATGACCGACTGGTTAACAGCCAGCCGCTCTACCTGGCTGAGCTACGGCGGCATGTTCTGAGGCTTTACAAGTCTAAGTTTTGTAGGGGTATTTTAGTCTATTGACTGTGTGTTAGGTCTATTCCCTGCTGTTTAGCCTTGATTTCGACAATTGACGCGAAAACTTTGTACAATGGTCCTGTCACCTTTTCTCTCCAGTTGCCTGCAAAAGCAGCATTGATGAGGCTTCGTATCCATCTGTAATCATGCTGGATACACTTTGTAAGTAGCTCTTCATGCAGCTTTGTCATTCCAGTATCCTTGAACCAGTCCTCGTCCTTCAGTCGGCCCATGGGAACAAAAAACAGCGGCACCACAAGGCTTCTGCAGTCTTTCAGGTCGTCCATCAAATCTATCGTCTTGACCAAGTCGTCGTCAGTCTCCTCGGGAACGCCCACGATTAGCGTGCATGCTGGAATCAGGTTGTTGTCATGCATCAATCCCATGCCCGTCCGGATCACATCGGGCCATTCTTGCGGTTTAAAGGGAAACGCTTTAGCTGGCATAATCTTTTCAGCCAGCCTTGCTGAACCAGTTTCCAAGCCAATTTCGGCACCCCACCAAGGCCGTTTCTGCGTTATGATTTCGCTCAAGCGTGCGAAAAGCTTTGGGTTAGAAGCCACGGCCGCTAATGAACAGTGACTCCACGTTATGCCTTCACACTTTCTAATTACAGTCTCGTGTAACTTGAGAAGTTTTTCTTCGTTCGGCAATGTGTTGTTGGACCCGTAGAGCATGACATCTTCATTATGAAGTGTGACTCCGCGTAGGCCGGCTTTGGCATTCACGCGCATTTCTTGGAGTATCTTTTCTACGGGACACCATCGCAGTGGCCTCAAAGTGACACTGCAAAACTTGCATCCTCGGCAACATCCACGACCGATCTCGACCAAACCGTTGATGGAAGGACCAACCATGTTGGGAATCTCCTTCAAGCTGGGGCTTTCACCGGTGCTAACCTCGTACAGCGCTGGAAGGTCTTTGCCGTCAAGTGCAGCGCGGAATATCTTCCCGACGACCCTTTCCCCTTCTCCTTCAAGAACGCAATCAATCCCATATTTCTTGACGAATTTCTGTCTGTACCGAAACTGCCAAGCACCAGGACCACCCACGATGATTTTTAGGCCTCGTCTTTTTGCCTTTCTGACAGGATGCGAACTCAAAAGCCCTCGGAAGTAATGGGCAAGAAAAGGCTCCTTCTTGAAAATTGCTCCCAACGTGCTTGAGGCAGGACCCAGCCCGAAAGGATCCATCACGTGTATTCCCAAAACCTTGCTGTCTCTAATCTGTTTTCCAAGGTGGTCAGGCGTGGTCGTCGTGACGTTGAAACCTTCCTGCAGAAGCTGAGCTTCAACTTTTCTCAACCCGTAAGGTGCAGCATATGGTAATCCGTCCTTGGTCTTTATGGGAGGAAAAATTAACCACCTGTAGATCATGTCTGGAATCACGTTTGGAGGAGCACATGTTCCGAAACCGAGAAACTCGTTGTGATGATAATCACTCATCAACGAGCTGTCGGCGGTAAGAACCACCTTCTCGCTCAAACCATTTTTTCCCCAGTAAAGATACTGCCCGGCTTCTGCCTAAAATATTTACTTGAGCAACGTTCGTTTCTGCGCATCTTCCTAGAAAAGTGTATATCCGAGATTCTGCAATAAACTGGAAGGCCATGGAGAGAACGATGTTGAAGAAGATTCTGGAAGTCAGGTGGCATGGAAGAGGCGGCCAAGGAGCATGGACCGCCAGCGAGCTTCTGGCTCGAGCTGCCATCGCTGAAGGAAAATACATTCAGTCTTTTCCGGAGTTCGGTCCAGAACGAATGGGCGCACCTGTAACTGCGTTCACACGAATAAGCACAGAGCCTATCCAGATACACTGTGCGGTATACAACCCTGACGTGGTTGCCGTGCTAGACCCGACTTTGCTCAAAGCAGTTAACGTGGTCGACGGACTGAATGAAGACGGCGGCAACGTAATAGTTAACACGAAAGACAGCCCACAAGAGACAAGAAAAATGTTGGGTACAGGAAAAGGGAAAGTATGGACCGTTCCAGCCTCCGAGATCTCGCTGAAGATCCTTGGAATGACTATCACGAATACGGCGATGTTAGGAGCCGTGGCTCGCGTAGCGGGCATAGTCAGCCTAGAAACTATCCAACAAATGATTAAAGGACGATTCAGAGCGGATGTTGCAGACAAAAACTTCGCAGTTGTGAAAGAAGCGTACCAGGAGGTAAAATCTGAATGACATCGAAGGAGAAGACCTGGAAAGAGGCGTCACTGGCAGGTGTATGCTGGAAATCAAGCAGAACATACTTGACAGGCGACTGGAAGACCTATACGCCTGTCAGAGATGTTGCCAAGTGTACGAAGTGCCTGCAATGCACAATTTTCTGTCCTGACGGTGCAATACATTGGAATAAAGAGAAGGGGGACATTGAATTTGACCTCAGCTTCTGCAAGGGTTGCGGTATATGTGCCAATGAATGCCTTCCAAAAGCAATAGTGATGAAGATCGAATAGGAGTGCAAAATAGATGAAAAGTGTCGTCAAACAGGAATTTCAAGGGTTGAATGGGGACGAAGCTGTCGCTTTGGCTGTCAAACAGTCAGACGTCGATGTCGTTGCGGCTTATCCGATTACTCCTCAGACAATAATCGTGGAAAAGTTCAGTGAATACGTGGCTAACGGCGAAGTGGAGACGGAGTACGTGTGCACAGAGTCCGAGCACAGTGCGATGGCGGCTTGTCTTGCAGCTTCAGCCACGGGAGCTAGGGTCTTCACGGCCTCGGCCTCGGCAGGCTTGGCTCTTATGCATGAAATGCTCTTCGTCACATCAGGATGCAGAGCGCCAGTCGTGATGGCTGTAGCAAACAGGGCGTTATCTGCTCCCTTGAACATTCATGGTGACCATTCAGACGCGATGGCTGAACGCGACAGTGGCTGGATACAGATATACGCTGAAAATGCGCAGGAAGTCTACGATTCGACGATACAAGCTTTCAGAATAGCTGAACATTTGGATGTTCAGTTGCCCGTGATGATTGGTCTAGACGGTTTCATAGTAAGCCACACGCTTGAAAACGTTCGAGTTCTCGAAGACGAGGTGGTCAAAGAGTTCGTGAAGACGCGACAGTTTCCAGTGGTTCTAACGCATGATGGAAAAACAGTCCCGTTCAAGCTTGACCCAGACACTCCGATGACGATGGGGCCCGTAGCATTGCAGAACTACTATTTCGAATTCAAGAAACAGCAGGAAGAAGCCATGAGGAACGCGTTGGAAGTGATTGAGCAAATACATGCAGAATATGCCCAATTGACTACCAGAAGCTATGGGGATGGACTGATTGAAAAGTACAAGACCGAAGACGCTGAGATTATCATTATTTGCGTGGGGTCAACAGCTGGTACGGTCAAAACTGTTGTAGACGAACTGCGAAATTCAGGCGTCAAAGCAGGATTGCTGAGAATTCGCACTTACAGGCCGTTTCCTGTCAAAGAACTAGTCGAGGGATTAAGGAAAGCGAAGGCAGTGGCTGTTATGGACCGAAGCATGAGCTTCGGAGGAAACGGAGGAGCAGTATTCCATGAAATCAGAAACGGGCTCTACGATACAGCACCACATCCATACATAGTGAATTACATCTACGGTCTGGGTGGGAGAGACACAAGCCCGACTCAAATCCGCAAAATCTTCGAAGACCTGCAGAAAATACTGCAGACGAGACAGATCGGAGACCTAGTAAGGTACGTGGGTCTAAGGGAGTAAATGGAGGAGAATGCATGTTTTCGGAAGGAAAATTCACGATAAAAGATATCGCTGAAAAACCCGACTTGTTCATGTCAGGGCATCGCGCATGTGCAGGCTGCGCACCAGCAACTGTCTTGAGGCTCATAATGAAAGCAACGAGAGGAAAAACGATCGTAACAAACGCGACGGGATGCATGGAAGTCTCCTCGACAATCTACCCGTACACGTCTTGGGCAGTGCCATGGCTGCACACGGCATTCGAAACTGCTGGGTCGAACGCTTCAGGCATAGAAGCTGCGTTGAAGATTCTGAGAAAGAAAGGAAGAATAAAGGATGAACAGATTGACGTAGTCGCCTTTGCCGGAGACGGCGGAACATACGACATAGGCATACAAGCGCTTTCTGGAGCGGTTGAGAGAGGCCATGACTTCATGTTTGTGCTTTACGATAACGAAGCGTACATGAACACTGGAATTCAGAGGAGCGGAGGCACACCGATGGGAGCTTCCACAACAACTTCACAGGCTGGCAAGGTAGTTCCTGGAAAGATTGAGCAGAAGAAGCCCATCGCAGATATCATGGTGGCCCATGACATGCCATATGTGGCCACAGCGGCGCCCTACTATTGGAAAGACCTAATCACCAAAGCCCGAAAGGGCATAGAAGTGAACGGCCCCGCGTTTTTGCACGTGTTAGCACCTTGTCCAAGAGGTTGGCGAAGCGACCCGAGCAAATCGATCGAACTTTCGCGCTTAGCAGTCGAAACATGCGTTTTTCCATTGTGGGAAGCAGTCAACGGCGAATATCAACTTTCAACCCCTAGCAAAATCTTGGCCTTGGCACCGCAGAAGAAGAAGCCTGTCAAAGACTATCTGCAGGCCCAGGGACGCTTTAGACACCTGTTCACACCCAAGAACGAGAAAATACTTGAAGACATCCAACGCATCACGGATCAAAAGTGGACTCGCCTGCTCAAAAGATGCGGAATGCCCTAGACCCAAACTTTTTCCACTACAGTTTCTATTGCTCCTGTGAGGGGATGACTAAGCCGTGAAAGTTGTCTCTGTGTACGATGGGTTTGAGGAGGCTTTCTGGAATCACGCCAACCAAGATCCGCTAGACTATTATTTCTTCATAATGGATTTGAAGCAGCACAGGGAAAAAACGCAGATTCTGATGGCAATTGAGAAAGAAACGGTTGAAGGTTTGGCGCTGCTTTATTCAGGCGAAATCGTACAGTTAAGAGGAAGCCGAAAAGCTGTCGCGTTGTTGCTTGATTCAGTTGACCTCGAAAAGGTGGAACTGCAGGCTCCGGCTGCTTGTAGAGATTTGGTCCTGAAGAAGTACAAGCCGCAGATAGTCCATGACCTAGTACTGATGCATTTGAGGAGAGGTGAAGAGAACATTCAGGTCAAACATGTTCCAGAGAGGCTGACGGTTGAAGATGCTGAGGAAGTGGCTAGGGTCTTGCGCGAGGCTGACCCTGAATGGTGGGGTGAGATTACGGCTGAAAGACAGAGAGCAGGGTTTGAAAATGCGTATTGGGTGGGGATAAAACGGGATAACAAGCTGGTTTCCATCGGGTTGACAAGGTTTATGGACTTTGGCAGCAACATAGGAGCCATAGCGACCGATAGGAACTCCAGAAACCAAGGGTTTGCCACGTCAATAGTCTCGGCACTAGTTCAGGAGATCCTCAAGCACTCTCCAAGTGCACTAATCCACGTTTTGAAAGACAACATTCCTGCGGTCAAAGTATACTCCACAGTCGGTTTTAAGCCGTACAAGGAGTATCTGTTGATGAGGGCTGACAGAATCAAAAGCTAGGTGCATCGCGGCTCTACGAGTTTTCTTTCAAGTATTTTTCGATCTCGTTTTCGGCGTTATCTGCTTTTATGAATATGGGAACGTTTTCCATGCCTGTGGCTATGTAACTTGACAGGAGCCACTCGCCTGGAGCGAATTCCAATGTCTTCTCCAGTATGCTCTTGTCGATCATGAAGGTGTCGCTGACCAGTTCGCGGTCATATGGACGGGGCAGAGTTCCCACGAAATACGTGTGCAACTGTTGCAAAGCATTTGTGTTCAGGTAGGCTAGTCTTTGCGTGGCTATGCATACGCCTAGGCCGTATTTTCTTCCTTGTCTCAGAAGCGTTTCAACTTGTGTTGAACATTTTGCATCGATCCCGACAGCGTTGCTTGATATGAATTCTTGAGCTTCGTCGAAGACTAGAAGGACGTAGGGTTTGACTTGGAATTTGCGTTTTCTGCGGACAAGCAGGTCTTGCGTGAGCTCGATTGCGAGGTCCTTTATGGTGTACGGGTCGGAGATTGATATGCATACGATTCTTGTAGGCTTGTCTTCCAGCAGTTCTCGGATTTTCTCAGCTGTCAATCCTGCAGTTACTTGCTTTTCTTTCTGACAGCTTTTCTTCATTATGTCAATTATCGTGGTTCGGGTGGTTGCCCACGCGTACAATCCGCTTTTGTCATGCACTTTAAATTCTTCGACTGTGCTGGCTGCTATGTCGGCAATGTGGTCTATGAAGTCTTCGTTCACTTGTTGATTTTCGACCAGGCCATGTTCTTCGATGTATTCAAGTATGGCGTCGTGTATTTTGTCGATTGCGTTCATGTAATGCGGCTTGTCTGTTGAACTCTTCCTCTGTTCGTCAAGCTCTCCGATGAATTGGCTGTAGGTTGGTATTTGCTGCCTTGGTTTCGTGTAGTACGCGATTTTGCCTTGGTTCATTATCCGCTGCAGTCCTGCTTTGGTGCGCTCGTCAACCTCGTATTCTCTTGGCTTCACGACGTTGTTGAAGAATTGCTGCAACGATTCGATCCGGTGTTCAAGGATCACTTTTGCTGAGACTTTTGGGTCTGCGAGCACGTCTAACAGCAGGAACATGTACTCGCAGCTGATGTCAAAAATTACAATCCGCGTGTCCTCGTCATGTAACAGAAGTTTTCTCAGTATGTTAGACATCAAGTTGCTTTTTCCGCCGCCTGTGAAAGCGAATACGCCGAAGTGGTAGCGGACGAGTTTTTCGAAGTCAATGTATATTGGAATGGGAGTTCTGTTTGCTTCGAACATTTTTATCAGGCCGAGTCGCGGGTCGACTCTTGCATCTTCCACGGTTTTTGAGGTGTCAACTTGCAGTTTCTCAGCTGTTCTTTGGTTGTACATGCGATTGATCATTTCGCCGTTCAGTATGTAGCATGGACTTCCCACTATAGGATATGAAAAGCCTTTGACAAAATTGAACGCGCATTTTTCGTCGAGAACCAAGTCATAATTGATGGGGATGGCGTCCATTTGGATCATCATCGTGGATTTATCATTTGTCTGCCAGTCGTCTTCGGACTGTTCAATGATCTCGAATTGCATGGGATAGTAGCCATGGTCTGACAGTCCACGCAGGCCAAAATGTTCTGGCCAGACGCGGCTTACTTCCATGAGCGTATATCTGTGCAGTCCCTGTTCTGGCTGCTTGAAATTCTTCACAGCTAAGAGCATACCTTCTTCTAGGAGGCCCATCAGGTCTTTTTGATACTCTACTTTTGTTCGGCACTGGTATCTTCCACTGCCTGAGAGTTTGGTCTCTTCACCGCCTGCGAAAAATCTGGGAATGACGGCGGCAAGTCTGGAGTTGAACTTGCCTGAGAAATCGGTGAAGCAGTAATTGTTAAGCTTGTTCTCTTCTTGCGGCTTCAATTGAAGCTCTCCTCTCTCTGAAAGTGCTCATATAGAATATGAACCTTCGCAATTTATGGTTGTTCAAAATCCAGATTGCAGTTGTATCGACGACGCTTTTGAATTGTGCGTAGTTCCATTTTGCTATTTTGTCGGCGATGAATAATGGTTTGTTGTGGCCGAAGGCTTCAGGTATGCTCGTTGGCGCCATGGCGACTAGAATCGACATCACCATGTTTTGAAGTTTGTTTGGTACGTTCTTGTCTTTGTACAGTAGAATTTCAACGGGTTCTTCTGCTCCGCCGAATTCGTTCATGAATCGCACGACGTTTCCAGGGTTGCAGTCGTATTCGGGATAGGCCAATCGGTCGATTAACAGAACGTTGCTTCGCAGCATCACGTCAGTTTTGGCTTGACTTAGCTGTACGTAAGTCTTCAGGAAGGTCTTTTCTAAGCCTATTCTGTTTTTGATCGCTCCAGAAACGTAGCCCTTTCGGTTTTGTCTGTCAGGAACGACCGTTCTGAAGGCAGAATCGTATTCTATGAGGCTCCAAGGCGGCTTCATTTCTTCCGGTTTAAGAAGGCTGGCGGATTGGAGGATCATCCTGTCCGTGTTGGGTAGTTTTTCGAATTCCACAGATGGAACAGGCTTCTGGAGCATTTGTTCGTTGTGCATTATCGGAATAAGCTGGCGCTTGAAATCTCTTGCCGCCGTGTCTTTCGTCATGCCGATGAGTAGAATTCGTTTCTCCCAGCATTCTTCGATCAGAAGCTGCAATGTGAAGAGTGTGAGAAAGGCAATGTCAACGGTGGTCAGCCATTGTTCTTTTCCTTCCTTCAGAATCTTCATCATGACAGATGTTTGTTCTTCTGATGTTTTTTCGAAGAAGAACTGCTCTCCTAGGTTGATGACGAGGTTCTTGACGCGTTTCGACGTTGTTGTATATTTTGGGTTGAGGGAGAAAGTTTCTTCTTTCTCTGTCAGTATACCTTCGTTTACTAGGCGCCCAATGTAGCGTTTGGCCCTTTTAGCTCTTTTTTCGTCCTGTAAGCGTAGTTCTGTCAGAATTTGTTTTTCGGTGAGTGTTCCGTGTTGTTTGAGCACTTGAATTATGGCATGGATCAGGTAGTCGCCTCTGGGGGGCGGCAAGCCCAAGGTTTGGTTGCAAACGCATTGTCTGGCAATGGTAAAGTCGTTTACGTCTATGGGTTCTTGACCGTCTGCTGCATAGCCTATGAGGCTGCTTTTTCTTTTCCAGAGTTCGCGTTTGGAGGTGTCGTAGATTAGGCTTGCGCGTTCGATGGATAGGCTGCGGTCCATGAGGATAATGCGCGTGTTCTTTGACGGGTCCGTGGCGATTTTGTAGGCGAGGTAATGCTCGGCAAAAGTCATTATCCAGTTTGCGATTGTGGCGTTGTCGATGATTGATTGGTCGGTTAAGGGCCTGCCTAGACTGGTTTCTTCTGGCTGGTCAGCTTCGAAGAAGCTATGGTCTATCTCGGGGATTTCGTTGATGTACACGGGCACGACGCTGGATATGCCCGCGGCATGCTTCAGCGTTTTCATGTCATAGTTGATTGTCGGCTGTTCTTTCTCTTGAAATGTCACTGTTCCCGTTGACGCGTATGCTCCTCCGAAGAAGATGACTAGGTCGAAAAGCGGTCGAGAATACATGGTTCCGTCGATTCCAGCAAACGCCACGGTTGTGGCGTTAAAAAAATTTGTTGCAGTGTCATACGCTTCTCCAACATCAAAACTGGTTCTGATCAAATCTGAAAGAAGGCTATCGTAAAGGTTTCCAAGTGAGGAGAAACGTTTTTCATAGTCCAACACTTGTTTGGAGGCACCCGACTTTAGCACATCACTCGTTCGTTTCAGAATGTTACTCGTCGACGACAGGTCCACTTTCTCCACCGACTCTCATCAGTTGCTTTCTAGAAGTAAAAACCTTGTTGACATGCATGTTTCAACAACTTGCACCAGAAAATTGAAGGAGCAGTAATGGGGTAGGTCCTTTCCAGGTGCATTTCAAGGAATGCTGTCCGACGAGAAGCTTTGACAGTAACTTGTTTCTGGATATTTATCGTGCATTCACAATGATTTAATGCAATGCCCACTTAGTTCTAGTGTTTAGGACGATTGGCATTGTTACGCATGAAGGTGGCCTAGTTGATAAAATCCGCTTTGAAATCGACTGCAAAAGCCATTGTGGGCCTTACAGCGGAGGCGCCTCTGAAAGTGTTGTATATTGATGGTGAACCTGAGTCGTTGAGGGTTACAAGGCAGCGTTTGGGAATGTGTCAAATTCATGTTGAGACAGTTCAGTCTGTTGAGGAGGCGTTTAGGGAGATTGAACGGGAAAGGTACGACGTTGTTGTGTCGGATTATCTGATTCCTAGAAAGGACGGTCTGGAATTTCTGAAAGAGTTGAGAGAGAAAGGCAACACGATCCCGTTCATTGTGTTTACGGAAAGAGGAACAGAGGAAGTAGCAATCAAAGCGTTGAATCTAGGCGCAGACCTTTACGTGGACAAACGCGGAAACCCAGAGACGGTTTTCCTCGAATTGGCAAACGGCATACTTCAAGTCGTAGAGAGACGAAAAGCAGAAAACGCCATGAGAGAGTCTGAGCATGACTGGACTGTTCTCGCTGAAGAATCCCCTAACATGATATTCATCTACAGCGCGGGCAGAGTCGTGTATGCGAACCAAGAATGTGTTCGAAAGACCGGGTACAGCCGAGAGGAGTTCTATTCTTCAGGCTTCGACTTCCTGACACTCATTGCTCCTGAATCCAGAAATTTGGTGAAGCAGAATCTCAAGAAGCACCTAAACGGGGGAGAGGTCGAGCCTTACGAGTGTGCAATGGTAACGAAGGACGGCAAGAGAACTGTCGCAGTCATTTCTACGAGGCACGTTAAGTATGATGGGCAAGATGCTATTTTGGGCATAGTTACGGACATCACTGAGCGCAGGCGCATGGAGGACGCTTTGAGACAGAGTGAGAAGCGTTCCAGAGACATTGCTGACGTTGCCGGCGACTGGATATGGGAGCTGGATACTGAAGGCAAATACACATATTCGAACTATGCCGTGAAGAACGTGCTAGGTTACACGCCTGATGAGGTGCTCGGGAAGCATTTCTACGATTTTTTCCCCAGAGAAGAAAGGGAAAAGGTGCAAGAGGTTCCGATGCGGGTTTTCGCGCGCAAAGAGCGTTTCACTACTTTTGTGCACAAAGACGGGCATCTTGTTTACGTTGAAACAAGGGGCATCCCGTTGCTTTCTTCTGATGGGCAAGTACTTGGCTACAGGGGCTCGGACAGGGACATATCCGAGTCGAAAAAGGCTGAAAATGCTCTGCAGGAAAGTGAGGAGAAGTTCAAACGTTTGTTTTCTCAGAACCCTGAGGCCACGTGCTACGTCGATGTTGACTTGCGCATTCGGGACGTGAATCCACGGTTTGAGAAGCTTTTTGGGTATGAGCTTAGCGAAGTTGAAGGCAAATGCATTGATGATGCTATTGTTCAGGAGGGGAAGCGTGACGAAGCGCGGATGCTGGACCAGAAGGCAGCAGAGGGCTATGTGTATTTTGACACTGAACGCAGAAGGAAGGACGGGTCGATCATTCCTGTTTCTGTTTCAGCCGCGCCCATGACTGTTGGGAACAAGCTGGCTGGCTATGTCGTGATCTACAAGGACATGTCTGAAACGAGAGAAGCTCAAGAAAAGTTGAACATGGCCATGGAGAAATTGCGAGTAGTCGGTAGCCTGACGAGGCATGATATTCGAAACAAGCTTGCAGCGTTGAATGGCTACGCTTACTTGCTGAAGAGGAAAATCGGCGACAACGAACAGGTTTTGGAGGACATGAAAGAAATGGAGACTTGTTCGCAGCAGATACTGAACATACTGGAGTTTTCACTCGTTTACGAAAAACTCGGCGCTGAAGAACTGAAGTACGTTAACGCGGAGAAATGTGTCAAAGAGGCTGTCCTGCTTGCGACAGGCTTGAAGAACGTCAAAGTAATCAATGAATGCCATGGACTGCTGCTGCTTGCTGATTCACTATTGACACAAGTTTTCTACAATTTGATTCACAACTCGACAAAATATGCCGAAAAATTCACACGAATAAGAATTCATTGCGAGAAAGCGGGCGAGAACGAACTGAAACTGATATACGAAGATGACGGCGTGGGCATATCTGACAATACAAGAGTCAACCTGTTCAAGGAAGGCTACGGGAAAGGCACTGGCTACGGCTTATACCTGATCAAGAAAATATGTGACGCCTACGGTTGGACGATACAGGAAACGGGCAAAGAAGGGGCAGGAGCACAGTTCACGATAGCTATACGCAGAACGGGCAAGGATACCCAGAGAGTCCGCTACGTGCTCAACAAGTAGAGTAGCGGGCCATGACTAGCTCTTTACTCTTTTGACGGCTGAATAGTCTATTTGAAAGCAGTCGTAGCTATGGCAGGTAGGCTTTTGCGAGTTCGAATCCGATTTTGGGTCCCATCTTGAGGCCGTAGCCGAGGTTAATGAGCAGTTTGGTATTCGTGTTCCTTTGACAGAATGTCTACGACTCAGTGTTCTTTGATCGAGTTACGAGATCTCTGATTAGCAAACATTGAAATGTGCGAAGCTACTGCTTTCTCTTGTTTATCGGGCTGCGCGACGGGCTTAAATATTCATTTTAACACACCCTACATGGGAACGGTTCTTATGATTTTTAGGTTGTTTGCTGGAAAGAAGATTGAGATTGTCTTTCTTGCCATTGTGTTGATAGTCGTCTGCGCTTTGCCGCTGATTTTTCCTCATGACCTGGTGCGGTCGACGAAGAGTGGAACGGAAGAACTGGGATTCTCACTTGAAGACATGCCTGAGGTGTCTGGGTTGAGAGATCGAGGTGCTCAGGACGTAACTGATGGAATGAAAGATCATGCGAACTCTGGCGAGGAGCAGGGGAGTGTGTCGCTTGTTGTCGGACTGAAGGTCGGAGACTTGGCGGCGTCATCCACTCTTTCTAAGATTGTTGAGGCACACGATGGAAGAGTCCTCGACTCTGTTTTGGCTGCCAGGAAAACATGTGCAGTGATTGTTCAGATTCCTAATGGATCTGCTTCGTACTTCGTGGAAGACGTACGCGTCGCAAGTTTAGCGAGTTATGTTGAACGGCGGGGCAAGTTTCAGGCTCAGGTATGGCCGGATGACCCATATTTCGGTAATCAATGGGGTGTGCAGAAGGTTGAGGCGGACTGGGCGTGGAACGTGTCGGTGGGAAATCATGGCGTGCTTGTCGCCGTGTTGGACACTGGCATCGACTGGCATCATCCAGACCTCGTCGACAACTATGTTCCTCTGGGTTACGATTGGGTGAATGATGATGCTGACCCTATGGACGATTATGGGCACGGGACTCATGTGGCCGGCACGATAGCCGCGACGATGAACAACAGCATCGGAATCGTGGGTATGGCTCAGGTACGTATCATGGCTGAGAAAGTCCTGAACAATCGGGGTGATGGTTATTCTGACTGGATCGCCAAGGGAATTTACCATGCTGTAGAACAGGGTGCGAGAGTGATTAGCATGAGCTTCGGTGACTATGAAGGAAGTGAGGTTGTTCACGAAGCCATTAAGTACGCATACTCGGCTGGGGTTCTGACAGTTGCAGCCTCTGGTAACGACGACACGGATGCAAGGTTCTACCCTGCTGCGTATGATGAAGTGGTCGCGGTCACGGCGACTGATTCTGGCGACTTGAAGGCATCGTTCTCGAACTTCGGAGATTGGGTGGAACTTGTGGCTCCAGGAGTCGGAGTACTCTCGACTCTTCCAAACAACGACTACGGGAGTTTCAGCGGGACTTCAGCGGCCTGCCCGTTTGTGTCAGGTCTATGCGGCCTCATCCTCAGCGCTTTTCCAAACCTGACAGCGAGTTTCGTCAGGTATCTGCTTCGATACTCTGCTGATGACTTGGGAGAACCTGGCTTTGACATGTATTATGGCTTCGGCAGAATAAACGCAAGGAAAGCCCTGGGCTCTCCCGCGGTGGACCACGATCTCGTGGCCTTTGACCTGGCGACTCCTCCTTACCTCAAACCAGGGGTAGTGAATACAATGACCGCTGAAATGTTCAACCTAGGCAAGAGTGCTGAAGACAACATCGTAGTCCAACTTTTCGTGAACGACAGCCTAGTATGGAATCGTACGTCGATATCTTTGGCAAGCTACGAGTCTGCTTCAGTAGCCGTAGAGTGGATACCAACGGCCGAGGGACTCTGCAACCTGGCCCTGAATGTGGTGCCGCTTTCTGGAGAAGTGAACGTGGAGAATAACGTCTTGGCTAAGTCTATCTACGTAGGCTCTGCCGTCAAGGCTGTTGTTCTGCATTCCTCGTCAAGGTTGAACGAAGATGTCATCAGGAATTGGAACGCACTCAACAGCGAGTGGCAACAGCTTGGCAGTCGCATGGTTTATGTGGACTACATGAGCCTCAACAGGGCCCATATAACCTATTCAGATATCGCTTCAACGGACGCGGACGTGCTCATAGTCACCAACGCGAACGCTGAAGAGTTCGACAACACGGAACTTGATGCCATTGAAAGGTACGTTTACGAGGGGCACGGCTTGATTATGACGGGCGACTGCTTCAACTGGGAGGTTCCGAACAACAAGAGACTTGCGCAGTTCACTGGGCTTGGCAGGGACTTGTCTGTAGACTGGTTCTTTAACAAAACGGATATGGTACAGGTGCCGGACATGGGACATCCACTGTTTGACAAGGTTCCTAACCCTCTGGTTCTTCCTCTTGTTCCCAGCACAGTGCCGCGGCCATGGGGAGAGTGGAGTCTCAGCCGGCTTGACGGTGGGAGTTACTTGGGCTTAGGCTTCTTCAACGAGTGTGCGATAGTGGAGTTCAAGGGGCTCTTGTACTTTTCTTTCCTGCTGGAGACGATCCAGACACAGTACCATCATCATCTGCAGCTGCTGTACAATGCCATGCTATATTCTCGATACCAGAAACCCGAAGATCAGCTAGTTGTCACACTTGACAGCCCAAGATACATCGAGCCAAAAGAAATGGTCCAGCTTAACGCCACTGTGCATAACAGAGGACGGAGAAACGAAAGCGACGTGCGCTTGGTCCTTTCAGTGGACGGGTCAACGGTAAACTCCACGGTTGTGCATGAGCTTCCGCCTGGTGCTTTCACTTGTGTCAGCTACGCGTGGAAACCTGCGATTGAGGGGCTTTACAACATCACGGCTTATGCTCCTGCAGTTGTGGGCGAAGAACAGACGGCTGACAATCTAGCTTCAAGAGGCGTTACCGCCCATTTCGGAAGGTGGGTTCTATGGGATAACATGCATGCTAACCCAAGTGGGTTTCGTGAAGAAGACTACTTGACCGCTCATCAAGTCTTAAGACGTGAGGGTTTCACGGTGCATGATATGGAAGAGACAGTCATAAGCGGGGAGCTTCTATCAGGTTACGATATCCTCGTTCTCATGATGCCCGCGAAGGACCTATTGTCGAGTGAAGTCGCAGACGTTCTCGATTGGGTCCGTCAAGGCGGCTCTCTTTTCGTTGTCGTGCAGACGGGCTTCAGTTGGACGCTCAGATATTTGACAGTGCCTTATGGTGTTCAGCTCTACCGCGATTCTTTTGGTCAAGTCATAACGACAGATCTGGCTGACCATGCCTTGACAGACGGCGTTGGTTCCCTGTACATTGCCTCTGCTCAGCGCCTGGAGGCAACGTCCCCAGCGCAGGAAATAGCTTGGGCATATCGCGGCACCCGCCATTTCAGCTTGGTGTGCGCAAACGAGAACAAGGAGATCGTGGTGATCGGTGACAAGAACATGATCACGAACGAGGGAATAGGGCGGTATGGCAATGAACAGCTTTTCATGAATGCGTTTCACTGGTTGGCCACTAGGCATGTGAATGAACATGACGTTGCAGTAACGTTGGAAGTTCCGGCTTTTGTCCAAAGAGGACAATCGGCGATGATTAACCTGACCGTTCGCAACAAGGGTTCCGAAGATGAATCGAACGTCAAAGCCTTCCTGTGGATGAGCGAGGAAGAAGTGCAGTCCGTGATTGTTCCTTACTTGCAGTCGGGAGAACTGTATACTTACAAGTTTATGTGGTCACCAACTATGAACGCTGACTTCAACTTCACAGTGTACGTCTCTCCTGTGAGAGGAGAGAATTTCACGATCAACAACTTGGCCATGAACACGGTGCCCGTCCTCTATTACGAGCGGCATTACTTTGCCAACCGCTGGGCAGAGTCAGGTGTTCCCATGGGGTGGCACTCGGACATTGGTAGCTGGGTCTATGACTTGCCGTTTGATTTCCCCTTCTGCAATCGCATCTACAGAACGGTCTACGTCTCAACAGACGGCCTGATCACTCTTGAAAGAGCGAACAACACTCAAGACAAATCACCTGGAGCTTTTGCAGGACTGCGGGCAATATCTCCTGCTTGGCATGACTGGTCGACAGCAGGGTCTTATGACATTTTTGTCGGACAAACTGACCTTTCACACGTTCTTGTTCGTTGGGAGGTCATTGACAGTTCGAACGTATCTGCAAGTTTCGGGGCGCAGTTGGGGGCGGACGGTGCGATTCAGTTTTTCTACGGTTTCAGCAACCAATCAGCTGCGGCAATCGTTGGGATATCTAACGGTGAGGGATACGTGCTTGCTGAGAATGTTGAAAGTATCAACCATCTTCACACCGTGGTCTTTGTGCCGTTTGAGCTTGAGCATGAAGTGTCCGTGACTTTGCAGGCTCCTAGATTCATGTCAGCCGGCACGGCGGCCTTGCTGAATGCGACTGTCTCAAACCTTGGTCACGTCAACGAGACAGGCCTCACTCTACAGTTGATAGTAAACGGCAGCACAGTCGAGTGGCTATCCCTGCCCGAACTGGGCGCGGGCTTGTTCAACCGTACAAGCATCCTATGGATTCCTCCAGGCGTGGGTGAATACAACTTAACGGCTTATGTCTCGCCAGTCGCAGGAGAAGTCTACACGGGTGATAACATCGATTACAGAACGGTGTTTGTGGTCGCGGACACTACGACCTACATCTCCATTGAGCCGCCCTCAGTAAGTGTGAAAGTTGGAGACGAGTTCACCGTGAGCATCTACGTAAACAGCGTTGAGAACTTGTACACTTGGCAAACAAAGATCTATTATAACCAGTCGGTCTTCCAGTGTCTAGATGCATGGTTACCATCTGACAACGTTTTTGCATACAGCATTCCATTGTTTCCAGTGCCTCTGATCGAAAACAACTACACTCTGGTCGGTGCCACACTCATGGGAAGCGAGTGGCCATTTACCGGAGCCGGAACACTGTGCAAGGTCAAGTTCAGGTCTGTCGAACCCGGAAACTGCACACTGCTCTTCGATGATGTCGACACTTTCTTACTCAACTCTGGCATGAAGCCACTTGATTTCAGACTGGCCAATGGATATGCAGAAGCATCTATTCAGGATTTTAACAATGATGGAGTATTTGATGCGGCAGACCTAGCCCTAATAGCCTCGGCATTCGGGACACGGGAAGGTCAGCTGGGCTGGAACCCCCTCTTTGACGTCAACCATGACTCAAGGGTTGATATGGCCGACATAGCACTGACTGCAAGAGCCTATGGCGAAATCTAGCAGGCTCGGAACCGGTTCCATGTGAAAAGTACGCAGGCCGTGTCAAGTCTCGCAAGCACAACGATCGCAGAGAACTTGGGACGATCAATGATCGTTACAGACCATGACTGGAAAGAGTCTGGACGAGCGTGCGAGCCTTAAGTTTGAGGCTTTGTTTTCCCAGTTTCCTGCACAGACTTTGTGGTGTGCGCCTTTCTTCTTCGTCTAACTACAAGTGCAGCTGCAACAGCCGCTATGATTGCAGTTGCGATCGCCGCTTCCGTGTAGATCAGCGTGTTGTTCGGGGGCCTTGGTGTGGTGTTGATGTCTGCAGCTGAGTAGGAGACCAGTTCATCGGTGCTGGGTATGCTATGTGATGTCAGTGAATAATTCAGCTCCAGCAGCATTCCTGTTGTCTGATCGTACACAATGTGGAATTGGTAGTTATAATCTGGAATTGTAGTCAACGATTCGTTGTAGTTGACTAGGTTGACCGTCCTGTTCATGCCGAGTAGGTCTCTCGTTTCGGTCTTGTTGATAAACATTGCAAAGGAACCCTGCGGAAGCGCCACTGCGAGGTGTGTATCGCTGCCTTCTGTCAAATTGCCTGCAACTATGAAATAATTGTTCCATAGGTTGCTTGGGTCTGCTGAACGGTCTGTTTCTCCTGTTGCAACATCAGACACATAGTCGTAGCCATCTTGGAAAGTGCCGTTCGTGAGCATCCGAGATGTATGAATGGTGACCCGCTTTCCGACAATGCTCGTGACTTCCATCTTCATCCAATCTGTCGTGTTAAAGTCTGGAGGATTTGAGGCTCCGAGTGAAACAAGGTTCCTGTATTCAACCCAATACCCGACCTGAACGCCAGAATTGTATTCCGTCGCCCTAGCAGGCATGGCTAGAATGACAAAAGACGCACAAATCATAGCGACGAAGATTTTTTTCAACTTGCCCAGCATGTTTCTTCCCTGTCGAGTAATTCGTCAGGGTCCTAATTTTCTTATCGGTCTCCACCGTTTTTGCTTCCTGGAATAGGACGTACTCGCTCGCTCGTGAGCTATTCATAATATGGAGGAACTGGCGGAGGCGGAAGTGGCAAGGTCTAGAGTGCCCTTGGCTCAGAAAACCCAAAAGTGAGTTAGGGGATAATTGCGGGGTTGCCCTATTTCCGTAGCCAAAAGAGATGTCTCCCGCAGCTCCTTTTTTCTGTTTCATTTAGAATTACATAACTATGTCGACCTGAGTTTTCGGGTATTTGTCGGGCACACAAGATTGAATAGGCTGACTGTTGTGGTTTTATTCTGGGTTGCTTGTTTTGATTGCTCGGTGTCCAAAATGCGGAAGGAAACTCAGAGAATTCACATCGGAGAAAGAATATGCAATGAGTTGATAAAACGGGCCTTGGACAGAATGAACCATTATTGTGATGTGCTAGTAACGTGTGCGCCGAATTGCTTAACGAAGTGCTTTAGATGAGACAAGTTCAGATAGACCGATAGTGATTTTGTCGTCTTTCTCTGGTTTCAGGTTCACTGGCAGAGACACTGTAAATGTGGTTCCTTTCCCGACTGTGCTTTCCACGAAGATGCTGCCTCCATGTGCTTCGACTATACGCTTGCAGATGGCCAAGCCGAAACCCATGCCTTGGGCTTTAGTTGTGAAGAGAGGCATCCAAAGCTTTTCCAATGTTTCTTTTGGTATGCCTTTTCCTGTGTCTGCGAAGCTGATTTCCAAGTTGCCGTCTGTCGTTCGGCTCTTTATTGTCAGTGTGCCACCTTGGGGCATTGCGTCCACAGCGTTTCTGACGATATTGATGAATACTCTCTTGATCTTTTCAGTGTCGACCTTTGCTCTTGGTTTGTTCTCTGTCAGGTTTACTGTTAGGACGGAGTTGGGAATTTCGATGGTTGATAAGGCTTCCTTTATCATGGATCTTGGGTTGCTTTCAGTTAGTTCAATTCTTATCTCTCTTGAGTATTCTAGGAGATCGTTTATTATCTTGTTCGTGCGTCCAATGTCTTCTTCGATGGTTTCTAGCATTTCTTTTGTTTTACAGTCCATTTTTTGGGCACAATGTTTCTTTATGTAATAAGTGGCTCCTGCAATTGCTGCTAAAGGGTTGCGGATGTCGTGTCCAATCATTCCAGCCAGCTCGCCGATCGCGGCAAATCTCTCTGATTTAAGTAGTCTTTCTTGGGCTTCTACTAGTTCTCGAGTTCTATCCTCAACTTTTTCTTCAAGCTGATTTGCGTATTCTTGAATTTGGGTTTTGGCGCTGTTTAACAGCTCAATTAGCCGAGCATTTTCTATTGCTACAGCTGCCTCATGCAGAAAGAGCTCCAGAGGACCAAGGGACTCTTTTGTAGGTTCCTTCCCGTCAACTGGGTCGTCGATGCTGACCAGACCTACGACTTGGCCTCCGGCCAAAAGAAGCGGAGCATACAGCAATTCTTGGGGGTCCGAGTCAACAGTCTCTTCTGCCGCCAGCTTGCTGGGGACACTTCTTTTGGAGAATTTGTCTCTAACCCAGGAGTCGCTCATTGGAAGGTGGAAAAATTCGCCGATTCTGAAACGTTCATATTGTGGCCCGATGCGTTCACGCCAGACTTTCCCTGGCTGTCTTGTATTCCATAACATTTCTTTTTCTTCATCCGTTAATCCCACAGTTACTATGTTTTCAGGATTTATTGTGTCCATGTTTCTGTCTGTGACGCGGATAACAACTCTTCGCCATCCGAGCTCTCTGATTGCTTCAGCTATTATTTGGAGTTGTTTCTTTACATCCGTACAGTGAATCACCTCGGTAGAAGTCTTCATTAGTGAAGCCATTTGGTTAGAGCGTCTGTTGATTTCATGTTCGGCCTTTCTACGGTTGGCTAGGATCTTGGAAATAACAATCCCAAACACAACAAAAGATCCAGAAATGTATAACCTAACAGAGACTTCGCCGGGCGAAAGTGTCAATAGAACATCTAGGAATGGTCCGTCGAGGAAAATGTAGGCATCTATTGCCGCGTCCACTATGTATACGGACATGGCAGCCAATACTGAAAGAGTGATTACTCTGTGTTCATCTATGCGTGTCTGGGCCAGATACTGTTGTGGCAACGAAAAGCCTCATATGCCATTGTACCAATAGTTGAAAGAGCCCTTTACTTGAGAATAGATAAATCGTTTATGAACTCCTAATAATGACCATTGGTTCTCTTAACAAACGTGTAACTCACGCAGTTCTAGGCCATGGCCGCATGTTCGTGCTCAATTTGATCGATCGATCCGAAAACGCAAATAAACAAGAGCCACCACAATCCTAGACGGAGCCAAAGAAAACCAGGAAAAAGTAAATGAGAGCAACCTCGCAAAACCTGCGGGATTGTTCAAAAACTGGGCGGGGTTGCCCTAGCCTGGTAGGGGGCAGGCCTGCTAAGTCTGTGGCTGGATAACGGCCGCGTGGGTTCAAATCCCACACCCCGCGCCACATTGCCTTGACTTTTGAGCCAATCCACTATTCCGATGCGAAAACGATATTAGGGTTCTTGTTCGAATAGGTTCGCATGGACTCTCTTGGATTGAGAATCTCGGCAACTGTTGTTGCAAGCGTATCTTGGCTTGTGTTCGTAGTTTTGTACCTTGCTTTCTTCGCTAACAGCTTCGACTTCTGGCAGAAATTTGCCGTCTTCATAGCTTCAGGAGCCATAGTGATCGGCGCCATCGTTATCATATGGATACGATGGGCACTAAAATAACACGTAAGTCCCTAGCTGTACGCGAACGCCACTGCTTCTGAAAAGAAATCAGCAAACGGTGAGACCCTCCATATCAACAATTATTGAGTCCTTCATCAAAGGCCGTTCAGGCTTTACCTAGTCCGAATCTGTGAAACAGACAAGGCCTCCAAGCTGTGTGATGCGTATTCCTGCTGCCGTCTCTGCGTCGACTATTCTGGTCTTCACATACTTGTTCTTGGCGACCTGTACGAGCCTGTTTATTCTGTTCTTTTCACTGCTGTTTGAAAGGTATTTGTTCGTAAGCAGTAAGTATTCGGGTTTAGGTTTGCCTTTTTTCCATTGACCGAGGACCAAGTCTTCTATTTCTCTGAGCGAGTACAGCACGGCACTGCTGGTGTTTGACGTCTGTAGATGCTTTTCCAACGTTTCAACCAGGTTGTCCGATTCTTCTGACGCTGTGTCACTGATTAGTCTGCGAAATTCGGGAGTTCTTGCCAGACGGGCTACCTCAGACAGCGTATTTGCGGTACCGACTGTTTGGCTGAAAACCGCCATGTTTGGACCCTGAGTCAGCCACACATGATGTTGACGGACATGCTTGACGAATTCCTGCGCGTACGAGGTCTTGGGAGGTGCGGCAAGCATGATGCTTCTCACACCCTCCTTCAACACTGGTCTCAAAGTGTTGACTATTGACTCATGAAAATTGTACACGGCTTTGGCATCGTTCCTGTCTGTGCCCAACCACACGGTCTTGTCTGGCTTGACGACGTTGCTGAAGACTCGCCAGACGACTGCACGATCTTCATCCAAACCAGCTAGAATTGCGACAGGATATCCACGCCTGTAACTGCGTCTTCGATTCAAGTGCGTTCACCTGCAATGTAGATTGCTTTCGCACTTATGAAGCTGTAACAATCGAATTGGGAACTGCCGTTTTCTGCAAACATGAGTTCGCTCAAAAATGACGGGCAGTATGCTTTTCCATGAGTTTGGGTGGTTAGGAGGCTTAGGCCTTTAGGAGTCGGTACATGTGGTTTTCGCACTCGATCATTTCTTTCTCGAAAAGCTTGCGAAGAACTCGGAATATCTTCTTTTCCGTCTGTCCTGTCTTTTCTGCTATTTCTTTCAGTGTCAAACCTTTCTCCGAGCTTTTCAGGGTTGAGACCACGAGTTCGTCAACCTTGTTGAGTTTCACCATAGCAATCATTCCCTCGCCAAGTGTTGATTCCCAGTTATGTGGAATTCTTTTTATTAAGTTTTTGTGGCAGATTTAAGGCATATATTTGATTCTGAACAAGAATAATGTTCGGTTGCGGAGTGATTGCACAGGTGGCCTACTATGTTTACGTAATCCTGTGTGAGGGAAACAGTTTCTACACGGGATACACGAAGAACCTCCGCACTAGGCTCAGGCTTCATGTAAGAGGCAAAGGTGCAAGATACACGCGAATGCATAAGCCGCGGAAGCTCGTGCACGTTGAAAAGTTCCAGACTAGGTCTGAAGCTATGAAGAGGGAGAAACGAATCAAGAAGCTGAATCATGCAGAGAAGACTAGGCTAGCACGGTCAGCCAAGAATGTAAAAGAACTGAAGATTAAGCTGCCTTTATGATTCAGCGCAGATGTATTCTTTTTTCTGCAGTTCGAGAGGACAGCCGCCGCCGCAGATTTGCAGTTGTGGACATTCCTTGCATTTTGGCTCGACATACTCTCTGCTTCTGATTTTCACTGCAAGTGGGTGGTTCCAGATTTTCTTCCATGAATCCTTGAGGATGTTTCCGAGGCTTTCGAAATAGCTTTGGCATGGATAGACATCACCGTTGGGGCCGATGCACATGTTAATGTTTGCTGCTGTGCAGGATTTGACGCCTAAACCGAGTTTGATCGGGTCAAAACGGCAGTACTGAGTCGGCGTATACCACAGAAACTTCAATTTGAGCTCGTGTGCTTTGTCATGGATCTTCGGCAGAAGCGCATTCAGCGACTCAATTGGCAAGACGAACTCTTTGCTGACTGCTTGGGCTTTTCCAGAGTAGATGAGGCTGTTGCATCCGAAAGCTGCAACGCCTAATCCTTTGAGAAAGTCTATTGTTTCTAAGAAATCTGCAGCATTATGCTTGCTAAGAGTAGTGTTTGTCGTGGTGTAAATGTGGCTTTTGACGGCGTTTTTGATGCCGGCAACTGTTTCTTTCCAGCTTCCCTTCGCCCCTGTCATCAAATCATGAATCTGTGCCTTGTGAGATTCAAGTGTTATTTGAACAAAATCAAGCCCTGCCTTTTCTAGCTGCTCAACATATTTCTTGTCCTTGAGTCGTCTTCCGTTCGTAATGAGACCCGTCACGATCCCTCTTTTCTGTGCGTGAAGAAGCAGTTCAGGCAAATCTTCCCGCAAAGCAGGCTCGCCGCCTGTGAAGGTCACGATGAAAATGCCTATGTCGTGAACTCTGTCGATGACTTTCTTCCATTGTTCAGTGTTCAACTCTTCGGTTTCATGCGGTCCCCCAGCATAGCAGTGAACACAATTGTTCTGGCACTTGAATGTCAAAGCCAAATCCATACGCAATGGTGCGGAGAACTTTTGCGTGAAAGGTTCAACCGTCTTGACGTCTAGAAAAGATATGGGGCAAATCTCCTCAGTCTTCGCCAAAGTGCTGACGGCATAGACTAGTTTCTCATAGTGTTTCTTGGCAGTTTCCGCGCTGACTCTGTACATATGGCGTATCTTCTTCAATACTTCTGTCGACGGCAACCCTTGCATGAAGAAATATGCGTAGGCAGAAGCGGTTTCGTTCAGAAAAAGGACTGTGTTAGCGTTTACGACAAGTATTCCTTCGCCGTTGGGTTCAATGCGAAGCTGCAGAGCCAAACCAGCAAACTGGTCCCTCCCACGATAAGTAAAGCGTCCCGCGGGGATTCTTGGTGCGCTGAAAACTCTTCTCAAAAAGCTCACAGTCATTACCTCCCTTTTCAGCCGGCTCCTCCCCCAGCACACGCGCAGGCACAGGATACACAGGCACAAACGCACGCGCAATTTGCACAAGCACACACACAGTCAGCGTTATGGTGAGTAGGTTGGTTTGAAGACTTGGCAGGTCCAGGAACGATGGCGTTCGCGAACCTCTCAAGGTTAACGACAATATTGCTTGAAGTGTTCTCCACCGCGGTGGCAACATTGTTGGCGAATTCCGCGCCTGGAATCGCAGGCGGATTTGCAGACTGCGCTGGCACTTGAACGTTCGGTGTGTAGGTCGGATGCGGATTATAGTGGCTATAGCCGTACCAGTACCACAGCCAGAGCGGGCTGGGTTCAAACGGGCGAGTGCTGAACGCCGTTGCCGTACGCGCTTTCACGTTCGGATCTAGGAAGAGCCACAGCAACTGTTCGTCGTAGGCTTTAGACGCCAGTTCGGGCGTGCCAGCCCTTTCTACCTGTTCCCAAGCTTTGGCAGACACGCTTCGGTAATAGTCAACCGTATCTCGCCTGCAGTAGCCGCGCATTTTCTCTTCGACAGTATCCCTTAGGCTCATGACAGTCTTCGCCAGTCTTTCCTCATCTAAGGTGCCGTCTTCTTTGATGGCTTCTAGAAAGTCAATCTCATAGTATCTAAGCGGTGTTTCGTGCGTTCCAGTCTTGTTCTCAAAACCCTCCATGATCTTCAGTTTAACTGAGGGAGATGTGGATTCGACCCACACAGCCCTCTTCTGAAGCAGGCTGTACAATATTTCGGTGACTATTCTAGGCGGCTTCGTATCCAAGACGTAGGATGCTTCCACGGCAGTCAAACCGCGTCGAATCCCGAGAGTCTCCATGGTGAGCGACGGCGTGGAATAACTCCTTCTCTTTACGACGAGGAGGACTCCGAGGACTACTATCGCGAAGAACACAACGACAAACAACGCTGGTGCAAGATACTGATCCCACGAACCCCCCGATCCTGGGGGACCAGGTTCATAATCCTGCACGTATTCTTTGGGGAAAGAGACGCCGAAATTGTAATCGTGTTGTCCCGCTGCCAAATTCGTTCTTTCCCAATAAACAAACAGTCGTCCACCCTCAACGCCAGCGTTGTCCCAGGTGATAGATGTGTTCACCATATTTTCGGTGACGCCTTCAGGCAGGAAAATCTTGACTTTGAGGTCAGGAACCCGTGCCATCGACAGCCATGCTGGAATGAACTGCATGCCCACGTGACCTGGGTTCATAGTGTCGTTGTAAATCATATGGGCAACATTTGTGATTAACGAAAATCGTAGGGTCTGGTCAGCAAGCAACGTTGAGTTTAATTGCACGCGCACCTTGTACTCTTGTCCAGAACTCGTGTCAGAAGTCTGAAGGAGATTTCCATACTGATCCGCAGCCTCCCCAATCGTGAAGTCGCGTGCAGGTTGGCCAATTTCAAGCCAATGAAGGTCGCTGCTTCCAGCGTCCTGCTTCAGAGTTATGTTGTATAGAAGGTCAATGGAGCCATTCTGGTTTATCCAGATGGTTACTCCTTCAGGATCAAAGCTGAAGGACAATGTTGCCGCAAAAGCGCTGCCAATCATCATTTGAACAAGGAAGACCGTTAGTGTGAAGGTCAGGGAACGGCTTTTCACCATTTGGGTTCCTCGGCCACTTCGAACGTGTGCCCACAATACGGACACGTTGCATAGGGTACGCCAGAAACGATTTTGATAGCGTTGGCATCTATGGACGCGGAGCAATGTGGGCACTTGATTTGAACCGCTTTCATGTCACCAGAAACTTCGAGTCTTTGAATCACCGTCTTCGGTTTTCTTGTTACATAAAAAACTAATACCATGGCGGTGGCGAACAGCAACCCAGCAACAGTCAATCGGCTAAACAGCGAAGAAACCGAGGCTGCCATAGCAAATATGATGGCGAAGAATAAGAGAAGGACAATCGCAATTGACCCTAACACCGTTTTGAGATTCACAAGTACTACGTCGTACATGTTCATAGAATTTAACTTTGTGTCTTCAGAAAATAGGTGTCACAAGCGGCGCTAATTTTGTTTTTATTATTGGATTATTTGGGCGTCTGCGCAACCGCTGACTAGATTTGTTATTTTTATTTTTAGGTGTTCGTTGAGTTTTGCGTTGTTGATGAAGATTGGAAAGCCTTTGATTCTGGCGATGCCTCCCCCGTTTGGGGTCGTATCTACTATGTCTACTTCGTATTCTTCCCCAATTTTAATGGGGTAATTTATGCCTTTGCCGTGTTTGTTTTTTGCGTTTCTTGGAGCTCGCTTTTTGGGACTAAAAATACATTCCTCGCCTGCAACATTAAATACTGAGAAATGCGCTCTAAAGGTATAAGCGTTTTGTCTCAACCCTGCCAAGAAAAAAGTTAAAGAAGCAGATTTAGTAGGCTCAGGTGCTATAGACAGCGCGCTATAGCGTGCGTCAGTTCTTTAACTAAGCCTATCTGGACTGTTGCCTTTCAAGTCTGGCAAGCTTTTTATCCTTACGCTGCTTTTCTCTTTCCTTCTTCTTCCGAGGTTGAGGTCGTTCTCGATCTTGTACTGAGGTTTCTCCTTTCTTCCGCATGTAGCCACCTACTTCTCACAAAAGAAAAAGACTCGTCCTCTTTCTTGAACGATTCTTCTCTTCTGGTATAACTGAGTCACTACGATTTTTATGGCTTGTCCCTTCCAGGCAAGCGCGCTAACCGAGGATTAGCGTGAAATGATGGTCTTTTGTAACAATTTTGCTGTAACAATCAGTAACAATCCACTTTCTTCTGGAATTCTCAAAAAGACAATAAACTCAACATCATTTTTGGCTTTTTTTCAAAACTTTGACAGAGAACAATTCTCAAAGAATTGAGCTTCTTTTCCGAGAAAAGGATGGACTATTTCTGGAAATTGTTGTTCATCCTACGAACAAGGTTTTTTTTCTATCGGGAATTTCAGGAACATAATATTAAGATCGGGATTTTTGCTTCTAAGTTGGTATTGGCACGGCTCATAGAATGGGAAGTAGCAAAATGATTTCGCTTTGACTCTTGTAGAATTCGACTTCTGGGCGCGAACGATCCGCTCCACATTCTTTTGCCATCGCTTCAAAAGTCTCGGCTATGACTTCCACCCTACTTTGGTAGTCAGTGACTCTTTCGCGGACGTATCTTCCTCCTGGAATAGTCCATGTTGGAAGTCCAAAGGTTTCAGCTTCTTTTTCGTCAATAATGGCTACGCAGGCACGATACACGTTATCGTGATAGGCGCCGTAGAACTTGCGTCCCTTGAGACTTGGAAGCTTCGATTCGAGCGTGGACCATGCTTCGCCGACTCCGGAAAGACCTCTTTCCGCCTTGACCCACATCACTCGAATAGGATCTAATGTCACTTCCGTTCTAGCCATTACATCCCACCTTCACGATCATTGTGACCCGTGGCAAAGATAATGGTTTCCAAAGTCTACGGCGATTTTTCCTACCAAAGAGCAAATTTATTTGCTCAAAAGCGATACACTAGACCTCCTAAAAAGGCGTTGATAATGATTGACTATGAGAAAACGGAGAGATTCCTGAAGGCCCTCGCTGACAAATCACGACTCCAAATCTTAGAGTGCATAGCGAATCAAGTCGCAAACCCTGGCGAAATCGCCAAGAAACTTGATCGCCACAGGTCGACCGTCGAGAAGCATTTGAGAGTGCTTCTGAAAGCAGGAATTATTGAAAAAGTTCCATCATTAACTAAGGCAGGTCAGCTTTCTATTCGTTACAAGGTATGTGATAATGCAACAGAACTTCTGAAAACGATTCTGGGCGCAACTCAGAAAATCTGAACACTTGACGCCTCAGATGCCAACGCGCACTGAAAGATGTTCATAGTTTCATTGAGTGTAACAAATTGACGCGCGCGCTGTGGACAGATCATTCTTTGAGTCCTTCAATATCAGTTTAACCCGTCTGTTCGTTAAAAGAAAACCGTCATGTGATGACGGAATTCGGGAGGTATCTGTCACAGCGGATTATGTTTGTCAGAACTAATCGGCAATTCATCCGGCATTTTAACATTTGTTCGAGTCCCTGTTTTGGCACTTCCATTCTTTTTGATGGACTTCAACGATGTTTTGAGAGTCATTAACCGTTAAACTTATATAATCTACTACCTTTGGTAGTAAAGCCACGGTGATATAGCATGAGTGAAAGACGCACGGTGACGCCCCATGTCCGAAAATGAGCTCGATCAAGTTCTTATGGCCTTCTGGAATCCAACAAGACGAAGGATAATCAAGAGACTAAGCCAAGAACCAAGCTATCCGTCCCAGCTTTCGCGTGAACTTGGCATGGGTCAGGCGCTCGTGGCCAAGCATTTGGAGTCGTTAGAGGAAGTAGGCGTCGTCACGTCTTCAATGGAGAAAAGTCCGTGTGGACCGAAGAGAAGAGAGTACCTTC
>CAYPRE010000003.1:0-22209 GCA_964413045.1 uncultured Candidatus Bathyarchaeia archaeon
ATCTGCCATTTCCTCAGGCGCCACATCTGCAGGCGCGTTGCTAAGGGAAGCTTTCTTCCGAAAGCGTCGCGGTCAACTTGACTGATGGCCGTCGATAGACCCTTGTCATGCACGGAATATGATGTGGGTACTCCAACACGGCTTCTGGAAGCCTTTTCTTCCTGAGTGAAAGCTCGCCACTCAGGTCCCTTGTCCATCATTTGTTCATACAGAACCAGTCCACAATCACCGCACACCGTTTCGCCGGTGTCATAGTCATGAATAAAGTTTGAACTACCACACTCTGGACATTTGTCGACTAAGCGTTGGCGAACTTCGCTTTCTTTCTTACTCAATTCTTTTCGCCTTGGATTTGTCTTCGTAGAACCGGTGTGGTCTTCATCATTTGTTCAGAAAACAGAACAATCGGTTCTGCGTAGCTAACCAAATGAAATGGTTAAATATATAAGCTTTACGGTCTGTTCAAGAGAATCCAGCCCAAAAATCTTGAATACTTACCCAAAATATTGATTCTGAGGGAAAGAGCAGCTGATAATGCTCGCGAAAGAGTTGTGCGAGATTTATTAGGATGATAGGAGGTTCATTTCAATAGCCCGGGAAAGCCCGGTGGAGGAAAGAACGCCTTTCCGCCGACTGTAGTGGACAAGCATAGCGGGCTTTGGACCCGCCGACGAGAGTTCGAATCTCTCCCGGGCTACCACTCCACATGCTGAATACTGTTCCCCTTTTTCTTGATGCGATTGGCGTTTTTCTGCTCAGTCGCCTAAGAGTTATCTATTCGAAAATTCAATTTTGAGCTTAGACGAAACGCGGAGGATGGCAAAGACTTCTAAACAAAGAAGCAGAGGCGGGCTCTTCAGCGGTCGATGAGTGGACTGCGGTTGCCTCAGGCTTCTTTAATCTGCCTCTTCTCAGACCCAGAACCAAAACAATGACAACGACAACCATCAATGTAACTGCTGTGCCTATGACTGTCCAGGTCTGCCAAGCTGGCACGCGCGCGATGTAGATCGACTGGTTCTTGGTGGCTGGAATGAAAGTGTTGCTGATTGCTGTTAGAGTAACATTGTAGTTTCCTTGTATTTCATAAACGTGAGACACTGTTGGACCAGTATCGGTTTTTCCATCTCCGAAATCCCAATTGAAACGCCTAATTGTCCCATCTATACATGTACTCGTTGATGCGTTGAACACCACAGCCTGACCTGCAAGAGGCTCAATGGTGGCATACGTGAAGTCGGCAGTGGGAAAGGCAAGAGGCAAGTTAGATCCAAAGGGAACAGTAAGTGGGTAATAATCTTGGACCATAACGTCGTAACTCCCCATATGCACATATACCAAAAAGATGTATGCCGAGTCTCCTATTCCATCACTTCCTGATTCGTTTTGATACTGACCACTCTTCAAATCTATGCCATCGTAGCCGCTCCAGTAGTTACCGCCTAAAGGATAACTCAAATTCCAAAAGATTGTTCCAACCCACCCAAGAGTGTGCGAGCAAGTATTGTTCACAAAGTTGTTATGATATATCCTGTAAATCTTGTTTGAATCATAGCCCGAGGTCCAACCATCAGTCCTGATTCCTTGTCCGTTTGCCGTTATGTTGTTGCTTGAAACATCGCTGTCTGTTGAACTCGTCCAAAAAAAGATACCGAAGACATTCTTCACTATGTTATTTCCTGAAATGGTGCTATTCGTACAATTATAGACATATACACCATAGTCGAAGGCTGCTATTTGCGTTTTTTGAACCGTCACGTTTGTTCTTCCAGAAAGACTAATTCCTGTTCCAGTGCCAGTTCCTTGAAGCATGTGTCCAGCTCCGTCAAGCACGACATAGTCCCTTTCAACGACGATCAAACCATTGATGTCTGCGAGAAAAAGGTAGGTGATATTGTCAACTGTCTGAATGCTTGTGGTCCCTTCAATGCTTCCGTCTGCCATGATGTAGATGGTTACTTCTGCCTCAACCCGGCAAACATTGAATGCTAACGTTAACATGCTTGCTAGCAGTAATGTGATGACCACTAGGAAGACGACCTTCTTCGACAAACTTGTTTTCTCCAAATACCTATAGATTAAATCATCAAATATATCTTCTGGAAGGAGACGCGATGAACGTTTGAGTTTCTTAAAAACAGTCCATGAAAAGTTCATAAAGTGGGATCTTTACTTAGATGTTCATGCAATTTGTAGATTTGACAGAACTAGACCTGGAACTCGTTGAAAACGCTAGAGATCTGATTAAGAAGAGAAAGTCCAAGAGGTCGAGTGTTGGAGCAGCTTTGAGAACGAGAAACGGCAGGGTTTTCTGTGGCATAAACATAGAAATAGAATGTTCTGCTCCGTGTTCTATTTGTGCTGAATATGCGGCTATAGGAACAATGGTTTCAGAAGGCGAAGAGGAAATAAAAACCATAGTCGCAGTTTCGTCCAGTAGAGATTACTCTGTTCTGCCACCATGTGGAAAGTGCAGACAGTTCATAAGTGAATTTGGGAACCCCTACGTCATAGTTGAAGTCGATGGCAAACCGAAGAAGACCAAACTAAGCGAATTGTACCCTTTGCAAGTAGTCTCTGATTAGCACGCGCTTTAAGGCATTGATTGAAAACACTATTTGCCAGACGAAAAAAACATGGACTTGGCTTGTGAAAGAGATTCCCTCTCGAACCGTTGGTCTGGAACGCAGATCACGTCGCGAGTGACTTTCGTTTTGAAGACTGATTGGAAACACTCTTTCGGCTTAGATCTACAGGGCGGAGATGTACCTGTTTCATGCCGCTGTACGTGTGCTGTTGACATCAATCTGCGATAAGTATGATGTATGTGGAGATAGAATATTATTCCATAATCATTAAATACGACGATTCGGCTTCAGTCTAAATAAAGATTGAGGGGAAGAATGAATGAAGAAGGCGTTCTGTTTTCTATTGTTTGTATTCCTGATTGTCGCATTTCCATTTATGATAATCAAGGTCCATGCCCAGAACACTGCAATCTTCGTAGATCCCGCAAACGTCCAGAACATCGCCGTCGGGAACAACTTCACAGTGAACCTGAATGTCTCAGATGTTCAGAACCTTTTCACATGGCAGACTCTTCTGCAGTTCAATTCGACCGTGCTAAGTTGCGAAAAGGCCGAATATCCTGCTGCCGGTTACATTTTTGCCGGCCAAAATCAAATTCCAGTTTCTCCAATAATAGACAACTCCGCCGGGACGCTAAACTTTGGTGCTACGCTTCTCACGACGACAGTGTCGGGCAGCGGAATAATGTGCACAGTCACTTTCAAAGTCCTATCAATCGGGCAGTCTCCGTTGGATTTCTCAACACCGTATGGATCTGACACGTTTCTCCTGAACGATGGTCTCGAAGTTATGCCCGCAGCTGTGAGGAATGGGTTTTTCACCAATGTTCCGACACCACCTCAAGAGCGACACGACGTTGCCGTGACAAGCCTGTCCCTTTCAAATGATCATCCGAAACAGGGCGATAACATAACGATAACCGTGCACGTACTTAACAATGGAACTGTAACAGAAACATTCAACGTTGAAGTGTCCGTAGACTCGACCTTGATTGAAACACAGGCAGTAACCTCGTTGGGGGCTGGCAGCAGCAAGACCCTAACGTTCCTTTGGAACTCTTCAGCAGCATCCATTGGCAAACACACAATAGAGGCCACCTCGACAGGTGTTCCTACCGACGCAGATCCAACCAACGACGCAAAAAGCACAACTGTAACAGTCATGTCAACAGCAGGTCCTAACACGGACGTGAACGGAGACGGTCACGTGGACATGAAAGACATCGGCGTATTAGCACACGCGTTCGGCACACGCGAAGGAGATAGTCGATGGGACCCCAGCGCAGACCTTAACGGTGACGGAGTCGTAAACCTGTTTGACTTGGCAGCAGTAATGAAGGATTTCTGGAAGAAATAGCTTCTCACAATCTTTTTCTCATCATACAATCCCCGTAAGACCTTACACTATTGTTTTGAATTGACGAAGAAGCATATATGTGCTACAACGTGAATACCTGAATGACTCCTATATGTTCCATAACGAAAACGACGCTGGAATCTTCCAACCCATCACAGGCTCTTGGTACAAATCTCTGGAAAACCCCGAAGCCTCGCAAGAGCGCCTGCTTTCCAGCTTGACAGCCTTTTACGCGAAGACCCTCTACGGAAAACTGCACAACGTGTCTGAGGTCGCAACGATCGCAGACTACAGAGCAGAGTTTCCAATCCTTACGTACCATACGCTTGCCCCCTATCTATCTGAAGTAGAAAAGGGCAACTACCAATCAATCCTTCCCGAACCGCTTTTCTGCTGGGTAATGACCAGAGGTTCCACTGGTCCAGCGAAGGTCTTGCCAGCCACGAAAACACATCTGGAACAGATTTTCACCTGTGGAGCAAGGGCCCTGCTGAACCATGTCGCGAGGAGCAAAGACTACGACCTCCTTGACGGCAGAATACTCAACCTCAACTTTCCATCAACCGTCCACACGATCGTCTCAAATGGAAGAACAATGCAATACGGCTACAGCTCAGGCACATACGCCAAACTTAACCCCGCACTTGACAAAATCAGCCTAATCCCCAAACAAGAAGACATAGACAATCTAGGATCAGGAATCACAAGAAAAGACTGGGAAAAAAGGTTCGAACTCGTATACCAACAAGCAAAAAAAGAGAAAGTGACAGCGACAATGGGCGTAACACCAGTCATCCTATCATTTGCACGATACGCGAAAAAGAAACACGGGAAAAAACCAAAAGACCTATGGACATTGCACGGACTGTTCTGCACAAGCGTCAGAAAAATACAGTTCAAGTACGCGCCGATACTAAGAAAATACTTTGGCAACATCCCCATCGTCGAAATCTACAGCGCCACAGAAGGAGTCTTCGCACAACAGCTCGACAATCTACCCTACGTCACTCCAAACTATGATACATACTTTTTCGAAGTCCAAACGGAAAACGGAACGAAGATGCTACACGAACTAAAACGCGGAGAATGGGGCAGGCTTATCGTGTCCACCTGCATGCTTCCCCGATACGCTATTGGAGACCTGTTAGAATCAGCCGGCAACAACTATTTCCGCGTCATCGGAAGAGACAAAACGTCGACACTACTTGAACACAAGCTGTACAGAATTCTGTTCGGCTGGCTCACCTAAGTTTTTGGATGTCTCTTGGCTGCCCTGGTATAGCCATACGCTGCACCGATTATGATTACAACTCCGATGAGCACGAGGAAAAAAGCCCAGATGACTCTGCTGTCATACATTTTCGTTATTTCAAGATATGATGCTGCGCCTATGAATATCAGGATCAACCCGCCGATAAGTGGACCCAAGAATCCGTATTCGTGTTTCTCGCCCTTTTCCCTCTTCTCCGTCTTCTCGCCCTTTTCAGCTTTCTCATCCCTCCGATAAGCTGGCCTCGACTCCACACTAGCCTGTTGCGTCTTAAGCGGGGCTCCACATTTAGGGCAGAAACTCATTTCTTCCTCAATCTTGTTACCGCATTTGGGACAGTACGACACATGCTTCACCCTGTAATACCTATTTAGTGTATTTTGGACACTAAGTATTTAAGATATGCCTAGGCAACGAGTTGAGAAGTATTATATACGAATACTTCTAGAATAGTTTGGAAGGAGCACCAAGATGGCTGCAGATTCAGGAGGATTCCGCTATCGGCACAGAGACAGCATTCTGAGCGCAGTTGCTGCAGGATTCTTCTTGATCCTTGTTGGCACACTCTTCGTTATCAATCCAGACCTCCCGAACAAACTTATCGACTTCTTCAATAATTTCGAACTTAAGCAAATCTCGAATTTCAACGTCTATCTTCCAGCCCCCAAAGATCCTGGGACGTTCTTGTTTGTGTATCGGATCGTTGAGCAGTTCTGCTTGATTTGGGCTGTGTTTCTGGTCGCCATGCTTGGAGCCAGATTTATTCTGGGGTCATCTGCACAGAGGAAAGCTGACGGTCTAGGCGACGTTGTATTCTGGTTCGGGGCGGCTTATCTTGTTCAGACATGGCTGTTGAATGTGACCAAATGGTTTGAGTTTTGGGCTTTGATAATTGTGCTCATCGGAGCGTCTATGGTCGTCAGAGGCCTCTTGCTTGTTGCTGCTTGGCAGCTTCGCAGGAAAAAAAGCTGAAGTTCCGAGAAAGTCACAGGACTAATGCATGAGGCGAATTAGTGCCTATACAGTATTCAGAGGCTCAGGACGTAAAGAAACTGGCAGAAGAGATCATGAGTAGTTTGGATTTCTTTCATGTTGTTCCACAGTTTGTGTATTGTGTAAGGAGTAGAGAATCAACTTCGCAGCGCACAATAGCCAGAATTCACGGTTTCGGCAGAATCTGGCAGGAGACTCTAAACCTTCCTGCTTCATATGTGATTGAAGTAATATCAGAACGGTATGACTGTCTGAGCGAAGAGGAAAAGGAGAAGACTATCATCCACGAGTTGATGCACATCCCCAGCGGGTTTACGGGAGGGTTTCGCCCTCACAAGGGCTACATAGACCATAAGACCGTAGAGAGTATGCACAGAGCACTCAAGAAACAAAGAGCAGCACGGAAGACAAGTTTTTAAAGTAATGTAACGAATGAGAAAAAAAAGGACTTCAAAGCGTTCCATTCGGACGTATTTGAAGAATCATCGCACTCAGGGGACAGACGACAAATGAAATATCACATGAAAGGCCTGAAACACAATGGCATTTACGTTCCTCCCTACGACTACAGAGGCCTAAGCGTAAAGGTCAACGGACAGACTTTGAAGCTGAGCCCCAGAAGTGAACAGATGGCGATCGCTTGGATTCGGAAAAAACTTTCTCCAACCTCGCCGCCTGACAAAGTCTACTACCTCAATTTTCTTGAAGATTTCTTGAAAGAACTGAAAAACGAGAATCCTTCCCCGAATCTGGGAAGCTTTGCAACTGAACATTTGGACAAGCTGAAGAATGACAAAAATGAGTGGTTGACCGATGGAAAATTCAAGGACGACCACGACATCGACTTCAGCGGTATTGCCAAACACGTGTTGGATGAACGACAAAAAAAACTGAACATGACGAAAGAAGAAAAGAAGAAGCTCGCCAACGAGAGAAAAGCGCGAAGGGAAGCACTCAAAGAAAGATTCGGCTACGCGTTCGTTGACGACAAGAAACTGGAAATTGCAAACTGGACCGCAGAACCATCGTGTATTTTTGCGGGCCGAGGAGACCATCCTCGACGGGGAAAATGGAAACAGGGCCCAATCGAAAAGGACATCATCCTGAATCTTTCGCCCGAAAGTCCAAGACCACTTGGAAACTGGAAAGAAGTGGTCTGGGAACCTGAAAAATTGTACATTGCCAAATGGGAAGACAAACTCACAGGAAAGATGAAATACGTCTGGTTTTCCGATTCTGCTTTCTTGAAGCAGGAGAACGAAAGGGAGAAGTTCAGAAAGGCTGAACGACTGGGTAAGGAGATCCCGAAAATAGAAGCCCACATCCTGAAGAACCTGAACTCGAAAGACCCTGATGTCAGAAAGATAGCGACAGTATGTTGGCTTATTCTCAGTGTTAACCTCAGAGTAGGCGACGAAAAAGACCCTGATGAGGCAGACACCGTCGGTGCAATAACGTTGCGGCCTGAACATGTGAAGGTAGACGGGAATGTCCTGCATTTTGACTTCTTGGGGAAGGACTGCGTGAGGTGGACTAAACAGGTCGAAGCTCCACACGTCGTAGTGCAAAACCTCACAGAATTCTCCAAACAAAGCAACGAATGTCTGTTCGAAGGGACAAACTCAAGGAAAGTCTCGCGATTCCTTTCGCAGAAAATGGAAGGTTTAACAGCTAAAGTCTTCAGGACATGGAAATGCACACAAACGGTTGAGAAGAGCTTGGCAACCTGCTTTGCCAAGAAAGAAGACCCTGACTACGTCAAACAGTATTGTGCAAAGACAGCAAACTTGGATGCGGCAAAAGTTGCCAATCACAAACGTAAAAAGCCCACAAATTTCGAAGAAAGGCTCGCAGAGAAGAAAGCCAGATTGGAGGAACTTGAGGCAACGCTGAAGGAAAAGGAGAAAGAGGGGAAAAAGACAGACAGTTATCGCAAGAGACTTGAAAAGGCAAAGCTTGACGTACTGTTGACGAGAGAAACCAAAGAATACAACTTGGGAACATCGCTGAAATCATACATTGATCCTATGGCATACGTGAAATGGGCTTCCAAACTAGACTTTCCCCTTGACAAATTCTATCCGAAGACCCTCAGAAAGAAGTTCAGTTGGGCACTGGGTTAGAAACGTTGGTGACCTGTCCTTAGTTTTGGTAAGATTCGACCGATATTCCCAGATGCTGAGAATGAATTCGAAAATGCCGCTGCTGAAAAACGATGTTTGAACATTTTTTCTGCTGCTGGTTCATAAATAAAGTGAGTAATTTGAGTTTTCCCTAAATGATTTAAGTCTACTGATCGTCTTGCCAGCATGGCCAGACCAGCATACATCAAAGAATTGGTGAAATACACCAAAGTCGTAACTGATAACACTATCAGGGGATTGGGTTGAAGAAAACTGCTTGAATGGAGCGCCGCCATTTGATGTGAAAACTGAGTCATGTGGACGGGCCGGGATTTGAACCCGGGACCTCTACGATGCCAACGTAGCGATCATGCCAGGCTGATCTACCCGCCCACAATAGATGTTTTCTTGAAACGTTTACTGCAGACTGGCTATAAGTGTTTCTCGTTTTGTACTTGTTCAACCATAGTGCATGTACTGTGTGACTAGGCTTTCGAACCTTTCTGGATTTGCGGACAGCTCTCTCCTCAAGTTCCTGTCACCGTAAGCTTCTAGTTTTTGTAGGACATTATCTATCAGCTTCTTCGGAAAAACTGCATTCGCTTCGTAGAAGCTTCTTTGTTTTTTGAGGTTTTCAGCTGTTTCTGAACAGGAACGCGGCAGAGCCTGCAGGGGTTTGTGGCTTGAGCTTTCAACGTGAAGGTCTTCTGCTGTTTTGATTGCTTCTTGAGAGTTGTCCAATCCGTGTCCTACCGCCACTGCCAATCCTGCTAGGAGCAAATATGCGTTGGCAAAGGCGTCTGGAGCCCGGTACTCGAACGTTTCTTGGCATTTGTCCCTGTTTCGAATTCTCTTCGTGAAGTTCCACCACAATGGTATGCGTATGAGTGCTAGGCGGTTTCTGGAGCTCCAACAAATGTGCATGGGTGACTCTTTGCGTGCAAAGAAGCGTAGATACGATATTGGTGTGGGGTTTCCAAAGGCGGAAAGGCTTGGGGCGAGTTTCAATATTCCACCTATCATCGCCAAAGCCTCCCTACTGAGACTCTTGTCTGCATCTGCGATGATGTTCTGTCCTTCTCTGATTGCACATATGTGGATGTGCATGCCTGTTCCAGCGTGGGCAAGGTTGATTTTTGGGATAAATGAGACGGTGACGCCGTGGCGCGCGCATATGTTTCGGATAGTCCATTTAACAATCGCTATAGTCTCAGCAATTACTGAAAGCTCTTGTGGGATCAGCTCTATTTCGTGTTGCTCCATGAGCACGTTGTTCTGCCCTAGTAACCTGCCTACTTCGCAGTGTCCGTATTTGGTCGGTATTCCCATGACCTCCAGTGTGGTGAGGGTTTCGTTTCGGATGTCCTCGAACTTTGTGAATGGGGTAGACTCATGATAGTTTCTTTCGGGTTCTACTTGAAAAGAATTTTGCGTTTCCAGATGGGCAATGACGTAGAATTCAAGCTCCGCAAGAGCTTTCAGCATAATCCCTCTTGAGCGGAGGTTTTTCTGGGCTTTTTCTAACGCGTTTTGGGGAGCCATTTCAAACGTTGTGCCATTCTCGTCAACGTAGTCACACATCATGTTTATTGTGGGCAAGGTTGAAAAGGGGTTGACGAAAGTTCTACGAATTTTGGGCATTATGTATATGTCGCTTTTTTCAGGTTCGATAGAAGAGAACAGGCTTGAACCGTCAACTCTTTCGCCGAAGTCAAGAACTTCAGCGGTTCTGTCTTTGTTGATTGTCGAGAAGCTCAATGTCCTGAGTCTGCCGTCTTCAGGAACGTGGCACAGGTTAAGCACCTTTATGTTATGATCTAGTATGAATTTGAGGATATCTTCCTTTTCGGAAAAAACGATTGTTCCTTGCATCTGTTTAGCCTCAGACAAACGAGATTCTTTCGGAAGCCGATATTTTAACACTACCGTGGGCTACTTCGCCATCTGATGTTGACAAGAACATATGGAAACAAGGACTTGATTTTTAGATCGGCTTACTTGATTTCATGCCCGAAAATCCTGTTCTTCAGTTTGGAAGCAGCTAGTTGGATTATTACAAAGCTGATGGCGAGCAGGAAGGGGACTACTTGAAAAACCAGTATTCCACTGAGGCCGTTCAAGGTCTCTGGGGATGCTCCTCAGTTTCTTTACCCTTAGTCTGAAGAGGGCTGACAGACACAGTGCCACGCCGGCCACGGTGAGCATCGTGATAAACGAATAGAAAAGGTATGTTTCAGTCAACTGTGCTTCTTCGTTTCTCTGTCCGCTATCTTAGAAATTGATTTGATTATTAATGCTCATCGCGGCGTTGCTTTAAGAACGTAACATAGAAGGTTCACGTGTCAGTTTTCTTGCGTTTGGAGGTCGTTCGTCAAGAATTAGTCCCATTTTCTGAGTCTTATCATTCTTCTGATGTTTCTGAAGTCCGCGGCTACGCTTCTTAGAAGGTAGAGGTCTTCCATTGTTTTTTGGAATTTGTCTGTTTCTTCGTGGAGTTTTTGGAGGATGTGGGTATTCTTCTTCATCGTTGTTTGTCCTCTTTTGGTTGGGATGGAGGGGTTCATCGTTTATTGGTTAACCACGCAGCCAATTTCCGTTATTGAGGAGAAAGGAGAAGGCTTCGAAAACGGAAAAAATCGTTTTTTGGCTGGATGTGGTTGGCCCTCAACCTTGACCCTCCTGTCTTCCCATTGCGTCGTAAGACTTAATATACATGTCGGATATAAAAGGATTGCTGAGTAGACGTTCGTTACAAACGGTTGGTTTCTAGCCTATGGCTAGGATGCCTTCGAGTATTTTTTTGTCGGGTATGTTTAGTTGTTTGGAGAGCCAGGCTTTTAGGAGTGGGGTGTATTTGGGGAGTTCGCCGCTGTATGTTATGATTTGGTTGTCTTTGGAGGCGTCTGCTTGGAATGTTTTTTCGGGTTCGCGGAACATGAATGATAGTGTTTGGGCTTGTGTTGCCAGGTTCTGGAAGTCTTCCCATTGTTTACAGCGGAGGACTAGCGGTGGACCATGCGTTTGTGGACTGATTTGTGGGGGCTGCGCGTTTTCTGTTTGTGTTTGTTGCGTTATTTGCGTTGCTAAAGTTGGTTGAGTTTCGTGGGGGTTGGAGAGGTAGGTGATCAGGTTTGTTATTTCGTTCTGTAACGTTGAGAGGCGACCTTCGACTTTTTCTACTTTCCCGCTCAGTTCTCCCGTGTCGCCTAGTCTTTCTGTGATCGTGCCCAACTCGTTTATGAGACGGTCCAAGTCTTTTTCATGTTCTTTGAGGACGCTTACGATGAAGTCTAACGCTTCTAATGCTTCATCCTTTGACGGTATCCTCTTGGACATTTATCGTGTCTCCCTTTGCGTGTTCAGGCTATTTAGTAATGGACGTTGATAGATAAACGTAGCGAATCCTTAAGACTTATCGCTGTGAGTGGCTTTGCGTACGTATTGAGAATAAAGTGCTAGTTTTCAAACCATGTATGCTGTTCATTCTTTCCTGTTCAATCATAAGTCTGTTTTCTCATTGAGACATGGTTTATCGTGTTTTGTGTGTCGGTGGTCTATCATTTTGAAATGTTCTGAATCTTTATTGAGTAGTCATAAGGTTTACTTCTTTTGTCAGGCATGTTTCCAATTGAATACTTGGACTTTGGGCGGGGTTTCGTTGTCTTTCGAGGATTGGCTGTACAGAAAATCTGAGCAGAATGCTCACAGCGAGATTATGGCTTTTCTACTTGTGGTGCTGAGTGTTAACTTGCTGCTGGGGGGGCTCGTTGTCACTGTGCTTACTGTGGGTCAGCAAACAATATTGCCTTTTCTGGTAGTGCAGTCTTCGGGTGCTTCTAGTGTGCTTGGTCTTGTTCTTACGGTTGCAGGGTTTTGTTTGCTGTGTTCGGGTTTTATTCTTGTTGTTTACTATGATAAGGAGCGCAGTTGGTATCTGGGTGAGATCGATAGGTCGACTCAGCTTAAGACCCGCAAGGTTAAGGTTAAGACAGCTCATGATGTTCTTGAGGAGCTGGTTGAGGGGAAGAAGAACGAGTAGCTTTGTACTTCTCAGTCAGATTTGCCGCAGGAGCCTTTTGCTCGCTATTGGTGGTTTGTCGTTTCTTATGCGTGCCCGTTCTCTCAATGACTAGTCAAATTACATGAAGCCCCAGTGTGCGGTGACTGAGGTCTCAGTTGAGTGGTCAAATTTTTTTTCTACTGACCAGTCAATTCGCTATTGTGGTGATTGGCCTCTCAATTGACAACTTAAAATAACTTTTTACCGCTTAATTCTGATTTTTGCCGTTTCTCGCTGTTTTTGTTTGAGCTTGGTTGCCCAAGCGGTTTTTTGGTGCTGGGGATTGACCAGTCACTGAGGGTTAAAGTTGGGTGTTTCTTGGATTTTGTTTGGGGATTGCGTGTTGGTTTTTGGATGTGTCAATTTTGGTAATATATCGACTTCGGGAATAACCACTTTATTAAGACGTACGATACAATATGTATCCAAGTATAACACGAAAACAGTACAACACAAATACGGGTGGTGAAACATGTGAAAAAGCCGTTTACAACAAATTGGTACATAAACAGAATGAGCTTACCAAATCTTGTGGAAGAAAGAAACAGGCGAGCTCCAGACGAAATAGTAATAGCTTTCAGAGATGCTGCACAGAACGGAACACCAAGCTTCAGAGAAATTCTTCTTCTAGTCGTAGATGAAGGTCTTTCCTCCTTGGGCGAATCGGGAAAGCAGGCACTTTACCGTTGTCTCGAGAATTCAGGCATTCGTAAGAATGAGATTCCCAGAAAGATTGACGAGTTTGCTGCTTTCTTGGAGAAGATCTTCGGAGACGGTGCCAAGTTGCTTGAGATCCAAATAATGAAGAGTCTATACAAAAGAGTCGGTGACATCGCAGAATTCTTCTCTGAAAAAGGGGACATAACATTTACGGAGTACGTGGCTGCCGCTGAACTTTCAACAGGTTACGAATAAGCTTTCCGCGCGTCCTTAGCTAGGTCTTTCTTTCGCAAACACGTCGCTTGTTCAATGTAGGCTAATCCATTAGCGGATGATACTGGCACTCCTCTTTTTGCAGCTTGTATCGGATGCTTGCGCCAGACTGTGTTATTGAACCTGTCTTTCTGCATTGGCGAATTTCAGGTCTGTGGATTAAGTCAGTGACCGATGCTTTTCCAATCAAACATGCTTTCCGTCTTTTTTTTGAACGTTCCGCGCCGGTTTTTTTGAACTCTTTTTCTGCGTCAGCATTTGTTTGCAGTGGATATATACTTATATTGCTCATTTCGGGAAGGCTAGCAGTATGGGTCAAAACGAAAACCGCAGAGCAATGTGGACTTTCGCTGCAGCTTCATTCTTGAATGATTTCGGTTCCGATATGATTTATCCGATTTGGCCGTTGTTCGTGACTATTGCCCTTGGGGCGGACAAGTCTATCTTGGGACTCATCGATGGACTCGGTGACGCGATTGTTTCACTTTCACAGGCCGCATCCGGGTACGCTTCAGACAAGATTAGGAAAAGAAAAGTATTCGTCTGGTCAGGCTACCTTTTCGGAGCGGCTTCAAGAATTGGCTATGCTTTTTCAACCGTTTGGCAGCATCTGATTCCTTTCAGGATATTCGATAGAGCGGGGAAAATGCGGGGTGCCCCTAGAGATGCTATAGTCGCTGACCTGTCGACTAAAGAAAACAGGGGGAGGAACTTTGGCATCCTCAGAGCCATGGACAACCTTGGCGCAGTCTGCGGAATCATTGTGTGCATAGCGCTCTTCGGTGCAGGACTTCTTGGTTACACGCAGCTATTCTTGATTGCAGCCGTGCCTTCTGTCCTCGGAGCACTGCTGATTATTCTGCTAATAAGGGAAAAGCGGCCCTCTGACACTCGGCTCTACAAAGGCCTTACACTTAGTAGAATGAGCACCAACTTCAAGATGTTTCTCTTCTTGAGTGCATTGTTTGCATTAGGGTCGTTCAGTTATTCTTTTCTGTTGCTTTATGCAACACAGTTTCATGTTCAAGATTCGTTTGTGCCCGTGCTTTACCTAATTTTCACGGCTGTGGCGTCTCTGTTTTCTTTTCCATTCGGAAGACTCTCGGACAAGATAGGCAGAAAAGCAGTCTTAACTTTGTCCTATGTCTTGTGGGGACTTGTTTGTTTGAGTTTCGTCTTCGTTGAAAGCTTCGTTGCCATTATCCTCACTTTTGTCCTTTATGGAATGCATAGAGGGGCACTGGAACCTGTGCAGAAATCCTTCGTATCAGAACTGGCTCCAGCAGAGTACCGCGCGAGCGGTTTGGGCGCTTTTCAACTTGTCACGGGTTTATGCGCTCTGCCTTCGTCCGTTGTTGCAGGCGTGCTCTGGGATCAAATCAACTTTTTTGCGCCCTTTATGTTCTCGTTAGCATTGACTCTAGTCTCAGTTGCAATATTGCCATTTGTGAAGGAGGACAAATCATGCTAGAAGATGGCCAATTAAGAAGGAGAATTCCGTTAGCGAAAGCTTTTAAAGTTCAAAAGTGAGTTTGGCAATGTTACCTGAAGATGATGCTTTATGAGTTTGCATAAAAGTGATTTCATACTGATCGATTATGTCGGGAAAGTTAAGGAAACAGGCGAGGTTTTTGACACAACTTCTGAAGAGACTGCCAAGAAAGAGCACCTTTCAAAGGAAGGCGACATATACGAATCAAAACTGGTAGTCATAGGCGAAGGATGGGTCATGAAAGCATTGGACGAGAGCCTGCTGACGATGGAAGTTGGAAAACCCTCCGTGGTTGAAATATCTCCCGAGAAGGCTTTCGGAGTACGAGACCCTGAAAAAGTCAAACGCGTTCCACTAAAGCAGCTGCTTGCGAAGGAAGTGACCCCTACTCTAGGTGCGCGCATAGAATTCGGAGGAAAAACGGCCACTGTACGCGCCGTGGGAGCCGGAAGAGTTCTGTTAGACTTCAACCCCTCACTTGCAGGAAAGACACTAGTCTACGATGTCACGATAAAGACAAAACTTGAAAATTCGGAAGAAAAAGTAGGGGCTCTCATCCATCGCAGGATACCAGGAGTGGAACAAGCCAAATTTGAATTCAACATAAAAGCAAAAACAGTGACCATAACCATGCCCGAAGAAACCTTCTACCTCGAAGGAATCCAACTGTCAAAAAGAGGAATAGCCATGGACATACAACGGTTCTTCAAAGAGATAACCACGGTCATTTTTGCTGAAACATTCAAGGCCGAACCGAAGAAAACCGACGGCGAAGCCGAAGAAAAAAAGGAAATCAAGAAAGAAAAGAAAACCAAACCTGAAAGAGAAGAGAAACCTGCGGCGGAGTTGCAGCCCAAAACATAGCCTTCTCGCTACGCGTAACGCGCGTCAACATCCTTCCTGAATTTGTATTCAAACTAGTGAGATCTCTATTAGATATGTTGATAAAGCCTGCAGAGTGGTTTCTCTACTCCTCGGTCAGAACTCAGATGACTCGAGTCGTCTTTGCCAAATGCTTGTACGCGTCGAGACTTAGCTTAAGTTTGTTCAAGACGGTGTATCTTTCTGGCCGCATCGAAGCTGCCATTTCGAGAGCCTGAAGGATATCTTCATCTTCAACATCAAGCTCGTGAGCGCTTGTCGGGGCTCCGAGCACCTTGAGCACATCTCTTATGCGTTTCCAGTTGGCTCCATGCAGGTACGACATCATTATTGTTCCGACACCACATCGTTCTCCATGCATTGCCCTGTTCGGCTTAACCACATCCAACGCGTGACTGAAGAGGTGTTCTGCACCGCTGCACGGACGGCTACTTCCTGCTATGCTCATCGCCACGCCGCAGCTTATGAGAGCTTCCATCAACACGCGAAGACCTTCTTCGTTTTCCCTCTGCATCAATCCAACATTTCGCATAACGTGCTTCGCGCTCATCAAAGCCAGGCTCGCGGCGTAGCCTCCGTAGTACTCGTCCTTTTCTACGTGGGCGAGCTTCCAATCTCTGACTGAAGTAAACTTTGCGATGACGTCTTCGCAGCCACTTATCGTGAAACGCCAAGGAGCTTGCATGATGATGCTTGTGTCAGCTATTATGGCCAAAGGTGCCTGTGACACGACCGAGTAGGGCTTCTCGAAACCTTTGATAGAAGCAAGGGGGCTGGCAATTCCATCATGAGATGCTGTGGTTGGAACGCTGATGAAGGGAGTCTCTTGACGTGCAGAGCTGCATTTTGCCACGTCTATTTTTGTTCCGCCTCCAACGCCGAACACAACTTGAGGTTCCAAGTTTTCTATTCTTTCGGCGACGTTTTCGACATCCTTGACGGTGGCCGTTTGAACCAGGAAAGTATCTGTTCTCATTCCTTGTATTTCTTCCAGAAGCTCTTTTACTTTGTTTCCTGCGATGTCCCGAGTTTTTGAACCTGCGATTATGAGGGCGGACTTGGCGAACCCGAGTCTTCTGCAAATTTCGGCAACTTGTTCGATTACCCCGTTTCCAACTATCACTTCTCTGGGAAGCTGCATCCGATGATGTTTCAAATGCACATTAATCACGGTCAAGCTTGCGAAGGTTTTTTCATACCGATGTGTGTCCATAACCTTAATAATGCTTTTTCTGATCGGCTTTTCATGAGGCTGAACATTTTCAGCTAAAGGTCTTGTCTGTCAACTTCAAAGCGTAATATTAATTAACAGCTTGCTTGTGATTACAAGATGCTACTTCCTCGCGAAGTAATCCTTGATGCATTTAGGTTTTGGAGGAAACTAAGATGGCACATAACAATAATGTAGTCGATCAATTCACATTGAAAGGAACAACAACGATTGGCGTCGTCTGTGAAGACGGGGTCATATTGGCTTCAGATAGCCGTGTGACCATGGGTTTCTATGTAGCTCACAAACAGGGCAAGAAAGTCTACCCAATAGATGAACACTTGGCCATGACGATTGCTGGGAGCGTTGCGGACGCTCAAAAAGCAGTTGACATACTTACTTTGAACGCTCGTCTGTACAGGATAAACCTTGGCAGACCGTTGCCGATCAGTTCTGCCGCGAGATTGTTGTCCAATCTTCTGTTCTCGGTAAGATACGTGCCCCTTCTAGCACAAGTCCTTGTAGGTGGAGTTGACGACACAGGCCCACATGTGTTCTCAATAGACCCGTTTGGAAGTCTCACAGAGGAAAAGGTCGTTTCAACAGGGTCAGGATCACCAGTGGCCTACGGAATATTGGAGGACAAGTTCCGAGAAGGCGCCGCCGTCAAGGAAATGCTCCCTGTTATTGTGAAGGCTGTGAATGCAGCAATGAAGCGTGATGCAGCGAGTGGAGACAGCTTCAACGTTGCAGTCATAGACAGCAAGGGTTATCGAGAGCTGGGGGAGAAAGAGAAGAAGCAGCTTCTCACGGATTGAGGAAGCCAAGAATTTGGTGCAGACCTCTAGTGGAGACAAAATCGAGATTAGTCAGTACATTTTGGAACATGTTCCGAAAGAAGCGGAAGTAACCAGAATAGAGTACGAAGCCTCAACATTAGCGGTTTACACGAAGAAACCTGAAGTACTAGTTGATCACAGCAATGTAGTTGCAAACATTGTCAACGTAATCAGAAAGAGAATAGTGATTCGTTCTGACCCGTCGGTCAGGGTTCAGGAAAACGAGGCTGAAAGGATTGCCAGAGAAATCATCACACCCGAGGCTGAAGTGACTGACATTAATTTTGACCCAAGCCTAGGCGAGATAATCATCGACGCCAAAAAGCCGGGTCTTGTCATCGGAAAGAACGGGATGGTGCTGCAGGAGATTATCAAGCGTACGAAATGGCGTCCACACGTGCTAAGAAGTCCGCCGCTGAAGTCAAAAATAGTCACTCATATGCGTCATTATCTTCATTCGGAGAGCAAGGAAAGGGAAAGGGTCCTTCGCACGGTTGGTGAAAGGATTTTCAGGCCGAAAGCATTCGAGGTCGGCGACGTAAGGATCACAGCATTAGGAGGAGTTCAGGAAGTTGGCAGGTCAGCATTTCTCGTTCAAACTCGGGAAAGCAGTGTGCTCTTGGATTGCGGAGTCAACCCTGGGAGCACGAGACCTTTTGAGGCCTTTCCAAGGCTTGACAATCCTGCTTTTGAGACGGAATCGTTGGATGCCGTCGTGATAAGCCATGCTCATCTGGACCATTGTGGTCTGTTGCCCTTCTTGTACAAGTACGGTTATGACGGGCCTGTCTACTGTTCGGCGCCGACGTCGAATATGATGACGCTGCTGCCGCTGGACTATTTAGACGTGGCGGGCAAGCAGGGCGTGACACCGTACTATGACCAGAAGGATGTTCGAGAATGTGTATTGCATACTCTTCCACTGCGGTACGGAGTGGTCACTGACATTGCTCCTGATATTCGTCTGACTCTGCATAATGCTGGACACATTCTGGGGTCGTCAATGGTTCACCTACACATCGGCGAGGGTTTACACAATTTGGTTTACACAGGCGACTATAAGTATGCTCGAACAATGCTTTTGGAAGCGGCTACCATAGAGTTTCCGAGAGTGGAAACCATAATAACCGAGAGCACTTACGGTGGTCCTGATGACCTCATGCCGTCGCGAGTTGAGGCTGAGGAAAGACTGGCACGTGTTGTCAACGAGACTTTGGAGCGGAAGGGGAAAGTCTTGATTCCTGTTCCAGCCGTTGGCAGGGCACAAGAAATAATGTTGGTGTTGGACGGGTACATGAGACGCGGCCTGATGAAAGAAGCACCAGTGTTCATCGAAGGAATGATTTCAGAAGCAACGGCAATTCACACCGCCTATCCTGAATACTTGGGGAGAGATGTCAGAAACAGCATACTTCATGATGGTGTAAACCCGTTTCAATCGGACTATTTCACCGTGGTAGAACATCCTAGCGTTAGACAAGAAATAATCGACGGTGAACCATGCATTATTATGGCCACCTCTGGAATGCTTGAAGGGGGGCCCGTGATAGAGTATTTCAAAAGCCTGGCAGACAACGAGAACAACTCCATAATCTTTGTGAGTTATCAGATTGAGGGAACGATGGGAAGAAGAGTGCAGAAGGGCCTGAACGAAGTTGCAATGATGACCGCTGAAGGCAAAATGGACGTAGTGAAGGTCAGACTTCGGACTGAATCGATTGAAGGTTTTTCAGGGCACTCTGACAGAAGGCAAATCCTCAACTATTTGACCCATCTGAAGCCCAAGCCTGAACGCGTTGTCGTGAACCACGGCGAAAGAGCAAAATGCATTGGCTTGGCGAACTTTCTTGAGAGAAGATGCGAAATGCACGCTTTTGCGCCCGCTATATTGGAGACTTTTAGGCTGCTGTAGGAATAGGCTCATTAGATACTGAGGCTTTTTCTCTCCAAATCTTTACATTCGGCGGGCAGATCACTACTCGTTCTTCTCCGAGCCTAGCGATGTCTCCACCTAGCGACTCTGCAAACTCTGTGAGTTCGTTCACTGCACGTTTGACATCATCGATACTTTTTGCTGCAAGAGGAGTAATCCGCAGAATCAGTATGTTCCCAGACTTGACGTCAGTCTTCACCGCGTCCAAGTCCGCTAGATCGCGTAAAGGAACAGCCTTCAAGTAGGTCTTGCCAGTGTCACTCCTAACTTCGATCTCCTTGTCCTCCTTCTTGGACTTGCGAAGGATTCCTCCCAGCCCTGGCAAGGTTTTCCTCTCTTCACACCTTATTGCTTTTTGCAAGAGTTTTGAGCGTTTCCTAATCTAGCAAATGAATCACTAATAGAGATCCCATTATTAAAGGATTCTAGAAGCTCATATTTGTTCATGTAATCTGTGGAGAACAGAAATTATTGCATCAAGGGAATAAACCTGCAGTAATCTGTCTCTAAACACTGAGGGACACACCAACGATGGTCAATGCACACGTTAGTGGCACCTATTTGAAGGGGGCCCTGAATTCCTTTAGTATGTTCCAGATATTGTCTCCAACATAATGTTTGTTCTTCACGACGATGCCCTGTTTGACACTCTTTGCCTCTTCCGCGTCATATACTATTTCGCCAAGGGCGAGTGGTTTACCGTGTTTCTCGTCTACGATGAATACGAAGTCGCCTTTCTTGAAGTCTCCTGAGAAACACTTGATCCCAGGAGCCATAATGTTTGCTCCTTTGCACACGAAAGGAATGGCACCCATATCGACAGTGACCTTCGGCATCATGTTAGACAATTCGCTGAACACGAGTGTCGGATAAACATCCACTTGAGTTCTAACGAACACTGGCTTTCCGTCGATCAGGCAGATGTCTCCATGTTCCGTTTCAATGATTTCAACGTTCGTTTTTTCATTGAAGATCTGTTCTAGGTTGACTCTGAATCTTTGAGAAGCTTTGTCAAGAAGGTTCTTTGAATCCTTTTCTTTGAGAAAGTACCTTCTGTGCTTTTCAGACATTCTCTTTCTCCGTTAGATAAGGTATAGATGTACAAGGTTTGAATATAAAACCTCGATTTCCCAGACATCACCTCACGTGTCAAAGAATTCAGCACTTTTTTTCGGAATAGGGTTTCTCAGAAAATGTTATTTTGTTGGTTAACACATATGATAGTTGGCGAAAGGATCAATTGAGGAACTTTTTTTGGTTTGGCATTCGCTTAGCGCACGCTGAAAAGCTTGCCGAAGACAGCTGCTTTTTTGTTGGATAAGGTTTAAATGTATAAGGTTTAAGTATGAATGGCATAACACACTAGGCTAGAGGGTCCAGAAATGAGCGAAATGACCACTGAGATACTTGAGCAAAATCTTGGAAAGATCGTTCTGGTAAGGTTGAAAGGTGGAAAAAGCCTGCGCGGAAGGCTCAAAGGCTTCGACCAACACTTGAACCTGGTTCTTGAGGAAACTGAAGACACTACCACTTCGGAGAATGTTAGAAAACTCGGAACGATCATAGTCCGAGGAGACAATGTTGTCCTGATCTCACCACCGCCAAGGTGAAACTGTTGGGAAAGGGTACACCCTCATTCGGCAAGCGTGCTGGAAAAACCGTCCATATCCGGTGCAGACGCTGTGGCCGACGGTCTTACAATGTAACAAAGAAAAGGTGTGCAGCCTGTGGTTACGGGGTAACTCCAAAAGTTAAGACTTACGCCTGGCGCACGAAAACTCTTTTGAGAGAAAGAACGCGCTAATTCATTCATGTGCTTCTGTCATGATTGATAGTAGCCTTTGTCAACTTTAACGAAAATAAGTGGACCTTTGCTCTGAGTGAGTTCCCTGGCTTTTCTTAGTGTGCTGTTTATGACGTTCACGATTTGTTCTTCTTCACTGTTGTATTCTTTCTCGTCTTCGCCCAGTTCCATCTTGAGCAAGTTCTCAGCGAGAATTGACGTCCCGCAGACCTCACCATTTCTTACAAGCGTCGATACTATGACTTCTTCCATTTCCTGACGCTTAGCGAGTTTTCCCCACATGGCTTCGCCCTTGTTGAGGATTCTCGTTGTGCGGTTCCATTTCTTCGAGTTCTCATTGCCAATCAACAGTTTCACGCGTTCTGCCCATTTCTTAAGCCACATTCCAGCCCATACATCCAAGAATTCTGAAAGTTCTGTTGGTGTTTCGTTGAAGATCTTCTCGAGCTTCTCGACTATGTCACAGTCGTTCGCTTCTTTCCCAATAAGGTCCCAGTGGACTTTGAGGTTGTTCGTCAAGTCCTGACAAGCTATTTGGAGTACCTTGCGGTCAGAGCCCAACGGGTCAAGCATTGGGTTCTTGTCCTTGAGCTTTTCTGACAGCAACATTTCAATGAAGTTCATGGGTACTCCCGTTCTCGAAGCCTTCTCCACCTTTAGGTAAGCTTTTGTGCTTTTAATAAGCTTTATTCGTAGTGGCTTCTATAACTTATTTCAATAAGTTT
>CAYPRE010000004.1:0-20749 GCA_964413045.1 uncultured Candidatus Bathyarchaeia archaeon
AATATGCCATGAAAGAACCTATGAGGGCGAGCCTTCAATGAAACTCGAATCTATAGCGGTCAAGGGTGAAGACAAGCTTGGACTCGCACCCATCATAAAGAACAACGTTCTGGACACAACACAAATAGTGTCAAAAATATTCGAAAAGCGCCAAGAATATGCCAAACAAGACCTGGCATATTCAGCTCATGCGTACATAGCCAGAGGTCTCGCAGCATTAGCTGTCAAAGAGGCATTCGCAAATGACGTCAGAACCGTCGGCTTCACTGGAGGGGTCGCGTGCAACGAGATACTTGCGCTCATCATTCGGAAACTTGTTGAAGCTCAAGGGGTGCAGTTTCTAGTTCACGAAGCTGTTCCGCCAGGCGATGGAGGATTGTCATTCGGCCAAGCCGTTGCATCTGCCTTTTTCTGAACCTAAACCATAATGGATTTATTGCTCAGCCATTCTCGCATACTACTGATAAAGATGTGCTTAGCCATTCCAGCCAAAATCATAAGCATAAAAGAAAACCTCGCACAAGTAGATTTCAGCGAGGGCGTACTGAGAGAAGTAAACGTATCGCTCGTGAACGCCAAGGTTGGAGAATACGTATTGGTTCACGCAGGATACGCAATTCAAGTTCTAGACGAACAAGAAGCCTTGGAAACTCTCAGAGTGTGGAACGAAGTTCTTCAGACAGAAGCATGAACCCAAGTGCATTGCATTTGGTTGAAGATGACTGAAAAGTTAAGGTTCAGAGACGCAGAACTTGCCAGACGTGTTACAGAAAAGATACGTCAAGCGGCGCAAAATGAAGGTACAATCAAGATCTGTCACGTGTGTGGCACGCACGAATACACGATCACACATTTTGGCATACGCGCACTTCTACCCTCTAACGTAGAGGTAATAGCAGGTCCAGGCTGCCCCGTCTGCATAGTTCCCGCTTCGGAAGTTGACGAAGCCGTGCAGCTTGCACATAGAAGAGTTGTCGTCACATGTTTCGGCGACGTGTTTCGCGTTCCAGGCTCAGAAACGTCGCTTCTAGACGCAAAGGCACAAGGAGCCGACATCCGAATAGTCTACAGCTTGACCGACGCCATAAAGATGGCCAAAGCCGAGAAAACCAAGGAATTCGCCTTCTTCGCCGTAGGTTTCGAGACAACATCCCCCTCTACCGCCGTTGAAGTCCTAAACAAACCACCTGAAAACCTTAGCTTTCTGGTCTCCCACAGACTCATACCTCCTGCGATGAAACTTCTTGCTGAAATGGAAGATCTCAACCTGGACGGATTCATTGCGCCAGGCCATGCCAGCACAATCATAGGCTTGAAACCCTATGAAATCTTCCCAACGATATACCACATACCAACGGTCGTTGCAGGCTTCGAACCTCTTGACATCCTGATGAGTGTCTACATGATAATCAAACAAAAGAGGAAGCGTGCATGTCATCTGGAGAATGAGTACATAAGGGCTGTGCATTGGGAAGGTAACGTCAAAGCGCAAGAACTCATGATGCGCGTCTTTGATGTGGTGGACGGCAACTGGCGTGGACTTGGCACGATACCTTCATCCAAATTCGCCCTGAAAAGCGAATTCAAATCCTATGACGCCAACTCAAAATATGGAGTGAAGGTTGAACGGGGAATTGACATTCAGCAAGGCTGCAGGTGTCACTTAGTGGTAGTAGGCAAGATCAAGCCAACAGAATGCCCTCTATTCATGAAAGCCTGCACTCCACAAAATCCCATCGGAGCCTGCATGGTCAGCAACGAAGGAACTTGCAGAGTATGGGCCAGAACAACAAGTTCACAACTGTCCTCTACTATCTCGACCTAACCTGAAATGATGATTCTCTCTCGACCACTGCTTGCTTGCGAAACCGTGAATTCCGCTTCAGGAACTAGCAGTTCCCAGCAAGTACTCCCATCTGTTATCCACCTAGATCGAGTGATTTCAGTATCAAGAAGAAGGCGCGTTCCCATCTCGTCTTCTCATCTCTAACAGATTCTAGGAACCGGATCCCCAATTGGCCTGGCAATAATTCTCTTGCCGCCTACGACAGTTTGCATGGCCACGCCTGCGAATTCATCCGTGGCCCCTCCAATGATCTCCGCATCTCTTCCAGCATCGGTGCTTCTCAATGTCTCCAGAATCTCCTCAGCTTTTTCTTTTACAGCTCCTATTATCAACTTGCCTTCGTTTCCGATTTCAAATGGGTCCAATCCTAACATCTCACAAACTGCACGCACATCTTCCCTGACAGGAATATTGTCCTCATGGATCAAAATGCCAATTCTTGATTTTTCGCTAAACTCGTTCAACGCGTCAGCTAGACCTCCCCGAGTCGGATCTTTCATCGCAACAATCCCCCCAGCTTCGTTGAGCAACCGTTTAACTACAAGGTTTAACGGTCTGACATCGGACTTGATGCCGCTGCCAAAGCTCAACCCCTGCTGAGCAGACAGAACAGCTAGGCCATGATCCCCCACGGTTCCAGAAAGGATTATTCTATCACCTACGCTTATGTTTGAGTCCAAAGTCCAACGCGAACCAAAATCTGGCCGGAACTTTCTCACAACTGCAATGTCGCTATCCAACGATTCGGTCCTTCTACCTATTCCTGACATGTTTATGATACAACCGCCAAGACTTCCCTTCTCAACAACCTTCGTGTCACCAGTAACGATACTCACATGAGCTTCTGAGCATGTCTGTTCCATACTTACCAATATCCTCTCAAGATCTGTTAGCGCCAAACCTTCCTCCAACACAAACCCAGAAGCTAATGCATACGGCTCAGCGCCTACCATTGAAATGTCGTTCACAGTTCCTGAAACAGACAATCGTCCAACATCGCCACCAGGAAAAAAAATAGGCTTTACAACATGAGAATCACTCTTGAGAACGACATCCCCAACGACAGCAGCATCGTCCATAGCTTCAAGAGGAACTTCCGCGATACTTGCGCCGCCAAAATGCTTGACAAAGTAGTTTTTCACCAGATCATGCATAACTGTCCCGCCAGCCCCGTGCAACATGGTAATATACTTAGTCTTGTCTGACAATAATATCGCATCCTTGGATTCTGAATATTCAAACCCAAGACATAAACGCATCGAAGAGGAATGCATACTCTGTCAGGCGTTCTGCTGATTTTCAGCGATTCATGGCGAGCGTCTTGAACTTGAGTCTTGTTTGTGAATTTAGAACGCGCCGAAAGCCCATTGGTTAAAGGAAAACAATATAAATCGCTATATCGCTGTTCATTTGCACAACTGGAGGGAACATACTGTGCCTAAATGGGGATACTCAATAGTAGAAGAACTTGACCCTGAGAAAACAGTGAAAGCAAGCGCCCGAGAGATCAGAGTGTCCCATAAATCAGCACGAGAAGTGTGTACAGTTATTAAGGGTATGATGCTTACCCAAGCTAAACGATACTTAAGAGATGTCATTATCAAGAAGAGGCCTGTTCCCTACACTAGATTCAGAAAGAAAGCCGGACACCACCATGGTCTGCAGAAGGCATGCGCGGGCAGATATCCCGTGAAGGTAGCCAAGGAGATTCTCCGACTGCTTGAGGGTGCTGAAGCGAACGCAGAAAACAAGGGTTTAGATACGGAAAGAATGCGCATTATTCATGCCGCGACAAGTCAGGGAATGAAAGTCAAAAGATACATGCCGAGAGCTCAGGGACGAACATCGCCAAGTTATGACACGCCATGCCACGTGGAAATAGCACTGGAAGAACGGCCGGAGAAGGGTGAACGAGAGTAATGTCGGTTGTCAAACATTTCATAACAGAATCCATAAAAAGGACAGAAATCGACGAGTTTCTCCAGAAGAAACTCGAAAGAGCTGGTTATGGTGGCGTAATTATATCAAAGACGCCGTTGGGAACTCACATAGTCATTTACGCAATGCGTCCAGGTCTTGTGATCGGACGCGGAGGAGAAACAATAAGAGAACTTGCCAGTGTTTTAGAAGAAAAATTCAAGGTTCCAAACCCTCAGATTTCAGTTTCTGAGATTGAGATTCCGGAATTGAACGCTTATGTTGTCGGGTCCCGTGTTGCTTCAGCTCTGCAGAGAGGTGTCCATTTCAGGAGAGCTGGCTTCTGGTCATTGAACCAGGTCATGGAGGCAGGAGCTCTGGGGGCGGAGATAGTGATCAGTGGGAAACTGAGAACTGAGAGGGCAAGATATGAAAAATTCAAGGCCGGATACCTAGTCAAGTGCGGTGAGCCTTCCTTAAGATATATGCAAAAGGCTGTGGTTCATGTCCAACTGAAACCTGGTATGTTTGGAATCAGAGTAAGAATAATGCCTCCTGATGCAGTATTTCCAGACAAGATCCAAATCGTCGAAGGTACACCGCCTGAGGAAAAGAAAGCTGAACATGAAGCAGAACGTAAAGAGCTGATGGCTGAAGAACAGCAAAATGAGGAACATGCAGCCGAAGAAGAATCAGCTGAAGAAAAAACGATTGAGGAAAAGAATGGAGGAAAGGAGACATCGAGTTAATGCCCCTCGTACGCGTTAAGGAAATACGTGACATGTCTTCTGAGGATCGCTCAAAGAGGGTCACTGAGTTCAAAACAGAGCTCGTTAGGCTTAAGACAATGGTGCATGCAGGAGGAACAATCGAGAATCCCGCGAGAATCAAGACTCTACGTAGAGCAATCGCCAAAATAATCACAGTGGAAAATGAAGATAGTCACAAAGCAGGAAAAGCAAGGACTGAGAGGAAGAGGAAGTGAAGATAACTCCCGATATTATCCGGTCAGAGTTCATTGGAACTCGCGCCAAGGTCAATAACAACAACTACGCTCGCGAAGTATGTGCCAGAGGCAGAATAATCGATGAAACTCGGAATACATTTACGGTTCTAAACGAGGGCGGAAAAAGAATTGTGATAAAAAGCTCATCAATTTTCGGTTTTGAATCTTGCGATCACTCAATGCTGGAGATTGACGGCAAGCTTCTTGTTGGAAGACCAGAGGACCGTCTCAAGAGATGTATCCGGAGGTTATGGTAGTGTCGCTCAGTTTCAAGAAACCCAAGAAAACATGTGATGACATAAACTGCCCGTTCCATGGCGGGCTTCCAGTGAGAGGCCGAGTTCTGGAAGGAGTTGTTGTAAGTGCTAAGATGGATAAGACTGTTGTTGTGGAACGTAACTATCTTTCCTACATTTCGAAGTTCATGAGGTACGAACGGAGACGTAGTCGCATTCCTTCGCACAATCCTCCCTGTGTAGATGCCCAAGAGGGTGATCACGTGACAATAGCTGAAAGTCGTCCACTTAGCAAAACTGTCTCTTTCGTGGTCGTTGAGAAGATGGAGGAGAAATAGGGTGGCAGCGAAAGCGAAGCAGAGAGCCTTAGTTGCGAAGGGCATGCTTGCTCACGGTCCAAAGATCTCTAGAGGGTTGCAGCCACCTGCCGTCTTAAGATGTGCTGACAACACTGGGGCTCGAGACTTGCGACTTGTCCAAGTCATGGGATACAAAGGACGGCTTCGGCGTTACCCACGCGCTTCGGTCGGAGACAAAATCACAATCTCCGTCAGACACGGGACTCCAGACATGCGTAAGAAGATCTTTCAAGCAGTCATCGTAAGACAAAGAAAACCGTTCAGAAGGGTAGACGGCGTTTGGATTCAATTTCAAGACAACGCGGCGGTGGTCATTACGCCTGAAGGTGAGATGAAAGGTTCTGAAATTCGCGGACCTGTGGCGAAAGAAGCTGCAGAAAGATGGCCCAGAATAGCAAGCGCTGCGAGCATAATAGTATAGGTGGCTGAAGAAATGCAGATACAAACATCTGTGTCAAAACCTTCCAAACAGCGGAAAATGCTTCACACTGCGGCAGACCGCCGACGCCATAGGCTTTTTGCCATGCACCTTTCTGCTGAACTGAGAACCTCTCACTTGGTGAAAAGTTTTCCAGTCAGAAACGGCGACACGATCCGCATCATGCGAGGGGATCACAAAGGGTTCGAAGGAAAAGTCACTCGCATAGACAAGAAAAAATATCGTATCTATGTAGAAGGACTGACTCGAGAAAAAGCCGATGGAACTACAATATTCGTTCCGATACACCCCTCCAAAGCAATGATCACGCATTTGAATCTCGACGATAAATGGCGTAAGAAGACACTGGAAAGAAAGAAATCGTCGCGAACAAAAACCAAAGAAGCGCGGCTAGAACCGAAAACGAAAGCAAAAGAGAGTCTAAAGACAGAATCAGAAGGAATTACCGAGATCAAGCCGGCTGTTGAAGAGGAAACGGTAGAGACAACGGTCAGCGAAAAGGAAACAGTTCCAATAGTGAAACCTGCAACAAAGATAAGACAGTCAATGAAAGAGAAGAGACTTGAAGAAGCGAAACCATCGAAGAAACCCACAAGGACCAAGAAAAGAACGGTTAAGAAAACGAGTGCGCACCGAGTGGAAACTGTAACTCCGAAACCTGAGGAGAAGCGCAAACCTGAAACCAAGAAAAGAAAGACAAAGCGTACCGTCGCCAAAAAGAATGAAGGAGGAGAATAAGTTTGGGGAAGAAAGGACCATCTTCAGGGCTTAAGCGAAAACCCTCCCCAAGGTTCTGGCCGATCCATCGCAAAGAATTCGCATGGATTGTGAAACCAACGAGCGGCCCTCATTCGCTGGAGATCTGCATGCCCCTAGCCGTGGTCGTACGCGACGCACTAGGATTCGCAAAAACAAGGAAAGAGGCGAAGACAATACTGTCTCAGGGAAAGATACACGTCAACGGCAAGATCAGGAAGAAAGATGACTTTCCAGTCGGCCTACTGGACGTGATATCAATACCCGACACTGGCAAAAACTATCGCATATTACCATCATACAAAGGTCTAGTTTTGAATGAAATTAGCAACGAAGAATCCATGTTCACGCTCTCAAGAATAGAGGACAAGACAATTCTTAGCAAAAGTGACACTCAGCTCCATCTTCACGATGGCTCGAGCATATTGCTCAAGGTTACTGATCCCAAGAATTCACAAGATGTTGTCTACGAAACTCTTGATACTCTGAAAATAAGTCTTCCAGATAGGCAAATTCTGGAGCACGCCAGAATGAAGGAGAAAGATTATGCCCTAATAACTGGCGGAAAAAATGTGGGCAAATATGGCAAGATAATCGAGATCGAAAAGGCGCAGGGGAAGAAACGAAGGAATGCACTCGTAACAATCAAGGACGACCGGGACAGGCAGTATCAGACTATCCTCAATTTTGTCTTTGCAATCGGCGAAACACAGCCACTCATAACTCTGAAGGAGGATGCCCCTGTTGTCTGAGGATGAAGTGCGCAAGATTTGGGAGAAGCAACCAATGCTTAGACCGAGAATCGAAAAAGTCGTCGTCAACATGTGCATTGGCAAGTCTGGCGAACCACTTGAGAAGGCTGCCAAGGTTCTAAAAGAGATAACAGGACATGTGCCGTGCAAGAGAAAAGCCAAGGCAAGTATTCGAGACTTCGGGATCAGAAAGGGCGAATCAATAGCGTGTATGGTGACTCTTAGAGAAGAAGAAGCTGTCGAGTTTTTGAAGAAGGTCTTGACAGTAGTTGATGACAGAATTCCAGGCGGAAGCTTCGACAGGCAGGGCAACTTTTCGTTTGGCGTGAAAGAACACATCGAGTTACCCGGTGTAAAATATGACCCCGAAGTAGGAATATTCGGGATGGATATCTGCGTTTCTGTCACTCGTCCTGGATACAGAGTCAAGAATAGAAGGAAAGGTAAGACCAAGATAGGCCCCGAACATGTTCTGACACGTGAAGAGTCCATGGCATTCATCAAGGATGCGCTTGGAGTGGAAATCGTGTAGAAGGCGTTGAACTATGGGAAAACAGAAGGTCAAAAAGGAAAGAAAATACGGAAAAGGTGCAAGACCGTGCAGTCGGTGCGGGTCCTATGGTCCAGTCATTCGACGCTACAATTTATATTTATGTCGGCAGTGCTTTAGGGAGGTAGCCAAAAAGCTAGGTTTCAAGAAATATGAATAATAGAGGAGCAGGATAATGGACACACTGGCAAACGGTTTGATCACAGTAGTAAATAATGAAATGCGAAATAAACGTGAATGTATAATCAGCCCTGCCTCTAAACTTCTGGGCAGAGTCCTCAGGATTATGCAATTGAATGGATACCTCGGTGAGTTTGAATTCATTGATGACGGTCGCTCTGGAAAATTCAAAGTTCAGCTCCTAGGTCGAATAAATAAATGTGGAGCGATCAGACCGCGCTTCTCGGTAAGGACAGATAGTTTTGAAGAATGGGAGAAGAAGTTTCTTCCATCAAGAGACGTAGGCTTGCTTGTTGTTTCGACTTCAGACGGGGTCTTGTCGCACAAGGAAGCGGGGGAAAAGCACGTCGGAGGCAAACTCCTAGCGTTCATCTATTAGTGGGTGCTGCAGATGCGAGCAATTACGGTGTCAAGAACTGTTCAGGTTCCAGAAGATGTACGACTGAACTTGGAAGGAAGGAAAATCACAGTGAACGGATCGAGAGGAACACTAACTCGGGATTTCTCGTTTGCACCCGTTTCCATGAAGCTCGATGGCAAAAGCCTCAACATCTGGGCCGAATGGCCTCGCAAGAAGGAAGCATCGATGGTTGGAACAATCCACTCCCATGTTCAAAACATGATAACCGGAGTCAGAAAGGGTTTTACCTACAAGGTCAAAATTGTTTTCTCACACTTTCCCATCTCGGTCAAACTCAAGGAGAGAACAATCCTGATCGAAAACTTCACTGGTGAAAGAAGCCCGAGAAAGGCCAAAATAATAGGAGACGTTCAAGTTAAGATCCTTAGCGAAGATGTGCTTGTTCAGGGCACAGACTTGGAGAATGTAAGTCACACAGCAGCAAATATCGAGCAGGCTACCAAAGTCAAAAGGAAAGACCCAAGAATCTTCTTGGACGGCCTCTACATTTACGAAAAAGGCGAGGGGATAGAAGGATGAGTGAACCAAAGATAGTCGTCCCCGAGAAAGCACTTAGAAAGAGGGAGCTTGCCAAGAAAAGAAAACCCAAGTTCGTCAGACCAGAAAGCTGGAGATACGTGCGGTTGAAGGAGAATTGGCGTAATCCGCAAGGTTTAGACAATAAGGTGAGAATGAGTGTCAAAGGTTGGCCACCTCATGTAAGCGTCGGCTATCGAGGACCGAAAGTGGCTAGGGGCCTCCATCCATCAGGTCGAAGCGAAGTTTTGGTGTACAATCTGGAGCAACTCAGACTCATCGAAAAAAAGACACAGGCCGCACGGATCGCGCACACAGTCGGTAAGAGGAAAAGAATCCAGATTCTTAGTGAGGCAAGAAAAAAGAAGATACTAGTCCTGAACGCGAGAGAAACCAAAGAAGCAGCTCAAAAGGAAACAAAAGAAGAGGAAGAATTGCCTGATCAAACCGAAGAACCGAAAGTGAAGTCGGACAAAGCCGAGAAATCCTCAGGCGCAAAGAAAACGGGCAGAAAAGCAAATGCCCAAGAAACTAGCATGAAGGAAGAACACCTATGACAAACCTGAATAGTCAACGCCGTCTAGCAGCACAGCTACTTAAAATCGGTCAAAATCGCGTCTGGATAGATCCTGAACATAATGAAGATGCAGTTGGTGCGATAACCCGAGACGACATCAGAAAACTAATACATGTCGGAACGATCAAACCACTTCCAGAAATGGGTGTGAGCCGGGGTAGAGCCAAGGCGCTTCACCTAAAGAAAAAGAAGGGTAGAAGAAGTGGAATGGGCAGCAGAACAGGTTCTCCTCATGCACGCGTTTCCAAGAAAGAAGCTTGGATGAGTAAGATACGTGCATTACGGAAGAAGCTACGCATGCTGAAGGCCAAGAAGATAATTCCTGAGAGTGAATACGGGAAACTGTATAGGATGGCTGGCAGTGGAAGGTTTGAGTCAATCGCGGACCTGGAACGCTACCTAAAGACGCATGAACTTTGGAGGAAACGCTAGTTGGTCAAGAACTCGCGCTACTGTGTTCCATTCCGTCGAAGGAGAGAAGGAAAAACGGATTACAAGGCACGAAAAGCCCTATTACTCTCTGGAAAACCTAGGCTTGTGACGCGTAGCAGCATCAACAACATATTGGCCCAAGTAGTTGTTGCAAAACCCATTGGTGACGAGGTCTTGGTTTCAGCTCACAGCAGAGAGTTGGTACAAAAGTATGGATGGAAACCTCCTCGAGGAAACCTTGCAGCAGCCTATCTGACTGGGTTCTTATGCGGTTTGAAGGCCAAAGCCAAAGGGGTAAACGAAGTCATTATGGACATTGGGCTGTGCCCACCATCAAAGGGGTCGAGGATCTTTGCCGTTCTCAGGGGTGTCTTGGATGCAAAGATAGACGTACCGCATAGTGAAGAAAAACTGCCCGACGAGAAAAGGGCAAGGGGTGAGCATATTGCTCAGTATGCGGAGCATCTGACCTCCAACGTTGACGAATATCAGTCAAAGTTTTCAAGATATTTAGAATGCAAAGTGCCGCCCGAAACACTTCCAAAGCATGTTGCAGAGGTGAAGGCAGACATGATGGCCGCTTTTAAGAGCGGAGGTAAGAGGAATTGATGTCTAGAGGTCGAAGAAGAAGAGACAATAGAAGCAGAAGACAATCGTCAGAGAGTGTTGAAGAGTGGGTTCCTAGGACGCGCCTTGGGAAGATGATTCAAGAAGGCAAGATTACCTCGATCGAAGAGGTTTTCACCGCAGGTCTGCAGATGCGAGAATCGCAAATTGTGGATGCGCTGGTTCCTGATCTGCAAGAGGAAGTGATAAACATAAATCTCGTTCAGAAACAGACAGACGCTGGTGAGAAATCTCGGTTCAAAGCAATTGTTGCAGTAGGAAATCGAGACGGTTACATAGGCCTGGGATCTGGAAAAGCAAGCCAGGTGCGGAACGCTATAGAAAAAGCTGCAGCAGACGCGAGGCTGAAGATTGTTCCAGTGCGACGTGGCTGTGGAAGCTGGGAATGCGGTTGCGGAAGATTGCATTCGATACCATTTCAGGTTGAAGGCAAAACTGGAGGTGTAAGAGTGATCTTTGTTCCAGGACCGAGAGGCTTGGGTCTGGTCGCGAGTGAAGTTTCGAAAGTCATTCTTGGCCTTGCAGGAATAAAAGACTGCTGGACAAGAAGTTATGGTTCAACTCGTACAATTCCCTCTTTTGCCTATGCCGTATTTGATGCCCTTAAGCAAACATATAGTCTAATCGTTCCAACGGACTGGGTGAAGTGATTGACCGGAAAAACAGATCAGCGTAGGTGCATTGCAACCGTCAGGGTTCGCGGGACTATTAGCGCCTCGCTGGAGGCTAGGGAAACTTTGAAGATGCTCCACCTGACGAAAAACAATTATGCGGTTCTGATAGATGATCGTGAATCATTTATCGGAATGGTGAACACTGTGCGCGATTACATAACATACGGAGAACCTTCTCAAGAGATCGTTACACTTCTCATAAAGAAGAGGGGGAGGCTTGAAGGCAACAAGAAATTGATGCCGGAATATGCTAGGAAAGTCGGTTATCAATCTTTGGAGGATCTTGCGGCAGCCGTGCATGGTTGTAGGATGGAATACTGGAAGCTACCAGACATACAGACAGTCTTCAGGCTTCATCCGCCGACAAAAGGTTACAAAGGAAACATAAAAAAAGGATATGGCTCGGGCGGGGAACTGGGATATCGTGGCGACAAAATCGATAAGCTCTTGGAGCGCATGGTCTGACTCGACGTTTACGCTTAATCCACTCTTTGCTTTCGAAGCACCTGCTTGCGATACGTTTTATAATAGCTTCTGAAATGCCTTGTATTCGAGGGGAGTTGAATTTGAGCGCAAGATGGCGGAGAAGTCAGAGATCAAAAAGATTTGATATCTTGAAGGTCTTCAAGAAAGGAAAGTGCAGGCACACTGCAAAAACGGCCCAAAAGAGTTCAAGAATCAAATGGAAAGTGCGTCCGTACACTTGCGCGACTCATACTGTTTCGATAGAAAGAACATCAAGGGAACCGAAACCCCTGATTGATATTCTCGAAAACGAAAATGAGATCTCCGTTGTTGCAGAATTTGCCGGTTGCAACAGAGAAGACCTTAAAATAGATGTGAAAGACCAGAGACTGACACTTTCCGTCGAGGCGTTGGATCGCAGATACCGTAAAAGCTTAAATCTCCCAAGACCAGTCATTCCAAGCACTTTATGCACAACATATAAAAATGGGGTGCTTGAAATACGATTGAAAAAGGCCGCAAAAGAGAAGACAATTGACAAGTTAGTAGGTTAGAAAATGCCGCACAATCTTCGGAAAACAAGAAAGAGAAGAGGTTCAAGGACTTGTGGCTGGGGACGAGTAGGTCAACACAGACGAACAGGATCCAAAGGACATCGAAATCCGGGAAGACACAAAGGATCTTGGTCGTACGTAATAAAATATGAACCAGACTATTACGGCAAAAATGGGTTCACCTCGCCGAAGAGTCTTAAGACAGTGACAAACACGATAAACGTTGAAAAACTTGAAATTTTGGCTGAACAACTTTCAACCAATAAAGAGAGTGACCGGCCCATCATAGATTTGAATTATCTTGGCTATACCAAACTTCTGGGCACTGGCAAGATCACAAGACCGTTGATCGTGAAGGTTCGCTCTTGCTCAAAGTCCGCCGCAGACAAGGTCGACAAAGCTGGCGGACAAGTTTCGGTCATTACTCAAGGGACTGAGGAGTAAAGGTTGAACTATGGCAGGTAGGTTCCTCAGTTTATTCAAACCGATTGCGAGGATCATACCAGAAGTTAAGAAACCAGAACGCAAGGTTCGGTTTAATGAGAAGCTTTTCTGGACCGCTCTTGTTCTCGTGGTCTTTCTTGTAATGTCTGAAGTGCCCCTGTACGGCATACAGAAAAGCGCCTTAGGCGAACTTGCTGCGTTGAGAATCATTTTTGCTTCCAGTCGCGGTAGCCTGATGGAGCTTGGAATAGGTCCGATCGTGACAGCAGGATTGATTCTTCAGCTTCTGGTGGGATCTAACATTGTGCAGGCCGATATGGGTAATCCTGAGGACAGGGGTCTCTTCACGACTGCAAGCAAGGTTTTTTCTATCGCGTTGACTGGCGTTCAAGCCTCAGCCTACATCATCGGCGGAATGTATGGAAACCTAGCAGGTACTACTGCGGTAATAGTCTTCCTTCAACTGATAGCCGCTGGGATCGTCGTGTTATTGCTTGATGAACTTGTTCAAAAGGGTTGGGGATTCGGTAGCGGAATAAGTCTATTTATCATGGCTGGAGTTGCTCAACACATTTTCTGGCAGTCTTTTTCTCCCGCACCTGCGATAGGTGAAACTGGAGCGTATGGCTTCTTTCTCAGGTTGGGTCAGGTAGTGGCTTCAGGCCAACCTTTCTCGATGCTTTGGTTGAGAGAAAACCCGCAGAATCCGTCTTTGCTGGGTCTGTTAGCTACGATCGGTGCCTTCCTGATAATAATCTACATGAATGGAGTAAGAGTTGAGCTTCCATTATCATATGCTGGATACAAAGGTTACCGAAGCAGATATCCAATAAAACTACTTTACGTATCTAATCTGCCAGTTATCTTTGCTTCAGCCCTTTTTGCCAACGTGTACTTTTTCTCGCAGCTTCTATGGGGTTCGTATAACAGAACCAATTCTAATTTCTGGTTGAATATCTTGGGACAATACACTTTCACTGGAACTGGAACGAATCAGCAACTTCAACCCGTCGGAGGACTCGTATACTACGTGACTGCTCCTCGAAGCTTTACGGGTGTCATGCACGACCCACTCCAAGCTTTCGGTTATCTTGGAATACTTATTGCCTTCTGTATTGTGTTTTCGCTGACATGGCTTGAAGTTGGCGGCTTGGGTCCCTCAACAGTAGCCAAACAGCTTGTGGACTCTGGGATGCAGATTCCTGGTTACCGAAGATCTGGGAAGGCTATTGAGTCAATTCTCAAACGTTACATACCTGCCGTTACAGTTCTTGGCGGAGTAATCGTAGGACTTATTGCCGGGGTGACAGATTTCTTCGGAGTATTTGGATCAGGAATGGGCATACTGCTCTCTGTAGGAATAGTCTATCAATACTATGAAGTGCTTATGCAGGAAAGAGCATCTGAAATGTACCCGGCGTTTAGGCGACTCTTTGGAGAATAATCTATGCAATTGCATCCATTGGAAGGTTGTTCGCGGTGTTCAATTTACTACTAGACTTGCCGCCGATCCTGAAAGAGATACCTTATTCCACTCTTTTCATACTTGTTCTTGCTTTGTTGATTTCTTTGCTGACCACGTTGGTAAATCGGCTTCTTACAAATCCAGAGAGGGCAAAGATGTGGAGAAAAGAGATCGCAGCTTGGAACAAGGATCTGCGCGAAGCTCAACGTTCAAAGGACAAAAAAACCGTGGACAAGCTCATGAGGAAACAGAAATACATTATGGGGCTTCAGTCCAAAATGATGTGGCAGTCAATGAAAGTCTCACTTCTGTTCCTGATTCCTCTTTTCTTGATGTGGTCGTTCCTCGGAGGGTTCTACTCTGTGAATAATTCGTCGATTTCCCTCGCCTACCTGCCGGGCATAGGACCGAACCTTCCTCTTCCGATTTTCAGTTATTCGCTAATATGGTGGTATCTATTGTGTTCTATGCTCTTCGGCACAGTTTTCTCGCACGTTTTCAAATTGACAGAGGTAAGTGACTGAGATGCCGCGACCAAGCAGACGAACTCGAAGCAGAAAACGTTCCAGCAAGACGTTCCCTGGTGGGGGAAGAGGCATGACCTATAAAAGAAAGGCTTCTGGCTTGCCTCTCTGCAGCGCGTGTGGTCAACCCCTGTTTGGGACTTCTGGATTCTCGCAACGAAAAGTTGGTAAGCTGAATAAGGGCAAGAAGAGGATTTGGCGCATTTATGGCGGGAATGTGTGCCATAAGTTCCTTAGAGGCTATATGAAGAAAGCAGCCAGAGCATCCTAAGACACTTGGGAGATGGTTCTGTGACTGCTAGCAGAGCACAGAAAGCAGCCATAGCTAGAAATCTGGTAATCTGCGTTTGTGGTATGGCGGGAAGTGGGAAAAGTACAGTCGCAAGAAAAATCGCAGAGAAATGCGGCCTTACTTTCGTTTCGGGTGGAGACACGCTGAAGGCATTGGCTCTGAAAGAAGGTTACGAGCCGGCACATTTTGGTTGGTGGGAAAGCAAAGAAGGAATACTTTTTCTCGCGAACAGGCGCAGAAACTTCAGGTTCGACGAAGAAGTCGACAGAAAACTATTGAGCATGGCAAAGAAAGGAAACGTTGTTCTAGATAGCTGGACGATGCCTTGGTTATTCGAGGGAGGCTTCAAGATATGGTTGGAGGCTTCGCCTAAAAAAAGAGTGAGGAGAATTGCAGAGAGGGACAGGATGTCTTTCAAAGCAGCCTTTGAAGCGCTCAGAAAAAAGGAAAGTGAGACTAAGGCTATCTACAGAAAATTGTATGGCTTCAGCCTAGGCGAAGATTTCGAACCATTCGATTTTGTTCTAGACACCGATAATCTTGATCGAGATCAGGTCCTTCAAGTACTTAGTGTGATGTTGAACAAGATTGTTCTGGCTTCTGCCGGCTCCTAAGGTCTTCTCAGTGGAGATTTTGGTTCTTCTTTCTACTTACTGCCGACAATACCACTGCACGGCTTGATTATTGATTTTCGCAGGTCAAGTTTTGGACAACCAAAAGTAAAATAAGCGCTTCTCATCAGAAGTGTCCTATAGTCGAGTGATTCTTTTGGAAGATAGACCAGAGTGTCAACGTACGAGGTCTCTCAGAACGGAGACAGTGGCAAGGGGTAACTCAGCGGGTTATTGGAAGTTCAGGCACGTTTTCTTTGGTCTTGTAGTTTCAACGATTCTGTCGTGTGCTCTTCTGGTCTCCAACTATCTTAGCGCAGAGAATTCCGCAGTTCTGGTAGCGTTCAACTTTCTCTTCGTATCTTTGACTTTTCCGCTGAACGGGCCTTTGACAAAGAAGGTTTTCATGTTGCTGGCCTGCGAAACTGTTGGCTTACTATGGAACAAAATGTTATCAATGTTCGCAAGCTATTATGGAAAAACAGTCAATGTTTTATGTTCTTTTCTAAATCCTTTTGTTAATTTGATTTGGATCGTCACGTTTTATTCAATCACTTTAACGATTCTTGAAGGCAGTGTTCGCAAGGGTTGAAACTTGATGGTTGAAATGCTTGAGATCATATTTCTAGTTCTTGTGGGCATAATGCTGGCCTATCTGATTCGCCATTATGTTTTCACGTTGACGGTGCTCAAGAATACTGGAAAAGGTTACACAAATTGCCCACACACTGTTACCTCTGAACCTTCGGTGTCGATCTTGATTCCTGCATGCAACGAGGAGCGAGTCATTGGAAGGATTCTCAAAAGAATGTCCGAACTGTCCTATCCAATCAATAAATTTCAGGTAATTGTAATAGACGACGCTTCCGCAGATGCCACAGGGGCAATCGCCGATCAATTTGCAAGAAGCTGTTCGAGAATCGAAGTCCTGCATCGAAACCAAAGCGAAGGAAGACGAGGAAAAGCTTCCGCACTAAATGCTGGGTTGAAGAAAGCAAATGGCGAAGTAGTCTTGTGCTTTGATGCAGACTACTATCCTAACAGAGACATTGTGCAAAAGCTTGTGAAAGAGTTCGCTGACCCTGAAGTTGGTGCAGTACAAGGAAGAGTGACCGTTTTGAATGAACCGAAAAGCTTAGTCACAAGGCTTGTGTCCTTGGAGAGGATAGGTGGCTACCGTGTTGATCAAGAGGCAAGAGACAAATTGGGTTTGATCGCCCAGTTTGGCGGAACCGTTGGCGGTTTCAGAAGGGATCTCCTAGAGTCGTTGGGCGCATGGGATGAATCAATTCTGGCTGAAGACACTGACATCACGTACAGAGTCTATCTAGCAGGATACAGAGTTCGTTATGTTGGTGATGCGGAATGTTATGAGGAAGCGGTTGAAACTTGGCGAGCTTATTGGAGACAAAGGTATAGATGGTCAAGAGGCCATATGCAGTGTGCGTTCAAACACAGTTGGAATGTCATCACTAGCAGGAAGCTAGGATTGAAATCAAAGCTTGACGCGATACTTCTGCTACATGTATACTATGTTCCAATTCTTGTTCTGTTGTCCTGGATTATATCTGTCCCATTGGTTCTTAACTCATCACCTTGGCTTGGTCTTGGTTGGTCGGTCATTCCTTTTTCCATCTACAGTTTTGTTGGGAATTCTGCGCCGTTTTTTGAAGTCGGAACTGGTGCATTTTTGGACGGCAGAACCAGGGCCAACTGGTTGATCTCGCTTTTGATGTTCACTTTTTTGTATAATATTCCTATCTGCACGAAGGCTTTTGTAGACTTGATGTTGTCAAAGATTCTGGGCAGGAAGACTGCTTCTTGGCACAAGACAGCGCATTCTGGTGATGGAAACAGTTATATTATGAGTTAAGACAAGATACTGAAAAGATATTGATGCCTCTGGAAACGACCTCAACAGTGATGTTTGTCGCATTAGCTTCCGGGCTCGTCGGCTTCATTTTGATCATGTTCTTGCCTGCACTTTTTGAGTTGCGGAACCCCAAGGATTCAGGCCCTAGGAGAATAACAGATGAAGTCGATGGTATCCTGTCTCAAGCGAAGATGGCTTCACTTGAGAGGAGCGAAGAAATCCAGCTAGATCAAACAATTATTAAAAAAGTAGCGAGCATAATCTCTATATTACAGGATCTGGAGTCCTAGCCTTCGTTCTTTTCAAAAGCAAGGGTGCGCTCCTCCATCTTTCGCGGGCTATTCGAAGATTGCCAAGCACTGTTCCATGTACAGAATAGAAAATATAACAGAGGTACGTGCATCCGTGACACAGACTATACTTCTTGCGGAAAGCATCCAACCTTTCGCTGTTCCAGACCGTTGGCAGGTCAAAAATCGATGCTACCGGATCGTGCAGATGGCAACCAGCAACTCTGCCCAGATGATCTACCATAAGAAAATTCTGAAGTGCTTGGCAGCTCCAGGTTCTTTTGTTCTCGGAGTAGAGAGTCTTTGTAGCGTTCAATACCTGGTCCGTCATCAGAACTAGACCGGTTCTTTTCTTCAGTCTGATTATGGAATCGCACAGTTCTACCATGCTTTTCCTGTCAGTTATGACGAATTCATCATTCCGTCTCCCGATCCTGAAGAGCTGGTTTTCTTCAACAGAAGTGTCATACGAATATAGACTGTACCATACGGGAACATTCCTTTCAATGAACCAGTTGGTGATGTCAAGTATTTCGTACATGTTGATCTGCGAGATAGTGGGGGCTACACCTACACGGATCCCTTGTTGCTGTAGCCTTTCGACAGCGTGCATAGCTTGCCCCCACGCACCGGGAACGCCTTTTATGTAATCGTTTTTTCTCGGATCGAGACTGTCTATCGAGATTGCGACAAAATCTGCGCGGCGTAAGGTATCTATTCTCTTCGTTGCCATACTTCCGTTGTCATATATGGTAGTTATGAAATACTTTGAGGCGTAGTCCAAGACTTCACCTATGTCTTCTCTGAGAAGAGGATTTCCCCCCGAAAACACAATTTCTACGATACCCAGCTTCCTTAGTATGTCTAACCCTTTCTTTATGTCATTGGTCGATAGTTCATCCTCGTCTTGTTGTTGCCAGACATTGCATCCTCTGCAACGATAGTTGCATTTCCTAGTGATCATCCATTGGGCATGATGGGGCCTTTTCGGTGTCAAGGACCGAACAACTATGCTTGTAGTTTTCTCCATCAATGTCATAAATGAACGCCTATTCAGACTAACTCATGACTCTGGCCTTTTCATATTAAAGTTTCTGAGGAATCCTCGGACATGTTTTGGGATGTCATGGAATCAATCAGCTTGGAGGTTCGTGAATGTTGTCGGAAAGACTACAATTGAAGTTTTTATATGCTACAAATGGAAATACTTCCATGCAAGGTGTGCCTGAATAACGGGGATGAAAGAAGACGAATTTGAAAGCCTCTGTCATTATCAGAACAAGAGACAATGAAACATATCTTTGTAAACTTCTGAAAAACTTAGCTCTGCAGACTGTCCAGGCTTCCGAGATAATTGTCGTGGATAACTTTTCAACAGGTGAGAAGAGAAGAATCTTGGCGAATGAGTTATCTGAGACTGCTAAGGCATTGGGAATTAGTGGCAAAGTCAGGCTGATCACTTTCTCTGATGATGATTTTTCTCATGCATATTCAACCAATTTGGGTGTCAGTGCGGCTAGGAATGAGTATGTATGTTTGACAAATGCCCACTCCCTCCCCACGTCGCCAAGATGGCTACAAGATGGCATGAGTCATTTTGGGGATCCTAAGGTCGCTGGAGTCAGCGGTTTCTTTGTTCCTCATAGAGAGGGACGAATAGCTAAGAAACTTGACGTTCTGATGTACTACTTCTCTCAGAAGATGATATTGCGTCAGGACTGGTGTTCAACGATCAATTGTATCATAAGAAAGTCGTTGTGGAGGCTCTATCCATTTGATGAGGATCTGCCCAAGTTTATTCCTGAAACAAGAAAGTACGGCTTGGAGGACTATGACTGGAGCAAGGAGATGCTGGCTCGGGGGTACCGGATAGAAGTGGATCCTTTGTTCAGTGTCTTTCATTCTCATGAAAGGGGGTTTAGAGAATTTGCCAGGAATACGAAGAGCTATTTTGTCTATTGGCGGATTCAGCAGAAGATAAACCACTTCAGAAGACCGAGAGAATCATTCAGTCGCGTCTTTAGGAAAGAAAACTCCGGCCGAATACGCGAAGATTCGTCAAGGTTATATCTGTTGCAGGGTCAGAATTGACTATTGCTTCCGAGCAACTGTCTCGCAGAACCTTAGGGCTGTTGTCAGACTTGGCGAAAGGAAATTGAAAATGGTCAAGATTGATGTTGTCTTACTTACTAAGAACAGTGAAAGAGTTCTGAGAGATTGCTTAGCTTCTGTTTACGAAAACGTTCCCGTCGGCAACCTGATTGTTGTTGACGGCTTTTCAACTGATTCGACTTTGGATATATTGCGAGAATTTCAGAGAATTTACGGCAACATTGTTCTGATTAAGGATGAGGGAACGCGAGCTAGCGCCAGACAGAAAGCAATTGGTTACGTGAGAAGCGATTGGTTCATGTTTGTTGATAGCGACGTTGTCTTGTGTAATCGCTGGTTCGAGAAAGCAGAGAAGTTGATTGAGGACGATGTTGGGGCGATTTGGGGAATTGAGATATGGTCAGTTCTTGCAGGGACGAAAGTTCTCGACTTGTTTAAAAGGGTTACGATGAAGATCTTTGAGAACAGGGGAGGTACGCACGACCTGTTGGTGCGGACTGAAACCCTGAAGGACATCTGCATTCCATATCATTTGCACACTTACGAGGATTCGTACATTAAATCGTGGATTTGCAAGAAAGGCTATAGAGTCATCCCAGTCTATGATCCTTATTGTCTGCATTATCGACCGAATGATGTGTGGACCATAGGGCAAAGCATACGTTTGGTGGCGAGCGATCTGAAGCATGCGGCAGGTCGTCCTCAATTGATGTTTTCCTATGCGTTTTATGTAGCTATTGTCGTCTACCAGAATCTGATGAATGGCTTACGATCTACGAGCGCAATTTCTCCAAAACCTACTGTGCCAGCGCTCGCCAAAGATGATCGGTC
>CAYPRE010000005.1:0-7932 GCA_964413045.1 uncultured Candidatus Bathyarchaeia archaeon
CGATTGGTGGAAGGTTTAGTACTTGGTCTTTGAACTCGAGTTCGCTTTCTTCCAGATAGCTCAATACGTCTTTGTAATGCATGGCCTTTATCCTATAGCAGTTGACTCGGGGGTCCCATTTGCCGTATGGCGTTCCGACGTTGCCGTCGAGCAGTAACGTGCCGCTGTCGAATCGCAGTTGAGGCATAAAGGAACAACCACTCCGAGTGGAATAAACTGTTTTGTGTCCGCAAAGCAGACTCAAGAGTGTGCGGTAAGGCTCAGTCAGGAGAGGTCGGTACGACTGATCCACAAATGATATTTGGCTACTTTGCTTATTCAGCACTGGAGGACTCTCGTGAATAGATTTGCTTCTGCAGTCATGATTGTGCTTGTCATCATGATGCTTGCTTCTGTGGCACCTTCTTACTCTGCGGATACGGAATACTTGCTTGTTCCGGCGAGTTTGAAAGTGTTACCTGGACAAGCATTCACAGTCGATGTGAGAGTGAACAACGTTAGTAGCTTGTTCAATTGGCAGCTTGTCGTAAAATACAATGGCACGATCGTAAACTGCACTGCCGCCTGGATTCCTGATGACAATGTTTTCGCTGGCCACCCCCCAATACACGTGGACCCTATTCTTAACAGCGCTACCAATGACGGTTACAACTACACGATTTTTGGCCTTTCCTTATCTGGCTCTGATTATGTGCCCTTTGCAGAGGGAACTCTTTGCAAGCTCAACTTCACAGCCCTGCAATATGGACAAACAGTCCTAACATTGGCTACAGTGGCCGATCCAGTCATGCCGGTCAAAATTCATCCATACGATCCCGCATCACCACCGCCCGTGTATTCCTTTCTTTTGAATCCCAACTTGGAAGAGATGCCATTCATCCGCGAGAACAGTCAAGTCACTAGCGGTGACCTACAGACTCTTGCAATATTGACTAATGCACATGGTTTCACTTCACCTGCATCTGGCAACTACACATATGTCTATGGAACAAACGTGTCGGTGACGGCAATTTCTGACAACGATTTTGTTTTCGACCATTGGACATTGAACGGTAGCGTTGAGTACGATCATCCAATTTCGGTGGTTATGACGTCCAACTATACCTTGAAACCCTTTTTCGTAAGCGCCAACTACACCTTGACAGTGATCGAGTCAGCAAACGGAACCTTTAGCCTATCCTCGGGAGACCACTATTATGAGGCGGGAGCAACTGTCCAACTCGTCGCCACGTCTGACGTGGGCTACAGGCTTGCCCATTGGGTCCTAGACGGTTCCGACGCGGGTTCGGACAACCCGTTAAGCTTGGTTATGAACAGTAACCACACTCTTGGAGCAGTCTTCTCTCCCGTGAGCTATGTTGGGACTATATACATTCGGACCGATGGCACCATTGACCCGGACAATGCATCGATCTCGACTCTCGACAATACTACATACACGCTGAGCGAGAACGTGAATTCAATGATAGTGGTTCAGAGAAGCAACGTGGTCATCGACGGAAATGGCAAAACACTGCAGGGAAGCGGAAGCGGAGAAGGAATCAGCCTGATTGTGGTCAACAACGTGACCTTGAGGAACCTGAACATTCGAGGTTTTGGCAGGGGCGTGTATCTGGTTGGAGCCCTGAAAAACGTCATTTCAGGGAATAACATAACGAGTAACGCCTTGTTGGGAGTCGGGCTTTATGGTTCTTCAAACAACAGTATATGTTTCAACAGTATATTGGCAAATGGGGGCGACGGTGTCAGACTTGACTATTCTTCCAATTACAACAGTGTGCTCGGAAACAGCATAGGTAACAACAACGTGCTGGGCATCTACATCGACTCTTCGCTGGGCAATATCTTCTACCATAACAACTTGCTTAACAACCCAAATCAGGTACATGTCGATGCTTCTCTTTCTGGCAACATATGGGATGATGGAGCAGAAGGAAACTGCTGGAGTAATTATGCAGGTGCTGATTTGAATTATGATGGGGTCGGTGATGTTCCATTTGTCATCGCCGTGAACAACACTGACAACTACCCGCTGATGGGCACTATTTCCAGCTTCCGTTCGCAATCAGGTGAGACAATTGAGGTCTTCTCAAATTCCACTGTGAAAAACTTTGAGTACTCTGTTCTGGAAAGTAAAATAAGCTTGGACGTTGAGGGAGCTCACGGCACTTTCGGTTTCTGCAACATTGTCATACCACACAACGTGATCAACCCTGCCTACTTGCAGGTAGTGATCGACAACGGGCTGACACCTGTATTACAGTTGAAAACTAACTTGCGTGACAACTCAACTCACAGATGGGTCTACTTCGCTTACACTCACTCAACTCACACCATTGTGATCCAGGAAGACACTGCTTCGCCCTTGGTTAGCGTTGTTTCGCCAGAGAACAGGACGTATTCAACTGGGGATGTTGTTTTGACGTTTACGGTTAATGAGTCGACAAGTTGGAGTGGGTACAGTCTAGACAGCGGAGCAAACGTGACAATAACAGGAAACACGACACTGACAGGTCTGTCTGACGGTTCACATAACGTGGTTGTCTATTCCAACGACACGGTCGGCAACATGGCCGCCTCAAACAACATCTTCTTTTCGGTTGACACTGCCCCGCCTTTAGTCACTGTTCTTTCGCCTGAGAACAAGACGTACGCTACTAGGGATGTTGTTTTGACGTTTACGGTTAATGAGTCGACCAGTTGGACCGGGTACAGTCTAGATGGCTGGACGAACGTTACTGTAGCAGGAAACACAACGATCACTGCCCTATCTGAAGGTGTCCACTCTCTTGTTGTCTACGCTAATGACACAGTCGGAAACTCGGGGTTCTCGGGAACTGCCATTTTCTTGGTAGACGTGACTCCACCGAACATTACTCAAGTAACACAATCCCCAACCGAGAACAGCGTTTTTCCTGAAGACAACGTCACGGTAACTGTCATCATGACTGATAACGTGACCGCCATCAAGAGCGTGATTCTGAACTATACCTACACTGACGGTTCCGGTTCAAGAAGCATGACCGTTACGATGACAAACGCGCAGGCAGAGGTGTGGATCGCGACTTTGCCAGCTTTTGCGTACGGTACTAATGTGACCTACACGATTTGGGCAGAGGACAATGCTGGTAACTTTATCACGACGAAAGATGTTGGTTACACCTTTAGTTACTCTGTGATCCCAGAATACTCCGCTTCTTACTTTGTAGTAGTTCTTCTCGTGTTTGCCTTGTTCTCAACGCTTCTTGCCAGGAGGAAACTCCACAGCGTTGCAAGAGTCATGACCTAACTCATTTTGCCAATTTTACCGATTTCAAGTGGAAGGACAGCGAGAGAACTATCGACAGATCACCCATTATCAAAAGGAGCGAAAATGATTCCAAGGATGGAGTTCCAAACTGAAATGTAACTGCCGTTTGCACCGTTTACCAGTGCCGAACAAGTCGTCCGACGCATAATAATAGTAATAATATTGAACCTACTAAGATGGTTGCCGACGTCACGACCTGCACGGATGTGCCTCTGCTTCTATATTGCCTCTATTTTTCCAGTCTTTCTCGCGCTGTTTTCGAACAATCGGAAGAGAAGATAACCTATGATCATTGCGGCTGCACCGACCAGGATTTGCTGCGCGAGAGTCGGTGAGATCTGAAGCAGGGTTTGGCCATCAACGGCGTTTCTGGTGGCTGTTATGCCGTATGTTAGTGGAAATATGTATGATATTGGCTGGATGACTGTTGGCAAACTTGCTACGGGGAAGTTGACGCCGCAGAAGATTAGGAGGATGAAGGTGAATATGTTTGCGAACACCATTGGGTTTCTGAAGAAGAAGGAAAAGCCGCCGATGAGCAGGCCGAAACCCGCCATAGTGAAGGCTGTCAGCACCACTGCTACGACCATTGCGAGTGCATCGGTGTGGCTGAAGTCTACTCCGAAGATGAATGCGGCGAAGAAGAACGATATTGCTGCGCTGAGCAGTCCGTCGAGCACGTGAATCATTGCTCTGCCTATATAAAGAGGCAATCTGTGTGCTGGAGTTGCGAGCACGAGCGGCAGGGTTCCGTCCCATTTGTCGTGTCCCGTTATGTTGATGACTGAGAAGACGGTGTTCCAAGAAATGCTCTGAAGGGCGTTGCCTATGGCGATAAAAGAGATGAGGCTTGGCGTTGATCCTGGTATGAACAGTCCCACGAACACGAAGAATGCCATTTGCGACAATGACAGCACGATCTTCATTGTCAGCCACATGGACGGGTTCAGCCAATCAAACTGAGCGCGGAACGAGAACACTGCGCTGCTGAAGAAGACCTTTAGGTTGTTCATGCCTGCACCATCGATCCCGTTATTCTTGCTCTTTTTTCCACTATTTTGAACAGAGCAACTGCGATGAGAGCATATGCTATTGTGATTGCGACCATGACGGCGAGGTCGAGAAGCAAGGCTGTGTTAGGGCTCATGCCTGCCCAGAAACTTTGTGAAGCATATTGAGAACTCGTGGCCAGTCTGATGGCGTCTATTCCCCATGTTGGGCCCAGTATATAGGCCGCTGGGTGGATCCAGAACGGAAGCAGGGCTATTGGAAACATTGAGCCTGAAACAATGTACAGTGGGGTTTCTAGACCATTGGTGAGCGCTTGGGCGGACCTGGAGAGGACGAAAGAAGAGGCGAAGACTAAGCCGAGAGCCGACACGGAGAGAAGCGTAAGGATCAGCGACACTGTGAAGAGCAGGGGGTCAGTGATTCCTAGGGGTATCTGAAATCCGACAGCAGCTATCAGCAGTACTGCAACCATGTTGGTGAGACCGAATAGAGCGTTAGAAATTGCTCTTCCGGTTATTACATGTATGAGTTTTGAGGGAGCTGCTATGACTTCTTCCAGAGTTCCCTGCCATTTTTCGAACTCTATCGCGAAACCTGACGAGTATATCGTGTTCCCCCACATTCCCATCATTCCTCCTCCCAGAACAGCGTACAGCCCAAGTGGTCCTGAAGAATTCTTGAAGAGCGTCAATGCTACTGTGGTGAAAACGAAGGGCGCGATAATGTTGGGGATAACCCATTGTGGGTCTGCCATCCAGTGGAGCATAGCCATCCTGAAAGCGCTGTACACAACTCGCAAGGGTTGCGGCATACTTGACGGCTCCTTCAACCCTCGACAAGTCGCAAGTAAGCGTCTTCAAGTGTCGGTTCCTTTATCTTGATGTCGTAGATGCGGCTGTTCCTCAATATCTGCTGAACCTCGGCTATTATTTCTGAGCCCTTGGCCGTTTGTATCTTGAGGACCTGCTTGTTCTCACCCAGATCTGCGCTTATCGATAGAACGTCAGGGACTTCTTTGAACTTTTCAACTTCCTTGTCTGTGATTCCGAACCCTTCAACTTCGACGACGCTCGTGTCCATGACGTATTTCTTCAGGCCTGAAGGCGTGTCGAGGGCCACGATCTCACCGTTTCTTATGACTGCCACTCTTTTGCAGAGTTCATCAGCCTCGAACATATAATGTGTCGTCAGGAGGATCGTCTTTCCCTTCTCGGCCAGCTCCTTAACCATCCGTCTTGTCTCTATCGAGATTTCGGGGTCAAGCCCCACGGTGGGTTCGTCGAGAAAGACTATGTCTGGGTCGTTGATCAATCCTCTTGCCAAATGAAGTCTCTGTTTCATGCCCTTGGAAAAAGTTTCCACACGGTCATGAGCCCTGTCAGAAAGACCCATGAAATCCAAAAGTTCCTTGACTCTTTTGTCCCGCACGTTCTTTGGGACGCCGTAGAGGTCGGCGAAGTAGTTCAGGTTTTCTACGGCGCTGACTCGCGTGTAGAGTCCTCTTTCACCACCTAAGACTATGCCGATTCTTTCCCTGACTTTTGTGATGTCTTTTTCAGCATCGTAGCCGAGCACGAAGGCCTTGCCAGACGTCGGGATAAGCATCGTGGTCAGCATTTTTATCGTGGTCGTTTTGCCTGCGCCGTTGGGGCCAACCACGCCGAACAGTTCACCGTAATCGACCTCGAAGGAGATATCCTTGACTGCAACGACCTGAGTCTTGGTTCTGTGGAGAATTCCTTTTGTGACATTGAAGACCTTGCACAGATGCTCCGCTACTATCGCCTTTCCCGAACCAGAGTTGCCGGTTGAGTTAGATCCACTCATGATGTTTCGATCCTAGAATTGGATGTGTCCAGAAAAATAATGAAAGTCTCCCTTTAAAGCCTAACGTTGAGCATTTTCCAGAGTACCTGCGTGTAGTGTCAGATGTATTGATATATGTTCCTGAAGGGTCTAGTTCTCTGAGGAATAGCTTGTGACTGAGTGCATTTTTTGTCGAATTGGAAAGGGAGTTGCACCAGCGAGCATTGTGTATTCTGATGCTCAGGTGTTGGCATTCATGGATATTCTTCCAGTGAACCCTGGTCATGTGTTGATAGTGCCCAAGGTTCATGCTGCGCAACTTTCTGGTCTCAGCGAGGAAACAGGTGCTCAAATGTTTCGTGTTGCAATGCGCATCTCTAAGGGATTGCGGCTGTCAAACATCAAGTGTGAAGGTGTAATGCTGCTGCTGGCAGACGGTGAAGTTGCTGGACAGGAAGTTCTTCATGTGCACTTACACGTGATTCCTCGCTACGCGGGTGATGGTTTTGGAATGAAATTCGGACCAAGATATGGTTCCAAACCAGATAGGAAGGAATTGGACAAGGTTGCTTCCGAAATCGTCGTGGCTTTGACGTCAGGGTAGCCAATGTTTCTGAGGTTCGCTTGCGGGGCTTTGGGGTTCTTTGGGCTTTTTCTCTGCTAGGCTGTCTTTGGCTATTTCAAAAGCCATTTTGTAGCTGAATATTCCATTGGGTTCGTCAGCTGCTTTTCTGATGAGTGCTTTTTCTATTTTGTTCTTGAGTTTTCCAATAATCAGAGCGCCCACTCCGAAGATCCGAGGGCAAAACTCTTTTCCGTCATCGTTTGAATCCAGGCCTTGAATTCCTAGCGGAGGGATCGCGTTGATGTCTGCGACTATTCTGCATTTTTTCCCATATTCCTTCAGTATCTGCATCGGGAGGAGTTCTGTTCCTGCTGCTCCGGCTGAGAACACGATGTCGGCGTTTTCCAAGGCTTTCCCAATGTTCTCAGGAGCCTGGGCTTCTACGCCTCTGACTCTTTCTCCTTCAAAATCCTCGTTTATCTTCGTGGCAACGGAAATCGCTTTTTGAAGTGAACGGGAAGTCACGATGACTTCAGCTTTTTCGGACGCATATAGTCTTGCAGCGGTTTGTCCAACGGGACCTGTTCCAGCGAGAATGGTGACCTTCTTGTCTTCTAGAGTTCCGAAGCCTTTCGCACGTGAAAGCTCCAAGGTTTTCGCAACGGCTGCGGAGGCGGTTGTGTAGGCTCCTCGCGGGTCAACTATCACTGCAAGCTCGAAAGGCGGAAACATACTTTTGCTGATTCTTTCGAGAACGTCGTTAACAAGCTCAGGATCGTGTCCGTTAATGAAGAGTTTCGTGTGTTTCGCTCCTTCAGGGCCTCTTGGGAACATTGCATCGTGAACGATCTTTTCAGCGTCTTCCGGCGTCACGTTTTCGTACTTTATGATTGAGGAATCTGGGAAGAGGTCTATGGTCGTGAGAATGTCGAATGGACTTGCATGTTTGTCCGTGTCCAAGAAGATGAACACTTTTTTGTAGCTCTGTTCTGGCAACACAACACCTATTCTAGTGAATGCGTGGAATGCTTAAGGATTTTCATTGGTGGACAACACCACAATTGTTTAATATGAAAAATATACTTTAGCTCTCCAATGAGGATTCGGCAATGTCTTTTCTGGAGGTTTTGGAAAAACTTTCTAACGCTTGCGGAGTGACGGGAAGGGAAGACGAAGTGAAAGAGTTGATGCGCAAGTTTCTGAACCCTTACGTTGACGAAGTCAAAGAGGACAATCTCGG
>CAYPRE010000005.1:8032-13829 GCA_964413045.1 uncultured Candidatus Bathyarchaeia archaeon
TGATGCGCAAGTTTCTGAACCCTTACGTTGACGAAGTCAAAGAGGACAATCTCGGGAACATAATCGGAATAAGAGAGGGCAAGAAAAACGCTCCCAAAATAATGCTTGCAGGCCACATGGACGAAATAGGCTTGCTGGTGAAGACTATCTCGAAAGAAGGTTTCCTTCAGTTTATGAAACTGGGCGGCATTGATGACCGTGTTTTGTTGGCACAGAAGGTGCAGGTCCACACGGAAAAGGCGGCCCTTCACGGCATCGTAGGTTCGAAGCCTCCGCACATCCAGAAGGAAGATGAACGCAAGAGAGTCATGACTTACGATGAATTGTTCGTGGACATTGGAGCCAGCAGCTTGGAAGAAGCCAAGAAAATGGGCGTGAGAATCGGTGACCCGATAGAATTCGACGTAAAATACGCCAAAATCGGGAAAAACATCGCAATCGGCAAGGCCTTTGACGACCGCGCAGGATGCGCTGCAATGATTGAAACAATGAAACGCCTAGGAAAGACTGAGTCCACAATCTATGCTGTAGGAACCGTTCAAGAAGAAGTCGGTTGCAGAGGAGCAACAACATCCGCCTTCGGATTATGCCCCGACGTCGGCATCGCATTAGACGTGACAGTGGCAGGTGACACGCCGGGAGTGAAAGAAAACGATGCACCGATCAAGCTTGGAAAGGGCCCGTCAATAGAGATTGCTGACTCACTGCTCATAACACATCCAAAGGTTCTCAGACTGCTAATCGCTGCGGCTGAAGAAAACAAGATCCCCTACCAGCTAGAGGCAGGCCTGCCAGGCGGAACAGACGCAGGTCGCATTTCGCTCGCACGCGAGGGGGTACCAAGCGGAACAATCTCCTTGCCCACCCGATACATTCACAGCCCGACATCATTGATAAATCTGGCAGACGCCGAAAACCTAATAAAACTGACGGTTGCCGCGATTCAAAAGATTCCAAAAATCTTCTAGAATTGTTTTGCCCGTATCTCGCCTCCGTGGAAAGAATTGCTGAACTCGATGAACTCCAGGACGATATTCAAACTTGAGAGGAGTCTGGTGTTTTCATGGTTCACAAGGGTCAATACGAATTCTTGGAGCACACCGCTGACGCCTACGTTGCCGCCTACGGCAAAGATATAGCAGAAGCCTTCGAAAATGCTGCTCTGGCACTTTTTGACGTGATGACGCAGGTGGAAAAGGTCAAACCCAAAACTGAGGATCACCTTGAAGTCGAAGCTGAAGACGAGCAAGCCCTGCTTTATCAATGGCTTGAGGCGTTGCTCGTGAAATCTGAGATATGCGGCATGCTCTATTCCAAGTTCAAAATCCTGAAAATCGAAGAAACTCCAGTCTTGAAGCTCAAAGCCAAAGTCTGGGGTGAAAAGTTTGACCCTAGAAAACACTTACAGAAAGTAGGGGTCAAAGCCGTCACATATCACCGAATGGAAATAATCAAAGCCCCAGGCAAAGTCACGCTAAAATTCATTCTTGACATATAAGAACTTGCCATGCAGGCACAAGAAGTCTTAAATTCGATGAATCGGCTACTACCAAGCCAGAGAAGGGAACATCGGAAGGGTAGAATTCATGAGCAATTTTAAGAGCACCGTAGAACGGCTTAGAACCCTTGACACTGAGCGCAGGAATCTGCTGCTTGAAATCGAGGAACTCAAGAAGATGGCCGATTCCAGAGCTGACGCCTTGGAAAGCGAAGTAAGCATGCTGAAGGAAGAAGTGAAGTCTCTTAGGCAGCTTTTGGGTGCGGATGAACCTGAACCTGATCCTGATCCAGTGCAAAAGAAGAAATCACTGCGCAAGTGACTAGGGCTCAGTAGCTACGTCCAATGTGTCAATACTTTTAAAACATGCACCGACTGCTTCTATACGCAAAAGAGGCTTGGCGGTTAGTCAAGAATGCATGCTACAAAAATCAGCGAACACGTTTCACTGATTGACCTTGAGACAGGTGGACTGGAGAACTTCATTGCCAGCTACGTCCTCGAGGGAAAACAAGCTGCAATCATAGAGACAGGCCCCACTTCCTCAATCCCAAACCTTCTCCTAGGCTTGAGAAAACTCGATGTCAAACCAGAAAATATCGCGTATGTCGCTGTCTCGCACATTCATCTCGACCACGGAGGAGGCGTCGGAACACTGTTGAAACATCTTCCGAACGCAAAAGTCGTGGTTCATCAAAGAGGTGCTCAGCACTTAGCAAACCCAGAGAGACTCTGGCAACAGTCTCAAGAGGTTCTTGGCAGAATCACTGACCTTTACGGAGAACCAGAACCTGTGCCCGTGGAGAAAATAGTTCCAGTGACAGACCGAATGGCATTTGATTTGGGGAACAACGTTACCCTGCAAGTCATAGAAACACTCGGACACGCTTCGCACCATCAGAGCTACTTCGAGAATCTGGGAGGAGGACTGTTTCCAGGTGACGCTGCAGGCATCTATTTGAAAGAATACGACGTGACAGTGCCTACAACGCCAGCTCCGTTCCGCTTAGACAGTGCTTTGTCATCGTTGGACAAACTGATTGCTTTGAACCCAAAGATATTGTTTTACAGTCACTTCGGTCCTGCAACAGATTCCATAAGGAAACTCGAAGCATACAAAGATCAACTTGAGCTTTGGGCAGGAATAGCAGATGAAGGAGTCTCTCAGGGACAGAGCATGGATACGATTAGGGAAAGAATCTTTCAGGCTGACTTGTCGGTGCGAAAGGCGGAAGAACTCGTGAAGTCCCATCCGATATTAAGCGAGACCGTGCTCAGCAACAGCATACAAGGCTTTGTAGATTTGGCAAAATCTCGCTCCGACAACAAGTAACAATCCGTCGACAATACTCAAAATTGTTTATATTGCCGCTGTCACACCCTTTTTGTGAAAACAGGTGAAAATGATGTCGGAGGACGAAAGTCGTGCCCCTTCAGAGAGAATACCTCTTGAAAAGATAGATGATTACTCATGGCGCATTCCGAAGTACAAGCCAGGCATGAAAGTCCCAGGCATAGTGTTTGCCAACGATGACTTGCTTGCGAAGATTCAGACCGACAGAACCCTTCAACAATGTGCAAACGTAACACACCTACCGGGCATATACAAGTATGCCATAACCCTGCCAGACGGACATGAAGGCTATGGCTTTCCGATAGGAGGAGTCGCCGCAACAGACTACGAAGAGGGTGTTATCAGCCCAGGAGGAGTAGGCTATGATATCAACTGCGGCGTTCGCTTGGTAACCACAAACATGACTGAAAAAGACATCAGGCCGAAACTCACACAGATCGCGAACACCATTTTCGAGAACGTTCCAAGCGGCCTTGGAAGTCGCCGCAAAGACTTCAAAGTGAGCGAGCACGACTTAGAAAAGGTTGTGACCGAAGGCGTTCAATGGGCAATCGACAAGGGCTTAGGTTGGCCTGAAGATGCCGCGCACTGTGAGGAGAACGGTTGCATGAAAAACGCTAACCCCGACAAAGTTTCAGCGAACGCCAAGCACAGGGGCCTGACACAGATCGGAACTCTGGGGTCTGGAAATCATTTTCTGGAAATCCAGAAAGTAGACAAAATATACGATTCTGAAACGGCCAATACCTTCGGAATCGAAAACGAAGGACAAGTCACAGTAATGATTCATTGCGGTTCAAGAGGCTTCGGCCATCAGACCTGTTCAGACTACCTCCAAGTTATGGAGAGAGCAGTTCAAAAGTACAAAATCTCTTTGCCCGACAGAGAACTCGCGTGCGCCCCGGGCAACAGCCGCGAAGCAGAAGACTATTTCCAAGCGATGGCGTGCGCCGTCAACTATGCCTTCGTCAACAGACAGACTATCCTGCATTGGGTTCGCCAGAGTTTTCAGCAGGTTTTCAACGAGAAACCTGAGAAGTTCGGGCTTAAACTTGTCTATGACGTAGCTCACAACATCGCAAAAATAGAGACCCACAAGGTCAACGGCGACAAGAAAAAGGTTTGGGTGCACAGAAAAGGTGCAACACGTGCATTTCCGCCCAGACACCCGGAGATTCCTTCGGACTACAACTCCGCTGGCCAGCCTGTTCTGATACCTGGAAGCATGGGAACGAGTTCTTGGCTTATGGTTGGCACCGAGAAGGCCATGCAGACCAGTTTCGGGTCTACAGCGCACGGTGCGGGACGAATGATGAGCCGGAGTGCAGCGAAACGGAAATTCTGGGGTGACGATATCAAAAAAGCTTTGGCAGCACGTGGAATCTACGTTCGTTCAGCAAGTTCGATAGTTCTGGCTGAAGAGGCAGACCATGCTTACAAGAATGTGGACGTTGTAGCGGAGGTAAGCGACAGGATTGGGATAGCCACGAAAGTCGCTAGAATGGTGCCCATGGCAGTGGTAAAAGGCTAGTCGACTCTCTCCTGTTTTCTCCCTTCTTGTTCCAGCTTCTGCAACGTCTTGTTTTGTCTATCTGTCTTCACTTTTTTTTCTTCGACAGAATGTGACCTGTGCAATTCTTTCATGTACCATGATCTCTCTCTGGCATAATGTATCGCCAATAATACTCCCAGAATGATCAGGACTGTGCCAACGGAAGTCAAGGATGTGCCTAAAAGGCTATCTGGATTAGGCGTGAAATGATAAGGAAATATCAGGAACCAACCTAGCTCCTCGCCAACTATTTCAGTCGTGATTATTGTTTCAAGTAGCCCGCCTACGAAGAACACTGAACCGATGATTGTTATCAAGTAGCCTATCAATTCGTTGTGTCTAGATTCTTCAGCTTTTTCGTGTAGATATTCGCTGAAAAGCAAGCAGACCACATTTCCATACAGTGCATTCTGTCTATAAGTTTTGTGATGTTATGAGGCTTTAAGAAACCGCCTTCTCTACAAACGTCTCCAGCTTTTCTTGTCTGGAGAAATCCGCAGAGTCGCGTTCTGATTAGAAACGTATTAAGGCAACTCGTCAAATGTTGAATCGGAGACTTACGATTGCAGGAACTAGCTGTAAGAGTAGACGGACTCGTGGTAAGCTACGGCAATTTCGTGGCTGTAGACAACCTGTCATTCAACGTCAAAAACAATGAAATATATGGCTTGCTTGGCCCTAATGGCGCAGGCAAGACGACGACTCTCAAAGTCTTGGTAGGCGTTTTGGAGCCTCGTGCAGGCAAAGTTGTTGTTTACGACACGCCTATCTCAAACGAGGTTGCTGCAAAAAGCCAGATTGGGTACGTGCCCGAAGAAGTTGTTCTTTTTGATTCGTTGACTCCGAGGGAATTCTTGGAGTTCACGGCTTCACTGAGACGCCTAGACACAAATGTTGCTAACTCCAGAGTGGATAAACTCTCGACCGCCTTTGACCTCACGAGATACTTTGATACGCCGATTGCGGCTTTGTCTATGGGCAACAAGCAGAAAGTGGCCATTGTTGCGGCACTGTTGCATGAGCCGCGTTTGCTGATTCTTGACGAACCTCTGATAGGCCTGGATGCCCGTTCTTCGAAGATTCTGAAGGAACTCATAGTCTTTCATGCAAAGAAAGGCGGTGCCGTCATATTCTCGACGCACATCATGGAAGTTGCGGAGAAACTCTGCACGAGAGTTGGAATAATAAACAAGGGAAAACTAGTCGGGGAAGGAACAGTTGACGAGCTTAGAAAGCTTGTGAAAGGCGCCGAAGGCTCCTTGGAGGACATCTTCTTGAAAGTGACTGAACAGGAAGCAGGGATGCAGGAGCTCATAAAGGCCCTGGAAGAGGAGTAAGAAACGGTGAAGTTTCGAGAGCTCTGGCGAATATCTTCGACGGTTTCAAAAGAAGT
>CAYPRE010000005.1:13898-20255 GCA_964413045.1 uncultured Candidatus Bathyarchaeia archaeon
GGCTCGTCAAAAACGCAGCGTACAACGTGTGGATCAGTAAGATTCTGACGACGGTTTTTATTTGTGCTTTCGGGTTTGTCATGTTCCTTCCAGAACGGGGGCAGACCCTGTTTGCGAACACCTCGCAAGAGTTTATGATCGTTGCCAGCGTGTCAACGTTTTTGGCGGCCGTGTTGTTCTTCGTCATTTTCATGGGACTTCAAGTAGCGACATCCCTTGTTTCATCCAAAATCGCTGACTCCCTGAGTCCTCTTCCTCTTTCAAAGAAAGAAGTCTCCAACGTGATTTTTCTGTGCATGGTGAGAATCTTCGACCTGCCATTGGTAGCGGGGTTGGTTGTTTTGCCCACGGCTTACTTCCTTGTAGGAGGTTCAGCAGTTGGCGGTTCGATTTCCGTCGTCGCCATAGCGGTTTCCGAAATCTTCGGGCTGACTCTGACGATAGCTCTGGCAAAATTCTTCTACTCAAAGGTAGCAGGCGGCGGAGGAAGGTCGAAATGGAAGACATTGACGAGGTTTCTTTTCATGCTCGTTTGGATGGTTCCAGCTTTCGGTACGTACTTTGTGATAAACTTCGCCGACGTCATTATCAGGTCCTTTCTCTGGTTTACCCAACTGTTCGGGTCCTCTCTACAGCTCCTTGCAGTTATTTTTCCGTTTTCATTCGGTTTTTTCATTTCCTTCCTGTCAGGCTCCCAGGCTGCCAACATTCCATCAGTTGTGCTTTCAATCGTTTCTTCCATCGGATACGTGTTCTTAGCAGTCTACTGTTTCAGGTGGGTCACGAACACGATGCGGAAGGTAAGTAGCGGCGGGATCTTGAAGGTTGATCGAGAGCCTGTCAAAGACACCATCCTCCGTCCTAGAACGCCATTATTCGGGATAATCCGAAAAGACCTTGCGATAGCGTCAAGGTCACCATCTTACGCGATTCTTTTTCTGTTGCCCGCCTTGCAAGTAGCTGTTCTTGCCATTTCTTTCTCGTCCTTTAAGTCAGGTTTATTCGTCACGCTGGGCGTTCTGACAGGCATATCAATGACAACGCTTGTGCTTCCTCCAACCATGTTTTCCATCGAAGGCCTCGCATCATCATACACTAGAAGCCTTCCACTGAGAAAGAGGACGCTGATACTGGCAAAAACACTGCTTGCACTCTTCATATACATCATTTCGATAATCGCTCTGTTGGTGATAGCACTTTTCTTCAGGAAGGACTTCACGATGGAGATAATCTTTGGAGTGCTGAACCTGTTTTCAATCGCGTCTGCCAGCATGCTGGAACTGACAATACTGGCGCGCAAATTCTGGAAAGAAGGGTTCGCACTCGGAAACCTCTACGCGCGGCTATCCACTTTCATTCTAATCCTCGTGCCAGGCTACATCGTGGCTGGAATTCCGATGGTTGCTGCCTTCGCCACTTACCTGTTGGCTGAGAACATGGTCCTGCAGGTTTTCTTAGCAGCCGCACTTGCAGAGTTCGTGGTCATGAGTTTCATCGTCTACAGACAAAAGTAGCAGACGCCGATTCTGAGTGAAGGAGCTACGTTTAAGTGCAGTCACCAGTCAAATGATCTGTGTCCACATCGATGTAGCAACAGTGGATGTGTGGTTCAGATTCCTTTCAAAGATGAATGCGGCATATGCGGCAGAGCCCTCTCGTACAGCTATCTCAGACGCTGCTACAGGTGCAACCGACTCTACTGCAGAGACTGCATGGTTCCAGACGTTTCAACAGGCGATACAACAAAGCTGTTGTGTCTAAACTGTGCCCGAAGAGCCGTCTCACCGCGGACCGTAACCAAATACGGCGGGTTCAGAGGCGACTTCACGCGAACCGTCAAGCTACGCTTCGCGCGTATCGACGGCATTATCGGTGAAAATCTTCCGATGAGTGCGTTTCGAAGCGAAAAATGGTGGGAGAACACGCCTACCAGTCCGCACGCGAAAGGCTGGCTGGACGCTGGATGGGAGGTGCGCGAGGTGAACCTCAAAGAAGGCTATGTCGTGCTCCAAAAAGTCAAAGAACTCCCAGCAAAGAGGAAAAGTCCAGCACAAGAACTCAAGAAACCTTTTACGCCAGTTCGCGTGCGTTTTCCGAAATCAAAAACACCCTCAAAAACTAAAGTGTCAAAACTTTATGCACGAATCAAAAACTTGGAACGCCAAAATACTTCTCTGCCCAGACTGCACGGCAGCTTCAAACCAAAGCCAAAATTCGAGAAAAAAATGTATAAGCCAGATGAAAAACCACGATGAAACAAGAAAGAAATCTTATCTATCTCCTTAAGTTAATGATAGTGCTGGACAATTAGCCGCGGTCGTCGTCTAGCTGGTTAGGACACAAAAGCCCTTCAAAGGCAAGTGGAAGCCCTCCAAGCTTGCGATCCCGGGTTCAAATCCCGGCGACCGCACCATTCTGAGGTTGCTCGGATTCGCTTCACTTGTCGATATGTCAAGCTTCTTTTTTGACTTGGTCTTTCCATTTCTGTAATGCAAGAGAACCATCCCGCCTGAAACTGCAACCAGGCTGATGCTTGCCAGCGCAAGCACAAATGCAGACACGTTTCCAGTCTGCTGCATTGCCTTTTCGGCAAGAATTGCAGCCTGCTTGTAATTCCCTTTCTCTTTCTTTTGGTAGGGCGTCAAATGGGAAAGGATGACGCGTCTTCAGTAGATGTGTGGGCAAGAAGAATTATCTCACAGCAGGAGCCATCTATGTAATGTGATTTGAATGTGCCCTGTGAATAAGATTGAAGTTCGCCCAATAGGTTTTGTGCAACGTCAATATCCAAATGAAGACATTAACGATAGAGAGTTAACCTCCAGGATAGTAATTGGGAGGGAATATTCAAGAGGTCTGGACGGCATCGAAGAGTGGTCGCACCTGTATGTCATCTTTTGGATGCATAATGTCATGAATGAAAAGAAAACGTTGGTATGTGCTGGAGATAAAGGCGAAATGCCTACTGTAAGAATCTTTGCTACTAGGGCGCCGATTCGTCCCAACCCTGTTGGTTTGACTTTGGTGGAGCTTGTGGGACGTGAAGGGAACGTTCTCGTTGTCAAGGGGTTGGATGCTCTCGATGGCACTCCTGTCTTGGATATTAAACCTTATCCTTACTGGGTGAAGGGTCGCTGGATAGTGGTTACGGACTATAGAGTCCCTGCCTATTTTGAAAGGATCAATAAGTAGAGAAGGGGCCGTTGTTCTTCTATCAAGTGTTGTTGAGTGCAATGTGCCTCCTGATGTTTGAAATGAGATACTAGACTAATTTGTGGCATGTTCAGAGCATGCAGATTGGGTTGTGCGGCAGCTGGGTCAACGCACCACGCGCGTTTTGTCCCAAACCCGCACGCGCCAAGCATTTAGGTAAGATAGTGATAATATAAACGTAGAGCATCGGTAGGCGCTCTACCAGGCGAAGTATTTGACGAACCCTCTTCAGATAGATGCTCCTAGTCTTATGGCATTCTCTATACTGCTCGCCATGAGTGCCATATCACTTGTAATGTCGATACTGTTCTACCTGAAATCCCGTGCGGTTAAGAAGCTTCCTAAGAACCTAAGAGCGAGCATCTTCAGCAGAACATTCAACGTGTTCGACCCGTTCCCGGAAAAGAGGAGAACGTTTCATAGCTACCTCTTTTTCCTGATATTCTCTCCGCTCATGGCTTTCTCATTGACATTCTTCCTGGTATTCATTGTGCTGCTGAGGGCCTTCCAAGCGGGACTCATAGTGGGATTCTTCCTTTTCATTGTGTCCCTACATCTAATGATGACAAGCGAGGCATTTGAGATCTATGCAAACATAAGCAAACTCTTGAACGCCGTGAGGTCAGGAACCAGCTTGGGCAGAGGAGACATGGCAGTCCTGCACTTTGCCAAGAAATCGCTCACCAGACTCAGCGCGTACTACCTAATCCTGACTTGCCTGTTCACCGCATCTTTCTTCGCAGCTCCCTACGTTTCTCCCATGCTCCTGGTAGCCTTCGCCAACTTCGTAGGAGCAATCACGACTGCCACAGCATCAACGCTCTTCTTGGCTCCGATATCCGCCGTACTCCTCTTCTCAATCGCGCTAATGGCAGTCTTAATTCTGGCTCGGAGACTCCGAGCACTAGTGTTCAATTTTCCACCCTCCGGCGGCCTCACTTCCGCCGGAAGCGCTGACGCACGCAGGAGACTGCTATATTAGAGGCGATATGAAGCCATGGAGGCCGATCCCGGCGAGATGACCTGGTGACCGGCGCGCCGATGTGACCGCACCTCAAAACCAGCGCGCGTGTGCTGTTTTTGGCAATCAATTCTCGCAGCGCCTAATATTGCAGCATCCGGCAAAATCCCTGTTTTGGTGTGCATTCACAACAACATCATTTTGACGTGTCTACCCCATCCTCTAGGCAGCAAGACTGTCACTATTTTCCAACTACAGTTCACCCGCGTCGTCTATGTCAAAGTACATGCTGACGCATGTAGCATGATGCTAGCGCGCGATGAAACAATGCTGTTCAAAAAGTGAAAATAGGAGAGCGCACGCGCCATTTTCTGGATCTTAGGCAACTCGTGGTGCTATGGTGGATGTGTCCAAGGCGTACTGGTCTTGCCGAAGTTCTTAGCTACTCCACCGATGTCTTTCATGTTGATCTTGCGGTCGTTGTTGAAGTCGCACCGGTAAACCCATCTTGGGCTGATTGGCGGTCCGTATGCTTCTCCGAAGTTTGCTGCTGCCGTACCAATGTCAACCATATCAGTCTTGCCGTCATAATCAATATCGTAGGGCAGTAGGTTTGCAGTGGCGCTGGTGACTGTGTCCAGTTGTGCGTGCGGCGTGTAGTACCACTTCCAGAGGTTACCCGCGTAGACTCCTGAGCAGGTCGGGTTGTAATACCAACCGCAAACCCATGTTTGTTCGAAGTGTCGGCCAATTCTTGTGTACAAAGCGACGCTGGGACAGTCGTCAATAGCTAGCTGTTGGATCTGGCCGTATATTGCATCTCTTGCTGGACCGTCAGGAATTGCAATGCCCTGCTCGATCAAAGCGTCCATTATTGGGTCGTTGTAGCCCTGTCTTTTCGCATAGTTTCCGGAACTGTGGCAGTATGGGTAGGCAAAATTGTGGCCGTCTGGGTAGTCTCCCAACCAACCTGCTGTGAAGACTGGCAACTGTTTGGCATTCGATGCTGCCAAGAAAGATGCCCAGGGGAGTCCAAGTACACTGCAATGGAACTTAGGGTTAAGCGAATTGACATTGTTTGCGATTGTTTCAGGCAGAAATTGGTTCCCCATGCTTGAGATGGGAAACACCAGTTGCAAAGTGAAGCCTGTCTCCCAGAGATCCGGCCACATTTGGAAGTATTCCCTAGCCTTCGCTAAGTTATAGGTGTATTTCGGAATTGACGCGTTGTAGTAGGGCAGAGAAGGGAGAATGACGGTTGTGGGTTGGACAGCCTCTCCTAGAAAAATCGTTTCGATATATAGGTCAAAGTCTATGCAATGCGAGAACGCTTTCCTAATATACGCGCCGTAGGTAGAGTTTCCGAAGAAGTCGCTCGGAACACCCGACTCACTGAACGTGCCTGGGGGCAAAATCGGGCCGTAAGGACTCGTTGCGTTAATATTGAACTGGTAGAGAAGCGCCGTAACGGAAAGGCTGGGCAACGGGTATATGCATCTGATTCCCGGCCGTCCGATTATCGAGTCTTTGTACTGCCATGGCACAGCGCAGAAGTCAACCTCTCCGTTCAGGAACATTGTTGGCCTTGTGTTCCAGTCGTAAGCCCATGTGACGACGTAGTGTTCTATGTATCCGGCTGGTTTGCTGCTTCCAAAGGCAAGCCAATCAAGTGGCCAACCTCGCCAATAATAGTGATTCCTCAAAAGTGACCATTGCATGAGGCTGCTGTTCCACTCTTCAAGCATGAATGGGCCTGTGCCCATGGCCACTGGCGTTGGGTCGTCAAAAGGCGGCACGGCCTCGGGGAAGCCTGGCAACATGCTGAACCCTTGCCAGTGGCTGTACCAGTCAGTCCAATCGCCATCCCAGTTGGTGGGTCTCCCGAGGCCGAGTGCCCAGGCTTTGCTGTAGATGCTTGACCAGGGCTCGGCCAATACTTGCATTAGCGGAGCGTATGCGCCAGGATAGGCAAGGTTGAACCAAACGTGCGTGCCGTTAGATTCTACCGAATGGTTGATGATTGCTCCAACGCGAGCCTGCTCAGTGCCATTGCCATCCAGAACAGTCGTGTTGAGGCCGAGTGCTCCCCAAGTATTCAGGAGCGGCTCGTAAAACATCCATTGTGGGTTGTATCCGGGCTCCAGGACCATTCCCCCCTCGAAACAGTATTCAACGTCTTCAGG
>CAYPRE010000006.1:0-20239 GCA_964413045.1 uncultured Candidatus Bathyarchaeia archaeon
AAAGCGATGGAAGCCTACGCGAAGGACAAAGGCATTGAAACGTACCGTGCACCGTTCGGCTGGAACAAACAGTTCACGGTCGCCGTAAAAGGGCATCCTCTTGCTGAGCAGTCGCGTGAGATACTGCCTGAGAAAGAGAAGGAAAAAGAAGTGGAGCAGGTTTCTGAAGCTGCTAAGGCTGAAGAGAAACTGAAGTCTTTCTGGCATATTCTCCAGCCAGATGGAAAGCTTTCGCCGATTAACGATTTCAAGTTCAAAGATCACGAAAACCTCGAGAAGTTCGCACAGTACGAAATCTCAAAGGTACGGGCCAGTCAACAAATGCCCCCGCACGTGCCTTTAATGAAAAGACTGGAGATCGCGGATTACGAAGCTGGAAGCGACCCTGGAAACATTCGTTGGTATCCAAAAGGGCGACTCGTGAAGTCTTTGCTTGAGCAGCTAGTCACTACCAAGATGGCAGAGTATGGAGCTATGGAAGTCGAGACTCCTGTAATGTATGATTATCAACATCCAAGCTTGGCAGACTACTTGAACAGGTTTCCTGCGAGACAATACGTTTTGAAATCTGAAGACAAGGAGCTTTTCCTGCGTTTCGCTGCATGTTTCGGGCAGTTCCTGATGGTGCATGATGCTCAGTTCTCTTACAAGCACATGCCAATGAAAGTATATGAGCTGACGCGGTACAGTTTCAGGCGGGAGAAAAGCGGTGAAGTAGTCGGCCTCAGGCGGCTGCGAGCCTTCAGCATGCCTGATTGTCACGCTTTTTGCGTGGACCTAGACCAAGCCAAGAAGGAGTTTACGAGGAGATTCAAGCTGTGCATAAAGGTTCTTGACGAAATTGGCTTGTCCGCATCGGATTATGAGGTTGCAGTTCGTTTCACGAAAGACTTCTACAAGGACAACAAAGAATTCATCACGTCTCTCGTAAAAGTCTTAGGCAGGCCGGTTCTGGTTGAAATGTGGGAGGAACGTTTCTTCTATTTCGTACTCAAATGGGACTTTAACTTCGTCGACAATCAAAACAAGGCTGCTGCACTTTCAACTGACCAGATTGACGTTGAAAACGCCAAGAGATACGAAATAACGTACGTCGATGAGAAAGGAGAAAAACAGTATCCGCTGATATTGCACTGTTCTCCCAGCGGCGCGATCGAAAGAGACGTGTATGCTTTGCTTGAGAAGGCCTACAAAACGCAACAGACTGGCGGAGTGCCGATGCTCCCTGTCTGGCTTTCTCCTACGCAGGTACGCATGATTCCGATATCGGACAAATTTTTGAAGGACGTTGAAAAAGTTGCGGAACAACTGGAGCAGCACTGTATACGCGTTGATATTGACGACCGCACATTGACCTTGCAGAAGAAGATCCGCGAAGCTGAGATGGAATGGATTCCGTACATAGTCGTTGTTGGGCAGAAAGAGCTGGAGTCTGGCGTTCTTCCCGTGCGGGACAGGAGCACCGGTAGCATGCGCAAACTTGAGGTGAGCAGGTTGCTGAAAACAGTTGAAGAGGCTACGTCTGGAAAACCGTTCAAGCCTTTGCCCTTGCCGAAATACCTTTCAAAACGTCCACAATTCCACGGGTAACAATGGCGAAAACAGCCAGTTATTCCCAAAAGATATATCAAACCTTATCTCAATAGACTGAATTCTCAGTTTGGGGGCACGAACGTTGGAAAAAGAACTGCAAGTCTACATAGACGGCAAATACTACCCGAAATCACAAGCAAAGATTTCTGTGTTCGACCATGGACTGTTGTATGGCGATGGGATATTTGAGGGGATTCGCGCCTACGACGGCGTAGTTTTCAAGCTTAAGGAGCACATTGACAGGCTTTACAGTTCTGCTCACATGATAATGCTTCAGATTCCAGCGACAAAAGAGGAAATCATCAAGACAGTGCTGGAGACATTGCGGAAAAACAGTCTCAAAGACGCATACATACGGCTTGTAGTGACTAGGGGAACGGGCGATTTGGGGCTTAACCCAAAGAAATGTCCTAAAGCCACGGTCATAGTCATAACCGACACGATTTCGTTGCACAAAATTGAAGCTAAAGAACAGGGTGTTACCGCGATGATTTCATGGGTCAAGAGAGACCCAGTTGACGCTACGTCTCACGAAATAAAATCGCTCAACTATCTGAATAGCATACTGGCCAAGATCGAAGCGAATATCGCAGGCGTCGATGAGGCAATATGCTTAGACAAGAACGGTTTCATATGCGAGGGAGTGGCAGAGAACATATTCATCGTCAAGAACGCCAAGTTGTTCACGCCACCGAGCTACACGGGCGCATTGTCGGGAATAACGGCTGCAGAAACGATGAAGCTTGCTCGAAAACTGGGGTACGACACTAAAGAAAAGAACATAACTCCTTACGAGCTCTTCACCGCAGATGAGGTTTTCTTCACGGGAACTGCAGCCGAAATCGTGCCTGTGCGAGAGCTCAACAAGAGAACTATCGGCGACGGCAAGCCAGGCCAGATAACAAAGAAGCTAATGGAAGAATTCGCAAAACTCGTGCACGACCCCAAAGAAGGAGTCGCAGTCTACAAATAGTCCTCACCTGAGCTAGGTGAGACTCCATATTGTGGCCAATAGCCATTTTTACGTGAGCCTTTTGTGGGGCGTAGGAAAAGATTTTATCTGCCACGACTAACAGTACTTGAGGATGATTTGATGCCTTCAGCGTTCTTGTTGATTAACACCGAGCTAGGTTCTGAGACTGAAGTGTTGAAGAATTTGAAGAAGCTTGAGGGAATTGTTGAAGCTTTCAATGTGTATGGAACATATGACATCATCGCTAAGGTCAAGGCTGACTCTATGGATAAGCTTAAGGAAACAATTACTTGGCGCGTAAGGAGACTGGACAGGGTAAGGGCCACGTTGACACTGATGTCTGTTGACGAAAAATAGCATTCACTCCAACTTTTTTTGGGACTCCTCGGCGTTGTCTTAAACGTGTCTTCAGAGTTTTAAGATTTTGTGGCTTTTGATTTTTACGTTGGGATCGAATTCTGTGGCTAGTTGTTCGAGGAGGTCTCTTTGTCTCTGTGTGAGTTTTTCTGGAACTGTTACGTCGACGCGTACGAGTAAGTCTCCTCGTCCGTAGCCTCTGAGTCTTGGCATACCTTTGTTTTTGAGTTTCAGGGTTTCTCTTGGTTGGGTTCCAGCCTGAATTTTTAGTGTGGTTTCTCCGTCCATTGTTGGTACTTGGACTTCTGTGCCGAGGGCTGCTTGAGGATAGGTTATTCTCAGGCTGTAGAGGAGGTCATCACCGCTTCTCTTGAATTGTCGGTGTGGGGATATGTGGATTTGGACGTAAAGGTCTCCGGGTGCGCCGCCGTGCGGTGGAGTTTCTCCTTGACCTTGGAGTCTGAGCTGGTATTCGTCGTCTATGCCAGGCGGGATCTTAACTGTGATTGTTCTTTCTCTTTCGATGAGGCCTGTGCCCCTGCATTTGCTGCAGGGCGTGTCTATGATCGTGCCTTCTCCCCTGCAGGTTGGGCAGGGTGTTACTTGGACGAACGTTGCGAAGCCGTTTTTTCTGACGTTTCGAATTCTTCCTGCTCCTTTGCATCTAGGGCATTCTCGGGGTGTGGTGCCTGAAGCGGCGCCTGTGCCTCTGCAGACATCGCATTTTTCGGTTCGGGGTATTTCTATTTCTTTTTCTGCGCCTTTTGCAGCGTCTTCAAGCGTGATTTCGAGTTCATAGCCAAGGTCTTGTCCTCGCATGGGTCTCTCTTCGTATTCGCGCTCACTGAAGCCGCGTCCTCCGAAGAATATGTTGAATACGTCTCCAAAGCCGAATCCTATATCTCTGAAGATTGAGTCGAAGTCTGCGCCTCTGAAGATGTCTTCTCTCGTGTAACGTTGGTCGAAGCCTGCGTGTCCAAGCGTATCATATTGCTGACGTTTTTGGTCGTCGGACAAGACGGCGTAGGCTTCGGATATTTCTTTGAACTTTTCCTCTGCGTCAGGTGCTTTGTTTCTGTCTGGATGGTATTGCATGGCTAGTTTTCTGTAGGCGTCTTTGATTTGTTCTTTAGAAGATTCTCTGGGTACTCCTAAAACTTCGTAGTAGTCTCGTTTCTGCGCCATGCTTCTTTACCATCAAGCCTTTGAATCGAATAAGGGGAAGAAATGTTCTTGGTTATTTGACTTTGTAGTCTTCTGAATCGACCACTTTGTCGCCTTCAGGCGGCGGGGCTGCTTCGCTTCCTGTGGGTTGGCCTTTTTGTTTTGCATAATCAGCTGAGGCTTGTTGGTAGACTGCGGTTCCAACCTCTTGGAGTATTTTTGTGAGTTCGTCTGATTTTGTCTTCATTTTTTCTGTGTCGTTGCTTGCGAGTGTGTCTTTTAGAGCGGCGACGGCTGTGTCTATTCTGTTCTTTTGGTCTTGGTTGATTTTGTCTCCGAGGTCTTTCTTGGTTTTTTCTGCTGTGTAGACGAGGTTGTCGGCGTTGTTTCTTATTTCGGCTTCTTCCCGTTTTTTCTTGTCTTGTTCCGAGAATTGTTCCGCTTCTTTGACCATTCTTTCTTTTTCTTCTTTGGACAGTTTGGTGCTGGCTGTTATGGTTATTTTTGCCTGTTTTCCAGTGCCTAGGTCTTTGGCGGTTACGTTGAGTATTCCGTTTGCGTCCATGTCGAAGGTTACTTCTATTTGTGGGACGCCTCTTGGTGCGGGCGGTATGTCTTCGAGGTTGAACATGCCTAAGGACATGTTGTCTGTGGCCATGGCTCGTTCGCCTTGGAGTATGTTGATTGTTACGGCCCGTTGAAAATCTGCTGCTGTCGTGAAGATTTGGCTTCGTCTTGTGGGAATTGTGGTGTTTTTATCAAGTATTTTCGTGGATATTCCTCCGAGGGTTTCGACGCCGAGGCTCAAGGGTGTGACATCGAGGAGTAGTAGGTCTTTTACTTCTCCTGTTATGACTGCTCCTTGTATGGCTGCGCCGACGGCGACGCATTCCATTGGGTCTATGCCTCTTTCTACTTGTTTGCCCATGATTTGTTCGACGAACTTCTGCACTAGGGGCATGCGGGTCATGCCGCCGATGAGGATTATTTTGTCTATGTCTTTGGGCGTGAGTTTGGCGTCTTCCAACGCTTTGACTAGTGTTCTTTCTGTTTTCTGCACTATTGGTTGGGCGAGGTTTTCCAGTTTGGCTCTTGTGAGTGTGAGGTGGAGGTGTTTTGATCCGGTTTGGTCTGAGTATATGAATGGGAGGTCTATGTCTGTGGTTAGGAGGGTTGAGAGTTCGATTTTGGCTTTTTCGGATGCTTCTTTGAGTCTTGCCATGGCTGTTCTGTCGTTTTGGAGGTTGATTCCCGTTTGTCTCTGGTATTCTTCTGTTACGTAGTCCATAACGGCCTTATCTAGGTCTGTGCCGCCTATCTGGGTGTCGCCGCTGGTTGAGAGCACTTGGAAGACACCTTTGCCGAAGTCCATGACTGTTACGTCGTGTGTGCCTCCTCCGAAGCTGAAGACGAGGATTTTCATTTCTTTCTCAAGTTTGTCGACGCCGTATGCTAGACATGCGGCTGTAGGCTCGTTTATTATTCTCATTACTTCGAAGCCGGCTATTTCTCCAGCGTCTTTTGTGGCTTGGCGTTGGTTGTCGTTGAAGTGCGCGGGGACTGTGATGACGGCTTTTCTTATGGTGGTTCCGAGGTAGGTTTCTGCGTCTTTCTTTATTTTTTGTAGAATGAACGCGCTGATCTGTTGGGGTGTGTACTGTTTTCCTTGGATTGTGACTTTGTAATCGGTGCCCATTTTTCTTTTTATTTCGTATATCGTGCCTTCAGGGTTGGCTGTTGCCTGTCTTTTTGCAGATTCTCCTATGAGAAGTTGTCCTTCCTTGGTGAAGGCCACGACTGATGGGAACATCTTGCCTGCCATGGTTGGTCCTTCAGCGCTCGGTATTACGGTGGCGCGTCCTCCCTCGAATATGGCGGCTGCAGAGTTTGTTGTTCCTAAGTCTATGCCGAGTACTTTCTCTCCGGCTTTAACATTACTCATTCTCATTCACCTCTTCTTGTGATTCTGATGTTTGTTTTACTGCAACTTTAACTACGCTCGGTCTAATCACCTTTTCCTTCATCATGTATCCTTTCCTTACTTCTTCGATTACTGTGCATTCCTCCACATCGTTTTTTCCGACTTTGGCAACCGCACTGTGCTTTGACGGGTCGAACGGTTTGCCCATGCAGTCGATGGGGAAGACTTGTTGTTTTTCAAGTATTTTTTTGAGTTTTTTCAGGGTCATTTCAACGCCCTGTATCAGTACTTCTGCTGAGTTTGAGTTGCGGCCTGCTTTTGTGGCCATTTCGAGTTCATCGACGACATCGAGCAAGTCGATTATTATGGGTTCTGTGCAGTATTCTTTGACTTCTACGAGTTGTCGATCTGTCCTTTTCTTGAGATTTTCGAAGTCTGCTTGGACGTATTTGAGGTGTGTGAGGTAGTCTTCTGCGCGTTTCTTCTCGTTTTCTAAGGCCTGCTTGAGATTTTCAACTTGGATGCTGCCTTGTGACTGTTCCTCTTTTTCCTCAGTCATTGAAGCTCTCCGTGTGAAATGCTAGTTTTCTAGCTTGTGTGCACAGTAATATATACGATGCCCTCTGAGGCATGTAGAAAAGGTATTTTCCCTGCGGAAAAATCGTAGTTTGAACAGGAAGATTGGAGGGGGAGTAGCGCATGATGCATTTAGCGATTCACGGTTGGTTTAGATGTTTATGCCGAAGGCTTCGGCGAATTTTTCGACTTTTGTGAATTCGAGGATGAAGTTTCTGCCTTTGTCTGTAAGTTTGTAGATTGTTTCACTGTTCTCTTTTTCTTCTTGGACTAGACCTAGTTCGATGAGTTGGTTTATGTGTTTCATGAGGCGGTCGTATGAGAGGTTGGCGCCGTACAGGAGGCGTGTGGGTCCTGATTTTCCTCCGTGTTTGAGGAGGCTGTTTAGGATGTCGCAGTAGATGCGGGTTTTGGAACGGTATTCTTTGTGTTCTCTACGCATTTGTCTTGCTCACCTTGGCCAGCATCGTTAGCAGGCAGAGGAAGCCGGCCAGTTGGCTGATTTGTCCGAGGAATAGGAATGCTTCGCTGTTTATCATCAGGAGGAAGAAGAAGTGGCTGAGTAGCATTAGTCCGAAGCCTAGGGTTACGAGGGCGGCTGCTGTTTCTTTTTTGATAAGCCAGTTTGTGAAGGTGCAGATCGTTATGAAACCGAGCAGGGTTATTGCTATGAGTTCGAGTTGGGGTATGAAGAACAGCTGGACGAACGGGCCTGCTGCAGCAGCGGATATTGTGGCTGTTTGTGCGACCGTTGGCGATGTTCGGCTGGTGTTTATGGCTTGGAGTATGTATGTGATTGTGAAGAGTCCGTAGGCTACGAGTTGGGTTACCATGTAGATAGAGGCTGCGAGTCTGATGAGCCCTGCGAGTTGGTGTTCTGTTGTTGGGGGGATTGTGCGGACTATTAGGCCGACGTATGCTGCTGTGGTGAAGCGGAGTAGTATGCCGATGCCGAGGACTATGAATCCGAGGTAGAGCAGTAGGAGTCTTTTTGTTGCTGTGGTTCTGTAGGCTTTGAGGGCGTAGTAGCCTACGATGAAGCTGATGATGCTGCTTACGAGTTCTAGGAGGAATATGAGGATACGGATGTCCAAGCTTTTTTTCACCTTCGATTGGTTTCTGTGGTTTTCGGTTTCTTTTAGGTTATTTATGTTTCGTATATCTTAACTTTGTTCTGGGTTGTTTTAGAAAGACTTAATTCGGTCTGGTTTTTCTGTGATAAGGAATTGGTGATGGGTTTATGGCTCGATTGGGTCAGTTGAAGTTTGCAATGGCTTCGTCTATTTTTCTAGTGGCGTTGATTTTCGCTTCGTTGTTGGCAGCGTTGTTGTTCGTTGTGGAGTGGTATGTGGGCAGTTTTAACGTGTTTTATTCTGTGTTGTTGATTGTTGTTCTGCCTGTTTTGTTTATTCTGTTTCAGTATTTGATCGGACCTGCTGTTGTGCGGATGTCGACGCATTTGCAGTATCTTGCGCCTGGGGCTAATCCGTGGCTTGAGGGTACGGTTAAGGAGTTGGCTGACAAGAGTGGTTTGCCTATGCCTAGGTTGGCTGTTGTACCTGATAAGACGCCTAACGCGTTTGTTTTCGGGCGGACTGCGAAGTCTGCGACTTTGGCTGTTCATGAGGGGTTGTTGCAGAACTTGAATGAGGGTGAGGTTAAAGGGGTTATTGGGCATGAGTTGGGGCATTTGAGGCATAAGGATTATGTGGTTATGACTGTGCTATCGGCTGTGCCTTTGATTGCTTTTTTGATTGCGCGTGGAACGATTGAGGCTGCGTGGTTTTCGGGTCGGGGTTCATCGAGGGATAAGGGCGGTAACATCGGTGCGGCTTTGGTCGTTGCGGGTGTCTTGTCGTATGTGGTGTACATCGTGTCTTTGTTGTGTGTCATGCGTTTGAGCAGACTGCGGGAGCATTATGCTGATGCGTATTCGGCTTATGTCACGGGTGCACCGCGGAGTTTGGAGAGTGCTTTGGCCAAGATTACGTATGGGTTGTCGCTTTCGCCTAAGGCGCCTTCGGGTGCGAGGGCGTTTTACATTGGGGATCCCGCGTTGGCTAAGCAGGAGATCAGTGAGATCATGGACAAGAAGGAGGAGTATGATTTGGACCATGATGGAGTGTTGGATGAGCGTGAGTTGGAGTTGGCGATGGAGAAGGAGGCAACATCCACGTGGCGAACGATTAACAGTTGGTTCTCGACTCATCCGCCCACTTTTCGGCGCATCCTGCTGTTGAGTGAGATCGAGACGGAGATGACCAGTGGAAAATACTCGAGCGACCGCATGTACACACACGTGTAGTGCTTTGCGCACCTATGCTTTCACTTGACTAGTCAAAAAAAATTTCTACTGAGTAGTCAAACAGCATGAAGCGTTAGCGTGTGGTTACTGGCCTCTCACTTGACTGGCCAAATTTTTTTCTACTGAGTGGTCAAATCCCGATGCTGCACCTGCGCTCTCAATTGACAACTCAAAAAGAGTTTTTTTGGCCAGCCAATTATGTTAGATTTGAGAGCGTGGTGAGTGGCCTTGGGGGTCTTATTTCTGTGTATTTCCCGATATTAAGGTAGTCATTCATTCTAGTCAGACTGTCGTGTGACAATTTTTATAGTGGTCTGCTTCTGATTTTGACTGTTGAGCGAGTGATGGATGCTGAAAAGATAGTCGATGTGATTCTTTCGTCGTGTCCTGGAGTGACCAAGCAACAGATAATTGATCGGCTTGGCGTGGAGAAGTTGAAGACGGGGGGGTTTTTTTCGGATGAGACTCTTCTGAGGATTATTGCGGCGGAGTTGGGCTGTGTGGTGGCTGGTGATGTGATTTCCGCCTCTTTGTACTCTTTCGGGGATTTGATGTCTGGGTTGGGAAACGTTACGGTTGTGGGGCGTGTGGTCGCGGTTTTTCCCTCTAGAGCTTTCAACGGAATCAAGAAGGGCAAGTTTGCGAGTTTGCTTCTTGCAGACCGAACAGGGGTTCTGCGTGTTGTTCTGTGGAATGATAAGGCGGATTTGACTGAATCTGGAACGGTTAAGGTTGGGCAAATCGTGCGTTTTATGCATGGTTACACGCGTGAGGATTTCAGCGGAAACGTTGAACTTCACGCTGGAGACAAGTGCGCGGTTGAGGTAAACCCGGCTGGAGTCGACGTCAAGGATTATCCTTCGATTCGTGCGTTCACGTTGAGGATTCGAGAGCTGGCAGACTTGCAGAAGAATCAGAAAGTGAACGTTTCGGGCTTGGTGAAGGCGATGTTTTCGGTATCTGCTTTTGAGAGGCCTGATTCAGGCGTCGGGAAAGTTCTGCGTTTTCTTCTGTCGGACGGGATGGACCAGGTGTCTGTTGTGGTTTGGAACGAAAAAGTGAACGAGTTCCAGCAGGCCTTCGCGGAAGGCTCTTTCGTGCAGCTGGTGAATGCAAAACTGAAAAGGACCGACGATGGCCTTGAGGTTCATGTTGACGCTGGAACCTACATGGAGAAGGTTTCGCCGACTGACGTTATTTTGGACATTGTGGGTTTGAAGGAGAAAATGGACAGCGTAAATGTCGAGGGAGAAGTTGCCAGCAAACCCACTTTCAAAAGCGTAAAGACCTCTTCTGGCGAGACTGTTGACCTTGCCGTTTTTGAACTGAAAGACAACACGGGAACAGTATTGGTAACCGCTTGGCGACAACATGCCAAGACTGTAGAACCTCTCGCCTTGGGAAAACGAGTAAGAATAAAAAATGCCTATGTCAAGAGGGGCTTCAGCGGACAACTGGAAATATCAACGAGAAACTCTACTGTCATTGAAACGGATGAATAATGTGCCTGTCTTGGTGCCGGGGGCGGGATTCGAGCCCGCGACTTCTGGACACTCGGACGCCATTTTGCCCCGTTTTTGTTCTCCAGATTATGAGTCTGGCGCCCTGGCCAGGCTAGGCTACCCCGGCTCTTCAACTTTAGGCTATCCTCATTGGCAATGCTGAATTTAAGACTATTCGGTTCTAAAGCCTTTTGCATTCCTGTATGCAATTTCTCGGGGTTGGAATCTTTCTTTTCGATGGAAACATGTGCTGGAAGTGGATTCGTTTTTTGTACGGTAGCTTATGAAACGATAATGAAAAAGGTTACATCCATGGTCTTATGATATGTTCTATTGACAATTAGTGAATGATGGGGGATGGTGGAGAACTTCTCTCCTTGTCCTTTGCTGCCTTCCTTTCCCTGAGGTATTGGCAGGAGTGTTCTTGAGAGAAAAATCTGGGTTGGAAAGTCAAGATTTCGGAGCCTGCTTTTTCCCGCTCATGTATTCGATGTCTATTCTGCCGATGTGTACTTTTTTGATTCTTTCAGGTTTTGTTCTTTGGATGATGGCTTCGGGGTTTTTGTCAATCTGCCGAATCATGCATTCTAAAGCTGCTTGTTTTTCTTTCAGATTCTCGATGAATGTTACTTTGCCTTGGAAGTGGACGGAAGTGAATAGGTGGTCACATTCTCCCTGCAAATAACCGTGGTCTTTCAGTGCTTGGCCCCAGACTCTGTTGTTTGATTTGATGTAGTCGATTTTTTTGCCGGTGTCGGCGCAGTGGAAATAGATGCAGTGATGAGTCTCATCGTATCCGTGACTGAGCGAGACAAGGTAGGGGGCATTATTCTTGGACAGGGCAATGGTCACGTACGTGGTTGTCTTGAGAATTCTCTTAAGCTCAGCTTCGTCGGTGATCTCTTTGTCTTTTCTTCGGAGATGATATTCCATACGACACTTTTTTGGTGCCGATGTTATAAACTGTTCTGGATGCTTGTGCGACTTACGAATGCTGATCTCTTAACAAATACGATTGGGGGTCCCAACGAGTTTCTCTGTGCCCGAGCGTGTGCCGATGTAGACGATGTCTGCCATTCTTATGAAGAGTCCTGTTTCGACTACTCCTGAGATGCATTTCAGGCTGTGTTCCAGTTCTGCAGGCTTCGCTATGGGCCCGAAGTCTGCGTCTATGATTATGTTGTTGTTGTCGGTTATGACGGGACCGACTTTGCCTTTTCCTTCTCTTATTTGGGGGCGTCCGCCCATTTCTCTCAACTTGCGCATCACGAGCGAGGCGGCGAAGGGCAGTGCCTCTGTTGGTACGGGATGGTTGTTCTGTCCGAGTGCTTCCACTTTTTTGTTTTCATCCGCGATGATTATGAGACTTTTCGAGGCGAAGGCCACGATTTTTTCGCGGGCTAGGGCTCCTCCCATGCCCTTGATGAGGTTGAGTTCCTTGTCTATTTGGTCGGCGCCGTCTATCGTTAGGTCTATTGCTGGATGTTCCTCCAGCGTCGTTATAGAAATTGCATGTTCAACTGCGAGCATGAAGGCTTGGTACGATGTTGGTATGCCTAGGATTTGCAGTTCTTCCTGCTTTGCTTTTTTTCCCAATTCTTCGATGGCGTAGGCTGTTGTGGTTCCGCTTCCCAAGCCGACTATGAAACCGTCTTTGACGTGTTTCACAGCTTCTTTTGCTGCTCTCTTTTTTTCTTCTTCAACCCAGTTTTCAGGATTCAATTTCCATCTGCCCCAGTTTGTCAAGGACCTTTTCGACTTCAGCGCGGATTTCTTCTATTCTTCTCTCGGCCTCTGTCCTCTGTGTGGTCTTCGGCTGCGGCGGTTTCCTCTTTTTCTTTGTCTTATCCTCGCTTCCTGTCTTTTCCTCTTCTTCTGTGGACTCTTCGGTTTCAGCTTCCAACGTTTTGGGCGCGATCGTTATTTCTTTTATGGGTTTTGTTTCTGTCTTGGTTCTGAGCTCTTCTATTTTCGTGGTCAACTCGTCGAAACGGTCGCTGAAAAGTTTCATGAGGTCTTGCTGCATCGTTTCAAGCTCGTGCAAGGCTACTAGTGATTCGTCTTTTGAGATGGCGTTTTTCACGGTCATCATTCTTGATTTGTAGCTTTGTGCAAGTCTCTCTCTTTCTTGTTCTGTTATTTTTCCCTCAGCGTGCGCTTCATAGAGATGTCTTATCGCGTCGCTCAGGATTTCCCGTTCCAGATCCAGTGTGCGAAGCTCATCTTTGGCTTCTGCAGCCTCTTCTTTGGGTACGCTCTTGACGACTTTGAACGGGTAGCCCCTGAGCTCAGGCTCCAATTGGTCCTGCTCTGCGGATTTCTTTCTCTTTTTTCCTTGTCTCCACACGGCAAAAATGATGATTGAGCAGACGACAATTACTCCTACCACGATAACTGTGAGAGTCAGGGGATCGTCAAAGGGCACTAAGTGTTTCCCTCTTTGTCTTCATTGCTGGCAATGTATATATAAATTATTACAGCTCACTTATTGAGCAGTTTTTCGTAGACTTTTTGAACCGTAGTCGTGTCTCTTTTGAAGATGTTTGCTTTGTTACTCGTTAGGTCGCTCGAAGCACTAGCCAAGCGTAAGAGTGCACAGCCCGCGTTCTAGTCTAGGTCGATTTGGGCTTTCTGGAGTTTTCCCGAATAGTCGATGTAGACAGTTTTAGTTTCTGAGAATTCGTTTATTCCCTCTATTCCTGCTTCTCTTGCGCCGATCCCTGTGTGTTTAACGCCGCCGAAGGGCAGGTGAATTTCTGACCCTATGGTGCTAGAGTTTACGTAGGTGAGTCCTGCCTCTATTCTTGTGATGGCTTCGAAGGCTTTGGTTATGTCTTTCGTGTATATGGCGGAGCTCAGTCCGTATTCTATTGAGTTCATGATGTCAATGGCTTGGTCAAGGTCTTTTGCTGGGATGAGTGAGAGCACGGGGCCGAAGATTTCTTCTTGAGTGATTCTCATGTTGACAGTGCAGTCTGTGAATAGGGTTGGTTCGAAGAAGTATCCTTCCATTTTGGGTATTTTTCCGCCTATCAGCAGTTTTGCGCCTTCTTTCTTTCCGAGTTCAACGTATCTGCTGCTTTTTTCCTGTGCCGCCCTGTTTATGAGGGGTGTCACGTCTGTTTCGGGGCTTAATCCGTCGCCCAGTCTGAGTTGTCGTATTCTGTTGAGGAGCATTTTTTCGAACTTGGTTTTGATTTTCTCGTGGACTATTATTCGTGAAGTGGCCGTGCATCTTTGTCCCGTTGTTCCGTAGGCACCCCAGATGACGCCGTCCAATGCAAGGTCTAGGTCGGCGTCGTCCATGATTATGATTCCGTTTTTTCCGCCCATTTCTAGGCCGACTCTTTTGAGTCCTGCTTCTTTCAGAATTGCGGTTCCAGTTTCTCTGTGTCCGGTGAATGAGATTGCCCTGACTCCATCGTTTCTTACTAGGCTCATTCCTGCTTCTTCTCCAGAGCCTGTGACCATATTTAAGACGCCTTTGGGCAGGCCTGCCTGTTGAAGGGTTTCTACGAGTCGAGTCGCACATAACGGCGTGTCCGAGGATGGTTTGAAAACTACTGTGTTTCCGCATATGAGAGCCGTCATTATTTTCCATGCTGGAATGGCTGTCGGAAAGTTCCAGGGCGTTATCAGTCCGCAGATGCCTATTGGCATTCGGATGGTCATGCAGAATTTTTTTCTCAACTCTGAAGGCGTGGTGAAGCCGAAGAGCCGTCTCCCTTCTCCTGCCATGTATTCCGTGATGTCTATCGCTTCCTGTACGTCTCCTCGTGCCTCGTTCAGGACTTTTCCCATTTCCATCGTAACCTGTCTTGCCAACTTCTCTTTGTTCTGGCGAAGCAACTGTGCGACCTTGAGGAGTATCGCTCCTCTTTTCGGCGCTGGTGTTTCGCTCCACTTCTTGGAAGCTTGGTCTGCTGCGTTGACGGCTTCGGCGATGTCTTGTTCGTTTCCTTTCTGGAATAGTCCTAGAATCTGTCGTGGTTTAGCAGGGCTGTCACTAGGGAATGTTTTTCCTGAGGCTGAATCCAGCCATTTTCCATTTATGAAAAGTTTGAATGTCTTTTCTTTCTGCATGCAATAGACTGTGGTAAGAGCAGACTAAATATTTTGTTGCAAGGCGAACGTTTCTACCTGCAACGTAGAAGCAAACTGGCGATTAGAATCAGACAGTGATTTGGACGTGATTTTGAACCTCTTTGTTGAGACAGGAAATAGGGCAGCTAAAGAGCAAATAGAATCGATTCAGTCCAGAATCAAAGTAGAATTGGGTGACTTTGACTTGAGTTCAAGCTTGATAAAGGAAGACTATTGAAACCTTGAGAAAAAGGCAGAAACATTCTCCTTTCGTCAAAAGAACGCAAAGCTCAGTGTAGAGGGATATGGAGCCTCGGGCGGGATTCGGACCCGCGACCCCCGCCTTACCAAGGCGGAGCCCCACCGGGCTAGGCTACCGAGGCATCAAGTTGCTCTTTGAAGAGAACCTTCATCAAGAGATTTAGAGGTTTCGATGCTGTTTTCTTCAGGATTGTATTGTGGGATTGAAGTGAGAGAAGATTCGGCTAGGGTGAGGTTGTGTATTCTCGTACTGTCAATCTCACTGAGATTGTAGACATCGTCTTTGTTCAGCTTTTTGTTCGTCAATATAAAGTCTCTTTTGTCTCATCGGATTTCACTTGATCTAACTAAGTCGTATCTCACGTGTAGCGTTGTGAAGTGCGGTGTTGTGTCAGACAACGTCAAGACTTGATTTGGGTGGCGCGTGCGGGTGTGAGAGTGACGGCAACGTGAATTTCTCCCATCTCCCCCTCTTTAGAGGAGGTGAGCGAGAAGTCGTCACTGAGATAAAGGATATCCGCACGCGCCAATTAAACCAAGGAACGTATCCGACTTAGGCTTTCTGGAACGATGATATAGAAGATTGTTCTGTGGAGCTTGTAGAGCATGCTCCGTGAGGTTTGAGGGGACTGTTTCAGATTCAACTTCACAGCCCAGCTTTGCTTACTTTCCAAACTATCAGTTCAGTTCAGATTACTTCTTTTCGCATAGTCACGTTGAATATCATACAAAAAGATTATCAAGTTCCACCGCCGCATAACTGTTGGAGAGCGGGGAAAGCAACGCGTAATATTTCCTCCTATCCGCTTTCCTCGCTTTTCACTTTCTATCCGGCTTGAGCCATCCAGAAGTTATCTAGCTTTGTTGATTCTTTTCCGTGGAAACTGAGCACATCGCTTTTTGTCTAAATAGCTCTCCTTTTCTGGAAGAAAGAAAGAGGCTGGTAGACCCGTGCGAATGCTATAAAAAGGAGTGTAATTATAGCAGATTTAGTTACCGAAATCGAGCTTACGAGGTGGCTGAGTATGGCAAAAGAGAAGAAATCAAAAAAGGAATGTGACTCGTGCGGTGCACATCTGCACGATGAAGATGTCATAGAACACGACGGGAGCAAATATTGTCCCGAGTGCATGGCTAGACACATACACGATCAACATTATTCAGCGGAAATTGCAAAAGTCTGGACATACAAGAGCACCTAGGAGAAAGAAGAACAGACCTTAATCCTTCCTTTCTATTGTGGCATTCTGGAACGGTTAGCTGGCCCTCAAATGCGGCCCTTAGATTGCAGCAGATTTGTGCGTAAAAAGTCTCGGCTAAGAAACGTAGGACAGGTCTGCGCGGGCGCTTTCTCCGATTTGTCTCATGGCTTCGTTCTGAGCTTCCAGAAGTATCGTTAGTGTGTCGATGTTTTTCTTTATGTCTTCAATGTCCTTGGTCTTTTCGAGGAATCCTGACTTCGCAAGTTGCTCTCTGATGTTATCAACTGAGATCTGGAGAATTTTCACTTTGAACGCAAACATCTGGAGGACGTATAGAAGACTCAATTGAGAAGACAGCCTCTCCAGCCGGTCATATTCAAGCGTTCTCCCAAGCATGGCCTTGACTTTTTGCGTCTCAGAAGACTCTTTGGATCTTAGCATTCTCTCGTATTCTTCTATTTGTCCAGAAGCCGAATGTTTGTTCTCGTCAACGACTTTTTGTGCGCGCTTGGTTTCTTTCTCCAGCAATTTTAGGATTTCATCCAATTTCCGAAACTCCCCGTTCACTGGATTTGTGTGTTATAGAATAAAGCCTTTGCACTAGCGCGATCTACAAAACATGTACGAACTACCGCGCGGGCATGGGTAGGTGAAGGCAGCATTGGGTATACACCTGTTAGAAGAAAAGCACTGCAATGGTCAATTAGCCTCCAACAAAGTCACAGCGCACGTTACTGTCTCGTCTGGAAGAAAGGGCGTGCGCTATCTTTGGCTAGGCATTCATCTGGAGGTCTTGTTCATTTTGAGTAGGTGGTCGGCTAGGATTTTGAGTGTTAGTGGCTTGTAGCGGATTTTGTCGTCTAGGCTTATGATGAAGCTTTCCATGTGGCCCAGCTCCAAGAACGTGAAGGTTCTGAGCTGGTTCATGTATTCTGTGTAGCTTGTGTAGTTCTCGTGGAGCGAAACCAGCACGCCATCATATCCTAGGCCCATTCCCCTTTCAAGCATGACAATTGGAACCCGCGTTTGCTTCAACCATTCTCTCGCGGCTTCTCTGGCTTTCTCAATTTCTACTTGAGCGAGAGTTTTGTCGAGTTTCACGAAAGTCAGGGCAACCAGTTCATACCCGAGTTTCTGGAAGTCGGGTATCATCGTGTACTCTCTTATGAGACCTTCTTTCTCCAGTCTCTTCACGATCCTGCTCACGGTCGGTTGTGAAACGCCGATTACTCTTGACAGTTCTCTGTCGCTTCTTCTCGAATCCCTCATAAGCTCTGCTATTAGTTTCTTCTCGACATCTTTCATTGGCCTCTTATCTTCTTCGAGTGAGTTCTCGTTCGAAGGTTTCTTCCGCCTTCCAATTTGGCTCATTCTTCATCCCTGGTTGTTCCCGTGTTGAATCAAATTCTTGCAAACGTCAGTTTCAGTGTATCGGCAAGTGCTGTTCTTAAGCATTTCCTCTTTTTGAGGTTAGGTAAATATACGGGAAACCCGATTCAATTCTGTCTGTCTCAACAAGAGCGGGGGTGTCCGAGCTTGGTCAAAGGAGGCAGGCTTAGGACCTGCTGCTGTAGGGCTGCATGGGTTCAAACCCCATCCCCCGCACCATTTTACCACGCGCGCATAGCAATTGGGTCGAGTTTGGTTGTGCTTCGATTTTTCTTCTTGTGCCATCACTCGCTCGACAACCTTAATTGTTCGGAGCTGCCCTATGCTACATGGGTGGACCTGTGAAATTTACGAAGGACGCTATCGTCCTTCTTCTAGTGATGTTCTCAGTTTCGTGGTGCTCCGCCGTAGCTGTATCCCCTACAGAGGCTTCGGTCGTCGGAGCCCGACAGGGTGATTGGGCAATGTATGTTGGCGCGCCGCCATCTGAGGAATATGAATGGATCCAGATTTCCGTTCTGCAAATCGAAGGAACTGTTGTTGACTTGGAATATCATTATGATCTGCGTGCTCGGTTCAGAGCACAATCGACTGTTCACTTTCCGGATGATCCGCGTTTTGTCTCTCTAGATGTTGCTGATGGAACGGGCAACTCTTTCTTTTTCCTCATACCGCGGAACCTAACTGTAGGAGATCCTGTCCCTGCTGTACGAGATCATGTGCCACTCAAGATTGAAGGTGTTGAACAAAGGAAATATGCAGGAGCGGAAAGAACGGTCGTGTACGCGTCCTTCTCAAATATGACGATCCCATACGCCAATTTCAAGACGGCGGGAAGATACTACTGGGATAGGGAGACGGGATTGCTGGTAGAAAGAATTGCAGCAGTCGGTGGTTTTGACATGACGTGTCAAAAACTCACAGGTACAAGCATGTGGTCGCTTGACTTGAGATACTGGATGGTGGACAATTACCCAATCGTGATAATGCTGGTGTTCATCCTTGGAGCACTCTCAATTTCGGCCGTGGTTCTCATGAGGGTCAGAAAAAAGATCTCGTACAGAGTGACCCATACAAACATAGGAGCCGCTCTATTTGCGGTAGGGATTGCTCTGTCGATAACTTCACTTCTTAGTCTAACGGTTTTTGGCCAAGTGATTTCTTCACTCAGTATGACGTTTGCGCCGTTCTTCCTTGTCAGTGGTGTGCTGGCCTACACTGGAGGGTGGGTTGTCTTGCGGAAGGACAAGCTTGTAGTTGATGTGGGCATCGTCTTGGTAGCAGGCGCAATTGCTCTCATTGGAATGGGCGCTGCGTGCGCGACGTACCGAGAGGTAGGTGCAGTAGTGCCTTACATAGATGAACCGCGCACGAGCGCATCGATTTTTGGACAACCACTTACAAACTACACATCGTACTCAATCGTGTTTTTCTATCCATATAGTTGGTTTTCATCTGTATTCTTTAACGTAATCATCTGCCTTGCTGCAGTGGGCATTTTCTACAAGATCGGTCAAAAGTTCTAGCATGTGTAAGTGCGAAAAAGAAGGACAAACGTGGAGCGCGAACTGTACAGAAGAAATCGAAGAAAAACTCAAGCAGAGGGCATTTCCTTCAATCTCCGGGTTTTTTAATATGGACTCACAAAAACTATTTACAAAAGATGTGCCTAGCATCTGATAAGATGTGCACCTGTTTTCTCATTTCCGTACTAGGTCTAATTGGAATAATGCCTTTCTATTTTCTGTCAGTTGAACACCAGAAGCTTGAAAGAAGATATGGAAAAGAGAAAGGAACCCACATTGGCGAGATTCTCGGCGTCATTTCAGGGTGGGGCTTCTTCATGTTTTGGATCGGGATCTGGTTCTCCCCTCAACTCAGGTTCACCATTTCTCTTTTCCAAGATTTTCTGATTATTATTCAGGTGATCAACTTCGCGATTCCCCTACCTAATCTCGCAGTTTGTTTCCTCCTCATTCTGCCTGGTTCTTGGCTCGCAATAAATGGCGTAAAAGAGACAACTCTAAAGGTGGCAGAAACACACAGGCCGAAGACCGTTGTCACGACAAGAGTCTACTCTATCGTGAGACATCCGCAGTATCTGGGAGGACTACTAGCCCACTTGGGAATTTCAATTCTATTATCCGCATTCTACTCTCTGCTTCTGACCCCCATGATAATTGTACTCATCTACCTCATTTCAAGAAAAGAAGAGAAAGAGATTATCAGGGAATTCGGCAAGGAGTACGAAAACTATAGAGATAAGGTACCAATGCTAATACCAAAACTCAAGAGCTAGCGTTCGAGTGTGCCCACAACTTGAAATTCTTCTACAGATGATAAGAACTGAAGCAGAGAATATCACTTGAAAACACAATATTACAAATGTTGAGACACTCGAAGTTCTGTCACGATCTAACGCGCGCGTGTTCCCGTTCGACAAAGCTGCCTAGCACACGCTTGTTGTACCTTTATATTATTCTTCTGTGTAATTCCTGGTGGGGAGACGGATGAGCACTATCCGTGCACTATTCACTTTTGCGGTTCTAGCTTTTCTGTTCTTCGCGCCATGTTTCCAGCCAACCCTAGCGGCGCCACCGCCCATCCAGAGACACATGGAGATGATCAACGCAACTATTGATGGCGGAAGCCCGGTTACAATTGACCCTGCCGCATGCTATGACACTGCCAGTGGCGAGTTGATCATGAACATATACGAAACATTAGTGTTCTTTGACGGTGAGCACGTGGACAAATATCTTCCTCAACTGGCAGACAGTTGGACCGTTGAGAACATCACGGGAACCACGAGTCCAGACGGACTACCTTGGTACTTTCGCTACACGTTCCACATCAGACCAAATGTTACTTTCATGAACAGAGAAGCCCTCACTCCTGTGGACGTTGAATACT
>CAYPRE010000007.1:0-20034 GCA_964413045.1 uncultured Candidatus Bathyarchaeia archaeon
TCGCGTAGTGTTGCGGTGATCTGCGCTGAATATGCCAGTAGTCTAGGCTGGATTGGCAACTGAGTGGAGACATCTTCGCGCGCTCAACGCGCTACGTTTCTGAGCGTATCTGTACAAATCACCAAGACTCGTACACTGTGATGGCGAATTCCATCGTGTATCCAGCATTTGATCCAACAGTTCCAGACCAGACTTTGTAGATGTGAACTCCATAGTTGGAAGGCGCAGTGAGTGTGAAGACACCTGAAGATACTCCGGCATCCACTGCCCCCTTCTCTTTGTGCAGGATTGCTGTTCTTTCTGCCAAGGGAATGACTGCATAGTCATCGTACGAGTTGCGTTCATAAAGTTTGAAAGAGATGTTCAGTGTAACTTCCGCTGCGGATGGGTCCCACAGGTGGTATGAGATAGAAAGATTAAACTTTTCCCCGGAACTCAGCAACAATCCTTTGGTCAAGCTGATCTTCAGACCTCCCATACCATTATAGTCTCCGTCTATGTAGGTGCCGCTGTACACCAGATTTGGGAAGAGCGATTTGCTTGACCAGAAGGAACTCAGGTATTGAAACATGTTTAAAACAACTGATATTGCCAGCAAAACTACGAGCAAAGTCAGAATGTACCACGGGATTTGGAAGGAACGCCTATTACGTTTTTCCATGGGTTCAACCACACTCTATACATACCGTCAATTGAACTATAAGCGTTACTGTTGGAAATGGTCAATGTGCGCTGCAGTGAAGGAAAACTAATGTGCAAGACAGGGGCAGAGTCGACAAACACTGGCGAAAGTTCGGGTGCGTGGTACTCCACATGATTCCTGACAACACCTACCGTTCACCGTGTGCGCGAGTATGATCGGTTGATTTTTCTTGCGACTTACGAGGAAGTCATCCTGAGCCTCATCGGAAATGCCTGATGGTTCAGAGAAACGTGCTCCTCTCAAATACAGAAGAGACTCGTGGGGACGCGTTAGAAAAGACAGCTCAGTTGTACATTCTTCCGAAGCCCTTGACTACTAGCGCTATGTCTTTCAGGTCTATTTTGTTTTGTCTTCGTCCTCGTCTGCCGTAGGATTCCACCTAGACTGCCCCCCCGAACGCAACCGAATGCTTCGGCGCCCGCGTTTCGGCATTAACCATAGGGGCAAATTTTATCAGTCTCAAAAGAAGCATATTGAATCATGGCGTATTCTAACGGAAAAGTGGCTGGAACACTCTTTTTCATCGCAGCATCGCAGTTTGTTCTGGGACTCGTCGTTGCCGAAGCACTTTATCCAAGCTACAGCATATCCACGAATTACATAAGCGACCTCGGCGTCGGACCCTCCTCAATGGTTTTCAACACATCCGTCTTCCTAATGGGTTTGCTGCTGATCGTCGGAACCTATTTTCTGCAACGCGCCTTCAACTCCAGAGTCTTGACCATGCTTCTTTTCTTAACCGCCCTCGGAGTCATAGGGGTTGGCGTGTTCACAGAAAACAGCGGCACAATCCACACTGTTGTCTCGCTGATTGCCTTCCTATTTGGCGGACTATCAGCCATAGCATCCTACAAACTCCTGAAACTCCCATTCTCGGCCATAGCAATTGTCTTAGGAGCAATGAGCCTCGGAGCACTAGTCCTCTTCGCGGCCAAAATTAACTTAGGCCTAGACGTAGGCGGAATGGAACGCATGATCGCGTATCCAATTCTCACATGGGGAGCAGGGTTCGGCGGCCACTTAATCGGACAACCTGAAAAACAAACAAATCAACCAAAACCATGACATTCCCCCCGCCGAACACAACAACCGCCCACCGAAAACCATCCAAAGACACAAAACAAGACAAAAACAACCAGCGACTAGCCAATAGAAAAAACTTTCGCCAGTCAATAGAAAGCTCACCCCACATAGCAAAAACAGAGCGGCGAAAAGAAATGTTTTTTTGAGTTGTCAATTGAGAGCCCAGTCATCACACACTTGAAAAGCATGTTGACCATCGGCTTTGACTGGAGAAAGAAAAAAAGTTTTGACCAGCCAATTGACACCTCAGCCAATACGCTCGAAGCAACATGCAAATTTGACCACTCAGTAGAAATTTATTTTGACCAGTCAATTGAGAGGCCAGTCGCCACACGCCTAACTGGATTGACTACTCAGTAGAAATTATTTTTGACTAGTCAATTGAGACCTCAGTCACAGCACACACCAAAGCAAACATGCAGTTTGACTAGTCAACAAAAATTTATTTTGACTAGGCGAGTGAGCAAGCAGGTACACAAGCGTATGAACTAAGATATAATAGTATAAACAAAAGAAAACAGGATTACGGCAACCCGTCTCCCAGGACGTGAAGCAAAGATGAAAGAAAAGATTTGGTTTGACGAACTCACAATGAAAGAAGCGGAACAAGCCGCCAAGAACGGCAAAGTCATAATCATTCCCATAGGAAGCGTCGAAGAACACGGAATCCACTTGCCCTTATGCACAGACAGCATACAACCAGAATACATAGCCCAAGAAGTAGCCAAAAAAACAAGAACCCTCATCGCCCCACCCATAAGATACGGCGTCTGCAACACCGCCCGCAACTTTCCAGGAACAATCTCAATCCAATTCGAAACCCTCCACACAATCACAAAAGACGTGCTCGAAGAATTCATCCGCAACGGCTTCACCAAATTCCTCATAGTAAGCGGCCACGCAGGCCAATCCCACATGGCAGCACTACGACTCGCCGCCCAACAAGTCGTATGGAACCACGAGAGACAAAAAACAAAACCCAGGATAATGGTCTGCTCAGACTACGACTTCGCCTATGAACTAAAAGGAAAACACTTCGACGAAAAAGACGGCCACGCAGGCACAATCGAAACCTCAAGAGTCAAAGCCATAAAACCCAACCTCGTAAAAACCAAAGCCCACAAAAGCTATCCCACAATGCCCCGATTCGAAATAACCCCAAACCCAGAACACTACTTCCCCAACGGCGTAATAGGCGACCCCACCACAGCAACAGCCAAAAAAGGACAAATGATAAACAAATACATAATACAACAAACAGTCAAGCTAATCGAAGAACTACAAAAATAGAAAAGGCCCTTAAGGTTCCTTCGCCACTTCCTTCGTAACGTCTTCAATTATGTCTAACGCAGAATCCACAAGCTCCCGCGTGATAACCAACGGCGGCGCAACCCTAATCGTCGACGCCCCACAAGTAATCACGTTTATCCCACGCTTCCAAGACCGCATCATAATCTCACTGGCCTTCTTACCCGCAGGCTTCTTGCTGTCCTTATCCTCAACAACCTCCATACCAATCATCAAACCCTTGCCTCGCACGTCACCCACAATGTCGCACTCGTCCTTAAGCTCACCAAGCCTCTTCATGATGTGCGCACCCTGCTTAGTAGCGTTGTCGAGAAGATTCTCCTCCCTAATCACGTCAATAACCGCAGAAGCAGCCACACATGACAAGGGGTTTCCGCCAAAAGTGCTAGCATGCGAACCCGCAACCCAATCCATAACCTTTGCCTTAGCAATCGCCGCACCCAACGGCAACCCAGACGCCAAAGCCTTAGAAGTCGCAATAATATCCGGCTCAACACCCCAATGCTCAATTGCAAACCATTTCCCCGCACGGCCCATACCAGACTGAACCTCATCATCAATAAGCAACAGGTCATACTTGTCCACAATCTTCTTCAACCGCTGAAAATAATCAGGCGGCGGCACAACATACCCGCCCTCACCCTGAATCGGCTCAACCACAATAGCCGCCGTATCCTCAGGAGGCACATACTTCTGAAAAACATACTCATCAATAAAATCAACACACCAATAATGACAACCCGGAAACTCCAACTTAAACGGACAACGATAACAATAAGCATACGGCACGTGAGTAACACCAGGCATCAACGGAAAGAAATGCCGCTTCTGAGTCGGCTTACTGGCCGTAAGAGACAAGGCCCCGACAGTACGCCCGTGAAACGCACTTATGAAACCGACAAACAACTGCCTACGCGTATGCCACTTCGCCAGCTTAACAGCCGCCTCAACGGCCTCCGCCCCACTGTTACCAAAATAAACCTTCTTCTCAGGACCGCCAGGCGAAATCTGCGCCAACTTCTCAGCAAGGTCAACAACCTCCCTATAGTAAAAGTCCGTGTTAGAATAATGCAGGAAACGGTCACACTGACCCTTAACGGCACCGACCACCTTAGGATGGTTATGCCCCACATTCATACAAACCAAACCAGAATTAAAATCAATAAACTCGTTACCATCAACATCCTTCACAATACAACCCTTGCCAGACTCAACAACAAACGGATAAAACCGACCATACGAGGACGAAATAAACTTCTCATCCTTCTTAACAACCTCACGCGCCTTAGGCCCAGGAGGAGTAACAACAATCTTCGGATAGCTGCTCATGCTACATCACCAATCGGAGCTAAACGATTAGAAAACTGGTTTTATATAGCTATCGATAAACACTCGCCAGAAAAGAACGTCAAAAAATGACGCCGACAATATCTGCCCAAACAAAACAAGGCGATTAGACCACAGCAAGACAGAGCTATTGTCCAGTCACTGATATCTCAATGGCTGAAACCCGCGAGTTCTGACCCTCTTCTCTCACAACCTCGTCAGTGGACAAGCCTATGTTTTCCAGCTGCATATCCTTCACCAGTCAATAATAGTCAGCATCGTGACAACACAGTCTATATCATACGCCGTTGCTTGAATTTCTCCGTACAACACAGAATCAGGCACATTCTGCACGCTTGCGGTATTCGTTCCAATCCTCATCGACCCAATTCTGTATCCTCACAACGTCGCCTTCCGTCAAATTACGGAATCTACCCTGACCAGCAAAATACTCCTTCACAGGCTTACGCTTAGATTTGTCAACCAGTCGGTCGCTAGGAGGATTAAGCTTAAACTTGCCGTTCTCAATCTCATACAGAACGAACAGCCCGGTCTGAACTGCCAGACGCCCCATCTCAATAGTCTTGCTCGTATCACACCGCCAGCCAGTTGGACACGGGGCCAACAAATGAATGTATTTTGTCCCCTGAATATCCTTAGCCTTCCTGACCTTATTCACAAAATCCATCGGAAAAGCCGTGCAGGCAGTAGCAACATAAGGTATCTTATGCGCAGCCATAATCATGGGCATATCCTTCTTTCGCTCCTTCTTCCCAGATGGTGTAGTCGTAGTCCATGCTCCGTACGGCGTCAAGCCACTCCGCTGCATCCCAGTGTTTCCATACGCCTCGTTATCATAGCATATGTAAATGAAGTTCGTTTCCCTCTCAGCCGCCCCCGACAAAGCCTGTATACCAATGTCAGCAGTTCCTCCATCACCAGCCCAGCCCACAACAGTAATATCATCAATCCTCCTCTGCCGCAGAGCAGCAACGACCCCAGAAGCGGCAGCACCAGTAGACTCGAAAAGTATGTTTTGAAGAGGAACACCAAACGAAGTAAACGGGTAAGGCCCCTGAATCACCGTGGTGCAGCATGCAGGAACCACTAGGAAAACCTTGCTCCCTAAAGCCTTGAAAAGCAACCTAAGCGAAACAGCCGGACCGCACCCCGCACAAGCAGCATGACCCTTAAGCAGATATTCCTCTCTTGGAAGCTCCTTCATAGTCACCATAATCTCACTCCCTCAAATCCACCCACTCAGTCTCTTTCTCAACTTTACCCAAATCTATCCATTTCAGAGACCTCTTAGCCAACTTCTCAACAGTCTCAGCCGTCACGTCTCTTCCCCCCAAACCCGCAATAAAACCACCAAACAACGGCCGATCCTTCTGACCAAAAAGAGACGCCTTAACCTCCGAAGCCAAAAAACCTTCCATCCCGAAAGAAATATGTCTGTCAATCGTCGCAAGCATACGCACATTCTTTGCCAGATCCACTATTTCCTCAACTGGAAACGGCCGATAGACTCTAACCCTCGCAGACCCAACCTTCAACCCCTCCTGCCGAAGCTTATCCACCGCCAACTTCGCATCACTGCCAATGGTACCCATCGTCAACAGCACAAGATCCGCATTTTCACACCTGTATCTTTCAACCAACCCGCCGCATTCACGCCCGAAACGCTTACCATAATCATTGTCAACTTGCGGAATGAGCCGCTTCGCATTCTCCATCGCCTCCTGAATCTTATAGCGAAACTCCATGTACCACTCAGGAGAAACCAAGTTCGCATGAGAATAAGGCCTGTCAACATCTAACATCCAACCACACTTGTACGGAGGCAAGAACTCATCGACCTTCGCTTGCTCCGGCAATTTGGCCGGCGCATAAGTATGAGAAAGTATGAAGCCCTCAAGACAGACCATGGCTGGCAAGAAGACCCGTTCATCCTCGCACAACTTGTAAGCCTGAAGAATCGTATCGAAAACCTCTTGAGTGTCAGCACAATAAAACTGAATCCAACCCGTATCGCGTTGCGAAAGAGAATCACTCAGATCAGGCCATATACTCCAAGGAGCACCCATAGCACGATTAACAACCGCCATCACGATCGGCAGACGCGAACCCGAAGCCCAATGCAAAGCCTCATGCATAAGCGCCAAACCATGAGAAGACGTAGCAGTAAACGTTCTAACTCCCGTCGCGGCCGCACCTATGCAGGCCACCATAGCACTGTGCTCAGACTCGACCCTTATGTACTCAGCATCCATCTCGCCGCTCTCAACAAAATCAGCGATCTTTTCAACAACGGTCGTCTGAGGAGTAATTGGATAAGCCGCAACAACCTTAACCCTCGCAGCCTTCGCCGCGTAACCAGCAAGATGATTTGCCGTATCAACGACCATTCGGGTCATCTACTCTTCCTCCCTCACCATAACTATCGCCTTGACTGGACACTCATTTGCACATATTCCACAACCCTTACAGTAGTCATAGTCTATTTTCGGAGAATCATCCTCTTGACGGGTTATAGCCGCGTCAGGACAGAAAACCCAACAAAGAACACATCGCGTGCATTTCGAATAGTTGACCTCAGGACGAAAAATCCTCCAAGACCCAGTCTTTCCCATACTGCCAACGGTAGGATAAGACAGAGGCGTCACTGGCAAGTCCCTACGCTTCTTCGGCAAGGCAACCATCAACCCTCACCATCCCACCATCTGATGACACGCTCATAAGCCAACTCAGTCGCCCTTGCATTCTTCTCACCGGCACCACTCGACCACGTCTCCTTGACCGCCTGCAAAACACTCTCCAACTTTACCTCGCCACTAGCCTTAGAAAATGCACCCAAGATAGAGCTATTAACAACAGGTGAACCGGCAACAAGCAAATTCAACTCAAGAGCGATGCCAGTAGCATCAACAGTCGCGACGCGCCAACCTTCCAAACCAAGTTCACCAGGCTTCCTCTTCGTATTCATGACAATAACACCATCCTTCTTCAACCCCTCAGTAACATCCACAACCTTGTAGATATAGGGGTCAAGCACTATCACATAGTCGGGACGGTACACCTGACTGTGAACAAGCAAGGGCGCACCGCTTATCCTTGCAAAAGCTTTGACGGGGGCACCTCGCCGTTCCGCCCCAAAATAAGGAAAAGCCTGCACCCACTTACCCTCGATGAAAGCAGCATGAGCCAAAACTTCCGCGGCAGTGACGCTTCCTTGACCGCCACGACCATGGATCCTAATCTCCTTCAGCACCGCTTTCCACGTCCACTGAAGATTTAAAGGGGAAAACTTCAACCTTATTAGTGTTAGCTCATACAAGCAACAAAAGTAACATCAGAGCAAGCCCACTAAAAGCGAACACGGGTGCAACCGTCAGTTTCGCCCTTTGTAGAGCCTTATCTATCAGAAGACACAAGGATTCAAGCTGTTTTGCACCTATAACCTTAACATCGGAAACAGTCAATTCCCCATACGAAAACCGCGCTTCACCGAGCACGACCTCTGCTTTCACGACGACTTCTCGGATGTAGCCCAACAGTTTCTCCCTGTTCATAGCTTCTCCAACAGGATGATATCCGCGACTACTGAGAACCAGAGCACTCACAGCATGTGTGTCAGTCGTGAAGACTTCACCATCATCAAAACCCAAGGACGACAGAAAAGAAAGGATCTCTTCACGAAGTCCGGAAACCATATTGTTGCCATCAATCACAACGTAGCCAACCTTCTGCCCATTATTCTTCATCACAATTGCGGTGATTCCGCCAGGACCCATCCCATCTTCAAGGTCAAATTCCTTCGGGAAAACCGAAGCCGATCCCACGGCAACAGGCAGACGTTCCATGGAGACTACTTTCTCAAGACATTTGACCGCAACTTCCTTCAACGAGTTCAAAGCCCCCTCTATTTCGGCCACACTGTCGAGGCTGTTATGGGCATTGATGACTGCAGCCAAGTCCAATCCATGTTTCCTGACCTCTTCACGAACAAACAAACCTAACCCGTCCGGCAAATCCTCTATCGTCTTGGGAGCAAGAGTAAAGGATATGAAAGCCGCACGGCCAAAAATCTGACAACAGGCAGTTGCCAAACCATTGGTGACCTTAACAAAAGGAGATGCCACCACTTCAGAAAACTCTGACTTTCTCAAAGCCGCGGCAACACTAGCAACGACTCTGTTATTCTGCCCCTGCGAAGCAAGATCAAACTCATGCCCAAGCAAACCATGAGGAACAGACACCACGCAATTAAACTCTCTCTCAAGGTCAAACTTTAGCAAGGAAGGAAGAACACTGCTCCCGATATTCCTAAAAGGACCAGGATGGACAGACGGAACAACCAAAACAAACCTACCCTTCGAAGTGACAAACTCTAGGAACGAGACCTTGACGTCGCGTTGTTCACCAAGCTCTTCAAGAAGCTCCTCAAACGGTGCATTCAAATTCAGAACCCAATTAAGCATGAATGCTCTGAAAAGAGACAACGATGGAATACCAACCGTCCTCTCGCCCACTCTGTTCAGCACAAGCAGAAAGACCGAAGGAGCCAAGTAACTCATAGCCACGGCAAGAAAAAAAAACAAGGGAACATAAACAGTAAACGGATAGCCAACATGCAACCACAACAACACAAACGGAATAATGCAAAGGAGCGGCTGAAACAAAGAAGAAATGAACAGCCGTTTGCGATTCATCGACGACGTTGAATTGAACACGAGCATCCGCAAAACCATCGCCGCAGAAAACCCAAGAAGCCACAACCTGATCCACCAAGACAGACCAAAAACTGACGCCACAAAAGAGCCTACTAAATCAAAGAAAAACCACAAACCCAGACAGAAAAGCGAGAGCGCCACAACCCTCCGCAAGTCGAATATCGTATCCTTTCCCAAGACGAACAGACTCGTACAATAATCAGCCAGTAAACTCATCCCAAAGAGCGCCAAACCAAGTAACAATCCATCCAAAAACCCACCGAAAAATGGAAAAACCATAGCAGTCGAAAGAAGACTGCCCCCCACACATAGGAGCGCGAGAAGTAGAATGATTTTCTTTCCTGATGGCAGCCTAAATAACGATGAATAGTGCCCGACAGCCGTGTCCATTGATTGTTTCAGCGTTTCTTCAGCCAATTTCATTACCCAAAGCGGTTTTTCTTAGAAAGATAAACTACCACATATTAAACTATTGTGAACGTCCAAGAAAAATCAGCCAGCGAAAATTCTTGAAAGCACCAATGGAACGCTGCGCCTGTAATCGACAATAAGTACCAGCCAAACAACAGTATAGCTTATACCTTAGAAAGATATGATCATTACTGGAGTGAGAACTGTCTAGGTTTTGCCGGTGTTATGCCAGACCAAAGTTTACCACCTACAATCTTCCACATGCTGGAAAAGAACGTTGGAAAACAGATACGAGTAATACTAGATCAAGCCTACGGCTTTGAAGGGACACTGGTGGCAGTCACACTAGAACCATCAGGGATATGGCTGTCAGACGCTGAAGCAGTCATATTGCGCGCCACGATCGCACAACCCATACCCCAAGTCACAAGCAGAGAAGAAAGAAGCGAAATATTCATCCATCTAAACTCCGTACAAAGAATAGAAGTTCTCCATGCACCTTCTCGTCACTAGGCAGCCTTAGAAAAATGCGTGTGCCAGCACGGCCACAACAATAAGTACTATCGAGAACACAACAAGAATCTCAGGTCTGACTTTGACACCTTCAGTCTCTTCCTCAAAGAACCTGAGCAAACCAGCACTCGCCGCCGGCATCGGCGATCTTTCTTTATTCTTCTTCTTGCTCAACTACCGCACCAGTATTCAGCAAAGGGACATACCATTCACTTCATTATTAATGTTGCGTCGTTTCAAAGAGTTTTTATTTCCGGACATTTGATAGTGTGATGCAAACGGTGAGAATGATGCTCACTCCCAGAGAAGAATACGACCAAGTCTTTGACCTGCTACAACAACATCACAAATGGTTTCAAAACAGCATACCTCTCATAGCCAGCGAAAACATACCAAGCCCCGCCGTCCGCGAAGCCATAGTAACGGATTTTGGAAATCGCTACGCAGAAGGCTGGCCTGGAGAACGCGTGTACGCAGGCTGCCGATTCATCGACCAAGTAGAATTCAAATGCATCGACCTCATGAAGAAACTCTACACAGCGGAGTTCGTCGACGTAAGACCGATTTCAGGAGTCGTAGCCAACCTAGCCGTTTATACAGCATTCACAGAATCAAGCGACACCCTATTGGCCCTGTCAATTCCAAGCGGAGGTCACATCACTTCGGGAAAGAAGGAACTAGGAGGCACGGCAGGCGCAGTCAAAGGATTACTGGTTGAATACCTACCATTAGACTACAAAGAGCTCAACATAGATGTAGACAAAGCCAAAATCAAGATTAAGGAATTGGCATCAAAGGGAAACCCACCCAAATTCGTCATGTTCGGCGCCAGCGTCTTCCCGTTCCCTCATCCTGTGAAAGAACTTGCCGAGGAAATACATGCAGTTGGCGCCACAGTAGGATATGACGCAGCGCATGTCGCCGGACTAATCGCCGGCGGACAATTCCAAGATCCACTAAGAGAAGGCGCCGACGTTGTCAGCCTGAGCACCCACAAAACATTCTTCGGCCCTCAACATGGAGGAATACTGTCATGGGAAAAACATGCTGAAAAGATTAAGAAGGCAACTTTTCCAGGCATGGTAAGCAACCATCATCTACATGAGGTCGCCGGACTCACAATCGCATGCGCGGAAATGCTTGAATTCGGGAAACAATACGCAACCCAAGTTGTGAAAAACGCTAAAGCATTAGCCCAAGCACTCTATGAAAGAGGCTTCAATGTTCTCGCCGAACACAAAGGGTTCACAAACTCCCATGTGATTCTGATCGACATAACAAAACATGGAGACGGCGGCACGATTGAGGAAACTTTGGAGAAAGCAAACATTATCATAAACAGAAACCTACTGCCGTGGGATATAAAGGAGGGACGCCATTTCATGCATCCCGGAGGCATAAGAATGGGTGTTTCAGAAGTCACAAGACTGGCAATGAAAGAACCCGAAATGTCAGAGATAGCAGACTTCGTAAAACGAGTGATAATAGACAAAGAACCATTGGAAACGGTGAAGAAAGACGTTGAAGAATTCAGAAAAGACTATCAAAAAGTCTCTTACTGCTTCGAAAACAGCACAGAAGCCTACAAGTACGTAAGAATCCGATAAGGAGATCCTCAGAAGGCCCACAGAAGAAACATCCTTGAATCCAAATATTCCCATCCTAGATATTGCGTCTCCTCGACAAAGTGAAAAGGTCAGAGTAGGCATGCATATTCAAGAATTTCAAAAGATGATGTGCAAACTGTATTTCCATAGGGATACAGCACGCGGTATCACTGGAACGTACGATTGGCTCGTGGACGAAGTAAAAGAACTGGGAGAAGCTTTGGAATCTAATGACAAAGTAGCTCAAGAGAAAGAATTCGCAGACGTAGTCGCTTGGTTGGCTTCTCTTGCAAACATTGCAAACATCAACTTGGAAAAAGCTGCTCTTGGGAAGTACGACAATAAATGCCCAAAATGCAGGAGATCGCCTTGCGAATGCGCGTTCTAGCCCTCAATTCAACAAGCGTTTCTGTCCAAGACCGCTGACCATCCACATGTAAGGTCTCCTCCCCTCACGAGTCACTATACCTTCTGCCACCAGCAACTTTAGATGGTGCATAACCGAACCATAAGACAACCCTACCTCTCTGGCAATGCTTGTCGCTTCGCCTGGGGATTTCTGTAACTTGGCCAGGATTGAGCTCCTTGCCCTCAGCCCCCGTTTCGTGTTCCTGACGTGCGCTACGCGGGCATTGGGATGATACGTTTCTCTGGGCATATCCTATCTACGAAGAATGTCACTGTCTAGATAGAAAAAGGTTAGGCAAAGTCGGAGAGGCTGATTTGTCTCTTCTTCTGAGACTCGAACAAAGACGAAATCTCGTCCTTCAAGAGAGCTATTCTCTGAGCATAATACTTAGGCAATCTATACTTCTCAACAAGAGTCTGTGCCGCTTCCAGATATTTCTCAATTCCACCCCGATAGACTGTTAACGCCAAATGACCCCCACAAAAAGGACACTTACCCCTCAGAGGCATCCGACGAAACCGTCTGCTACAAGACTTACACCTGAACCCCTGCGTTGAAAAGGCCCTCAAGTTCCCTGCAATATCCTTTATGAAATGCGTCGTCAAAACTTTGAGAGCCACCCTTCTAGCGTCAACAGCCTCAATCTTCTCGGCCAGCCCAAGCTGACTACCCAACTTCTCAATCATGGTCTTAAACTGCTTGTAAGAGCTTTCGGCGTTGCCCATACCAACGTTCGACACAGGTGTAGTGTAGTTGAACCCCTCAAACTGCCCTTCTGTTCCGAGGCGCGACCCAATCAAGTCGATGGTCGAACTCACCTGCTTGGCTTCTATTCTTTCCCACGTTCTCTCAAAGAACTCCACAGAGTAAACACCAGCAACATCAAAATCATGCACTTGTCGTTGAACCTCTTTGGTGTTTACTGCCGGAATCAAAAGCAATGGGGCATCCATTATTCCTCCGATTTGTGCGGGCAAGTACTCACGAGAGAAATTAAGTAAAGTATCCAATGCAAGCATCGTTGTATCTTCATCTCCATCACAATCCCTACGCTTGGCCGAATGCCAGACAGGATGTGCGTAACACACGTTCAACCTTGTGAAGCCTATGATTCTGCCCACTATCCCGACGCAAGTGTGAGGAGCAAGACCAACAACCAGATGCCCAACAAGATCATCCATCAGTCGAGCATTGTAGTAAGGCGGGAGGCCATAGATTTTGACCAATAGGTCATCAACAAAACTTGCAATTCTTATAAAATAGTCCGCACTCTTGACAGGAATCACGACGTCTTGCATCTTCAGCTCGCAGAGCTGCTCTCCATTGACCAAAAGCTCACCGTTCATATCCGTCCCATAACCGAGTTGCCTTAGCCGCTCAACCGCAACTCCGATCTCTACGGGCTTGAAATGAGTCAAGGGAGCGTTGGTAGCGTCGAAGCGAATTGTGCCATCTTTATAGACTGACAAGTCATACCTCGCGCGCAAAACACCTTTTTCTATCAGTTCGGGTGTCTTCGTTTCGTTTGTCAGACCTTTTACACCTTTCAGCACTCTTGGGATCGAAACTCCCAGTAGACAGCAGGCACCCTCCAACAGTGCCTTGAAGTCAACGGCTTGTCTCTGAGATTTCTGACCATGTATCTTGCAGAGAGGGCACTTGTCATCTTTCAGATTTTTCCCGCACTTCGGACAAATCCCCTCCAGAACTGTTGGGCATCCACACACGGGACATTTGCCATAGTAGGTTAACCCTTTGCAACGCGGGCACTTACGCTTTACGAGTTCTACAAAAGCATGTTTTTGTTTTGCTGCCTCGATAATGTCCCGTTGGGAACCTCCGGCCAACCCTACAGGGAAGAGCACATGGACAAGGGGTTTCATCTCGCGCCTCTTCGCTTTCTCAGGCCGCCCCATTCGTGCCCCGACAAATGTAGGAGCTTTGTCTTTCACTTCGAAGCCCGAAAGCGTGCAGATCACATCCAGTACAGGTCTCTCATAATCTTGAACAAAAGCACAAGATTTCTCATAGCCTAGGCAAGAAGCAAGTGCAAGGGCATCTTCTCCTTCAATGATTATCCTCGAGTTTGAGACTCTATGGGGCAAGCAAAGTACTTCCAGAACCCGTTTGACATCCGCAGTCATTTCACCATCGATCTCGGTCACAAAAGAACTCTCGATGTGCAGCTTGGAACCTAGAAGCCACGTTCTCAGCAGACTGACTTCGTGAGCAGAGGAAAGGCTTGACCAGAAACAAGTCAAAGACGGATGCAAAGGAACTCTTAGTGAAGTTGAAATGCCCAGAGCTTCCTTCGCGGTGGGTTTATTCGCGAACGGACCATCTAAAAAACCCTTCAATCTTGACACAAGAAGACCAGCTGAGGCTGCCGCATCACTCAGACTTCCATTGAACTTCTCTCCAATCGCTTTACGTAGATCCTGTATCCACCATTCTTCCACATACCCTGAGGGAGACAAGAACTTGCTGTTGTACAGAAAATCTCCAAAACTGATGAGAATGTCGCCCAAGAACAATATCTTGTCGACCTTACCCTTCACTGCGTCAAAGCCAACATCCGAAACCCGTGTAACCGACCCATCATAAAGGCGCACTATTGGACCTTCTATCACATCAACGGGCACAACAACACCTCCTTTTCCAGGAAGTTCCATGCGAAGCTGAGTCCCTGCAGCAAGAAACCTTTCAAGCACAAGCATAGTCATTGGGTGGAGCCCCACTGCTGAAAGGCCAGTGTTGCGTGCCCTACCGTACCTCAATCTGAAACCTCCTCTTCTTGATGGAAATGAAAAAACTGGCCGTCCCGCGATCACATCGTCCATGAATCCGTCGGCCTTCTTCTCAGATTTCTTCCGAAAATCCTTGAGCCAATCCCACCCTTGAAAACCAAGTTTCTCGACAATCGTCATAACCTTAGAGGCCCGTCCTACAATCCCATCGTTAACTACCCTCAAGGCTCCGCCCCTCACGCGGTTAGTCTCAACTCTAGCAAGATTTCTGAAAGATGAGACTTCAACAGGATCCGACTCGGTTCCCGTAACCTCCACTGGAAGCAACTGCAAAGCCTTCTTTAATTCCTCGTCTGAAACGTGATATTGAAAGCCCGTCACAGAGCGTTCGTACAGTCTCAATTCCTCCACAAAACGCAAGATTTCTTCATCAGTCGGTTTGTAACGATCCAGCCCCAAAAGTCTACGGACGAAATCCCCAACCACCAGTGTCAAAGCTTGATCAGTTCCACCTGCAGACCTCATAGGGCCCGCAAAATATATCGCAAGATAACGGCTTCGATCGTTGTTAACCTTGATCTTCACTTGCGCTACACCTTGGATCGGTGCTGCGGTCAGCCCTTCCGTGAAAATGGCGAGTGCGGTACGAATGGCTTGCTCGGCTGCAGCTTCAGGTTCCATGTGACCATATTTCCCGTACACGATCTCCTCGGTGATTTTGAAGGCCAACTCTTCCCTTGGAAGTTTGGAGTTCAGCTCTCTAATATTCTCAGCGATGCCCTTCGGGCCAACAAGCCCCTCCACTAAAGCCGCCAAATCCTTAGCGGCAGTGCACTCGGTGTGCAAAGTCGGGTCGAGTCCTCTTTCATGCGATTTTTCGCTGATCTCATAGAGAGTCCGCAGACGAGTCTCCAAGCTTTCAACGTACTGCCTGTAGATTTCACTCATTTCGGCGACCAACTGTCCCCCTCACTAGCCTCTCAGAACACAACGGACTTATTTCCGTTTTCTGACATACTCCTTTCAAAAGAGAAGCGGCAGAAGACACTTATTCACACGGATTCTACACATGAAAGACCCTTGTCCACTTCTCCTTCTTCTTGTTGGTTGTCTCGGAATGTGTCTCTCTGGCAATATTAATCCTCGTTTCACTGCAGTCTCCACAACGCTCATGTCTGAGGTTACTGGGGCCAGTACCAGGCACCCAAATTCAAAAATAAACCCTCATCTGTTCCGTGCAAGGGCGCCCACGAAAATCCATGTTCTCATATTGGCGCTCAAAGTCAGGCCAATAAAAATAGCAGACTCGCAGCCAAAGAAACCTTCAAGGGCGCTGAAACGAGTCTCAAAAACCGTTAAAGACTCAATCACATTCTCCCGCGTCTAATACCTTCAATTATCTCGGAAACCTTGCGCCTGACACCAGATTCCTCAACAACATTCCCAGTAAAAATAATATCGGCTCCCGCCGATGCAGCTGTCAATGCTTGCTCCCGAGATCGTATACCGCCCCCAACAATAAGTGGAACACCAAGATAATGTTTCACTGTGCGGATCATCTCTGGAGGAACAGGATTCTTGGCTCCTGAACCAGCTTCCAGATAAATGAACCTCATACCCAAATATTGCCCTGCCAGTGCGTGCACGGCAGCAAGTTCAGGTTTATTGTACGGAACTGGGACCGCTTTTCCTATGACGCCCGCGGTCCCACCTTCGCCTACAATTATGTACCCAAGAGGAATAGGTTCTAAGCTGTATTTCTTGACCATAGGAGCGCCGAGAACTTGGGCGCCAATCAGAAAATATGGATCGACAGAATTCAGTAGAGACATGAACCAGACGGCATCAGCATACCGACTTATTCCTGTCACATTATTTGGGAATAGAATAATAGGAATCTTTACTGTACGTTTGACCGCCCTCACCACATCGTCCAGATGCGCTGCGGAAACGAATGTTGAACCACCAATCATTATAGCCGCAGTTTCTCCCAGCCTTGCCTTACTCGCTATTCTCGAGGCCTGAGGCGGAGTCACTCTTTCAGGATCCACAAGAGTTATGTGAATAGCGCCATCTGATTCGATTCTTTCGAGAAGGTACTTTTCAACAACTCCTACCACAGGATTCCACCTCATGCATTCTTGACTGGCTGAGGAGGAGACCTCTTAGGTCCTCCATAGATTTTGTCTGTAAACATGCAATATACGTCAATTTCGCTTTGTGCAGGCCTTATCGGAAATTCCTCCTTCAAACAACAACTCCCACAACCCACAACTGCACCTGCTTTGTCCCTGGATATTTCTACTCGCACCGTCTCTTTTCCGCACTTCGGACAAGGAAACAGTTTTGGCAGACGTTTCTTGGGAATTCGTACGACCTTTTTCCTTCTTCTTCCCATCAGGTAATCCTTCTCGGAAAGGGAATGCTCTATCTCCATATTTGCATTTGTCCTTAAATAGTTGCCTACATCAATATGAAAATGGAAGGGAATATCCTGAAACTAGACGCTGAGACTCTTGAGATGGACTGGCAGGAAACCGAAGATAGAATTGTTCGCTTCATAGAAGACTATGTAGAGAAGACGGGGGTAAGAGGGGTTGTGATCGGTCTCTCGGGTGGAATCGACAGTTCTACAGTAGCCGCTCTTTCGGCAAAAGCCCTCGGAGGAAGAAACGTCTTAGGTCTGATGTTGCCAGAAAGAGAAACGCTCAATCCGACAGATGTTCATGATGCCGAACTCGTTGCCAGGAAATTCGACCTCAGTACGGAAAGAATAGATATCACGCCGGTCCTCGCAGCTTTCTACAGATCAGCACCAGTTTTCGACGCTGCAGACAGAGTAAGTAAAGGCAACGTAAAGGCAAGAACCCGCATGTTATATATCTACTATTATGCCAACAAAATGGGAAAGCTCGTTTGCGGAAGTTCTGACAAATCTGAGGCAATGATGGGTTACTTCACAAAATGGGGAGACGTTGCAGCAGATATATCGCCAATAATGGATTTATATAAGACACAAGTCCGAAAAATCGCACTACACATCGGTATCCCTAAGTGTATAGTATCAAAGCCTCCTACGCCCGCTTTGTGGCCAGGTCAGTCAGCCGAACATGACCTAGGCATAAAATATGAACAGCTTGACCCCATCCTTTATGGACTGGAGCATTTCATGAAGACAGACGAAATTGCAGCTCAAACAGGTATCGGGGCGCAAGTAGTTGAGAGAATAAAGGGCAAATGGCTCTCCACTGAACACAAAAGGCGCATGCTTCTAACAGCAAAACTTGAATACCGAACAGTCGGTACTGATTTCAGACTCCCAAGAAGTTGGCTCTAGACATCTTGAAGGAAAGGAAACAAATGGAGGAGAGATTTCGAATTGCACTCGCTCAGATCAGTTGCAGACAGGGCAACAAGAGAGAGAACCTTGAAACAATCAAAAGGAATGTTGCAAGAGCTAAGAGAGAAAATGCAAGGCTTGTGGCCTTTCCAGAACTTTCGTTGACGGGTTACGTAGTGAGAGATCAAGTGTATGATCTAGCAGAGAGAATACCTGGACCGTCAACAAGAGCCATAGAGAGAATTGCCAAAGCAAATGACGTGTACATCATTTTTGGGATGCCTGAAATAGGAGAAAAGACTAACTCTACGCTCCACAACGCTGCAGTGATAGTGGGACCAGAAGGCTACATCGGAAAATACCGTAAGATGTACCTTCCCACTCATAGTGTCTTTGAAGAAAAGAGGTACTTTCGACCAGGATATCAAGCATCGGTATATGACACAGAGATAGGGAAGATAGGGGTGATCATATGCTACGACATCTATTTTCCAGAGGTTACACGGCTTATGCGTCTTGATGGAGCTCAACTAATCGTCTGTATATCGGCCTCGCCTGCTGTCCGTCGATCATATTTTGAGACGCTCACTGCAGCTCGAGCCATTGAAAACACGACTTTTCTAGCTTATGTAAACTTGGCAGGAATAGAGGACGGCCTGCAATTTTGGGGAGGAAGTAGACTTCTGGGACCAAGCGGAAGAATCATTGCCCCAGCCAAGTATGACGTTGAGGATTTCACGGTCGCTGAAGTGGACTATAGTGACTTGAGGGCGGTTGAAGCTTTCGTTCCCACTCTTCGCGATCTTCGCCCGGAATTGTTTGACAAGCTTAAAGAGAAAGCTGAAATATTATAGACATGATCAAATCAGCATAGACAGAATTAACCAAACTTCTTTATGGACTTTTGAATGCGGTTTAGTGCCTCCTCGAGTCTATCATATGAAGCAGCATAAGAGAACCTGATATGATTTTCGCCGCCCCTGCCGAAAGCGGAACCTGGAACGACGAGAACGTTTGCCTCCTTCACAAGATGATCAGCAAACTGTTCTGAAGACAGCCCAAATGAGCTTATGTTTGGGAAGGCGTAGAAGGCTCCCTTGGGAAGCAAACATTCTATCCCGTCAATCTCATTAAGCCGCTTGTATACTAACTGCCGTCTCCGGTCGAATTCCCGAACCATTTCTGATATGAATGTTTGTTGGCCGGTCAACGCTCCTAACGCGATGTATTGGGACAAGATGTCAACACAAGCAACCATATATTGATGCACAAGCCATAATGCAGACATAAGATTTTTGGGCCCGTAAGCATAGCCGACCCTGAGGCCTGTCATCGCGTATGTTTTCGAAAAGGAATTGATGACCAAAGTGCGTTCAAACATCCCCGGAAACGTGGCAAGACAAAAGTGCTTCCCTCCGTCATAGACGATTTTTTCATACACTTCGTCTGAAATCACAATCATGTCACGTTCAACTGCTACCTCTGCGAGAGATGCAAGTTCATCGTATCCAAGCACGGCGCCCGTGGGGTTATTTGGATAATTCAGTATCATCACACGTGACCTTTCCGTGATGAGCGATGTCACATCACGCAAAGAGGGTTTGAAACTGTTGTTCTCCACAATTGGCACATGAACAGGATGACCCCCGGCGAGCATAACACAAGGTTCGTACACTACGAAACCAGGATCAGGAATAAGCACTTCATCACCAGGATTCAACAGGCCTATCAACGCGGCAAAGATCGCCTCTGTGCCCCCGACAGTAATCAAGATCTCCTCATCTGGATCGTAGTTGAGGGCATAATCATTCATTGCTTTCTTGCCAAGTTCCTCCCGAAGTTCTTGTAAGCCAT
>CAYPRE010000008.1:0-17350 GCA_964413045.1 uncultured Candidatus Bathyarchaeia archaeon
TCCAAACGAGGTTCCAAATGAGTTCTGCAGGCGTGACACCCGCATACTTATTGTCTCCTTTTGGAGTCTTGCCATAGGTTTGTTTGGGGAAGTCCCAAAGGGTAGTTGCTTGTAGTCGAGGAATCTCTTCAACACTTTCTTCGGTTTTCTTCAAGTGGGCAAACAATTCCCAAGATTTCGGTTCCGATAATATTCTGAGATCTCGTCCTTCCTCAGTTTTGGTCAAGAACTCATTCCATTTACTCATTGGCACAGTGGCCGGCCTATATAGCTCGAGAATCGTAATGGTTGCATTTTTGCCCATAGGGGAGGATCTACCCACGCCCAGTTTTCCAAGAAGCTTTTTTGCATCTTTGAGAGGCACGATATTTTCTATTGGTTCTACCCTTACCTGGTAAGGGTACCTCCCCTCCCAGGCATCGGCGATGATGTTCAATTTTCCATCCGTCACCGCCTTGAACACTCCATACAGAAAGTCAGAATCTAGGTTCCACAGAAAGAGGAAATCTCCCTTCTTAACCTTCATCGCAACTGCGCCATAGAGTTTGCTGGTTCCAAAAAGCCTGTGCTCTAAACATTCGCCCTGCGACGCATTGGTGCAAGCGAACACAAACCCTTTCAAGTTTGAAGGCAGCAATTTCTGCGTCAATTGCTTTTCCCCATTGTCGTTTTCGTCAGGTGTTACAGTGTTCTAGGCAATATAAGTGTTAGATTGTGGGTTCTGCTTCATTGGCGCGCGCTTTCTGGCTCGTAGCAACATACTCCTGCAGGAAAAATCCTTCTCAGAGAAGCATTACGGTAGGGACAACGAATCTCAACATCAACAAGCTCACCAGAGTAGGTTCCAGCTTTTGAGCTGAAAGCATAAGTCCAATATTCATTCTCATAAACCACTTCAAGAATATTTCCACACATGTGGCACTTTGGTGGTTTTCTAGCTCTTTTGGGAATCTTGGCATGAGAAGTTTTGAGTGCTTCTCTGTTCAATTGGATCGCCACTGTCTCTGTTTTGACGCATCGTCATTTAAGTCTGTGGAGGAAGTGGGTATTCGCTCTTTGTGGCGCAGACAACAGTACATGGCAACGGCAACCAGTTTTCCGTGAAAGAATTGGCCGGAAATCTACAAGATCTTTTAAGGTCAGGACAAGGTCAGACTTGAAAGGAACAAGGTTCTATCGCACTCTATCTAAGGCCTTGTTGACGTCTTCTAGCCCAAGTTCTATGAGAGTCTTTGATGTAGGTATTCCGTTCTTGTCCCATCCGACGGCTTTGTAGTATCTTCGTTTGTATTCTTCAACATCGGGCTTGTCCGTTGTTTTTCCTTCATATGGCCCTGAAGGTAATGGTTCGTAGAATCTTGGTGGGTTGTCGTCATGTGTTTTGGGCGTCCATTTCAGGTCTGGTCCTCCGAGGAGCAGTGCGGCTCTTTGGATTTGGAGGGTTTTGATCGCTTTTGTCTGGACCCACTCTTTTCGAGTGAGTTTTATGCCTGTGATTGCTTCATAGAATTCAAATCTTGAGTTGCGGGGTACGCCGAAACTGTTGAAGTTGCAGTAGACTCCTGAATCGTTGAAGATTTCCATCAGTTCGCTTCCACCACCGTCAAGGGGTAAACCTGCTGTGGATGTGTGGTCTCCTCCTTGAACTGAACAAGCGTAGGAGATGATTTCAGGGAAGTCTTTGCCGCTTCGGGTTCCGTGAGCCCCTATGCTTATTCCCTTGGATTGGACAGCGTATGGTAGAAGGTCTTTTTTCTTCATTTTTCCAATCGTGAGTGCAGCCCTGTAAGTGCCTTCAGCCAGTATGTTGCCTATGCCCTCTCTGTGCGCGATTTTTTTGGCGAGGGCTGCGAAAGCTTCAACGTTTCCCCACTTTAGGTCTAAGCCGTCGAGGTCTTCTTGTGTCAGGATTTTTCTTTGGTAGAGTTCCGCGGCGAAGCCCATGACGTTTCCTGTTTGGATGCCGCATAGGCTTAGGTCGTCTAGAAGTGACACGAGGTACACGTTTTCTTCGGGTGTGAAAATGCCTAGGTTTGGGCCTAAGTAGGCCTGCATCTCATAGTCAGGGTTGTCTGTGATTGCTCCCTTGTATTTTCCGTCTTTGATGACTGAGAGTTTCAGGCATGTGGTTGGGCATCCGAAGTCGCCCCAGTACTGTTTTATCCATAGGCGGTTTTCGAATTTGTCGACGCCGAAGCTTTTCTCGTCGTGCCATTCTTCTTGCCAGTTGCGTACTGGTTCGGAGCTTGTTTTGGCTCCTGTCTCGTAGCCGGCTGCGCCTGTTCCCCAGCGTCTCCAGAGTTCATTCTCGTAAACGTTCTTGCAGACTGTGTTGATTAGCCGTTTCACTTTTTTGATGTCGGCTGGCTCGGGCAAGGAATCAGTGCCCCTAGCAACAACAGCTTTGAGACGTTTGGACCCCATGACTGCACCGTAGCCTCCGTATCCTGCTGCGTGGGCCCATTTTGAGCTGACGACTGCGGTGCGCACTTTGTTTTCTCCAGCTGGGCCGACGTACAGTATTGCGGGTTCTTTCCACTCGCCGAACCTTGGGTAACGTTTCTTCAACAGGTCTCTGCATTCTCGTGTTAGTGTCGCAACTGTTTGTTTCCCGTCTTTTCCCCAGATGTGGCTTGCGTCTCTGAGTTCAACATCTGAGTCTTTGATGAACAGGTAGACGGGTTTCTCAGATTTGCCCGTCAGGATGATGCCGTCGTAGCCTGCGCATCTGAGTTCGACTCCGAACTCTCCAGACAGTGTTGAGCCCACGATGCCGTTGCTCTGGGGACTTTTGCCTGAAACGCAGGTTCTGCCTCCTGGAAAATATCCTGTGAGCGGCCCGGTAAGGAGCAAGAGTATGTTGTCTGGTCCCAGCGGGTCTATTTTTTCCCATTTTTGTCCAAGTCTGTCCCACAATATTTTTGTGGCTAGGCCTCTGCCGCCGATGTAATCTTTCAGGACCGCGTCGTCGAACTTGACGTCTTCTATTTTTCCGTTTGTCAGGTTTACCTCAAGGCATTTGCCCGCATAGCCTAGTATCATAGGTATTCCTCAGCTGTTTTTCCGTAGATTTTGGTTGAAAGGTCTCGTGTTATTTCATCTGGTTTTCGTGCGTATAGTTTGCAGGCGGATTCTCTTCTTGGAACGGTTTTGAGCACGTTCCAGCTTCCTTCTCGGCATGCTTTCACGCATTGTGGGTCGCCGTTGCATAGGTCGCAGATTACGATGTGTTTACCTTTGGGGTGCATGTGAGGAATTCTGCCCGGGCAGGCATCTATGCATTTGCCGCAGGCAGTGCAGGTTTCGTTGTCGACAAGCACGGCGCCTGTTTTCTTGCTGGTTGACAACGCATTCACTGGGCAAGAGGCTACGCATGGGTAGTCTTCGCATTGGGCGCAGAAATGGGGAAATTCGAGTCCTGGGACGAGCATGAAGACGGAGATTCTTGAAGCTGTTGGCCAAACGCGGTTTTCGTGAGACAGGGAGCAGGCTATTTCGCATTTTCTGCATCCGCTACACTTCGAGAGTTCTCGGGCAATCCAAATCGGTTCTTTTTTCTGTGTCAAGGAGGAGCCTCTGAAAAGTATCGTGGTTTTTTGTTAGGGTCTCGTTTGATTTAAACGTGATGGCCTAGATGATAATCTCTTTAAGCTCAGGGTTCCAAAGGTAGACGGGCAGAGATAGGGCTTGAGTTGGAGCGACAGACATAATCAATTATCTGCTAAACCGTCTCATTCAATGTCTTCAAAAGGAAGAGGAGGATGCAAGAGTTGAAAGTAGTGGCTGACCTGCACCTGCACAGTCGTTACAGCAGGGCTACGAGCGAAAGCATGAATGTCGAAGAGATAGCCAAGTATACGAAGATTAAAGGGTTAAACCTCGTGGGCACTGGGGACTTCACTCATCCTAAATGGCTTCAAGAATTAAACCAGCTCCTTTCTCCAGTTGCTGACTCAGGACTTTACAGGATTACAAAAGACCCTGCCTCAACTGTCCACTTCATCGTAACAAGTGAAGTTTGCACTATATGGACAGTGCAAGGCGAATCCAAAAAGATTCACCACGTTATTCTTACTCCGAGCTTGGAGACGGCGGCTCAAATCAACGACAGATTGGCCAAATACGGAAGCCTGACATCGGATGGGAGACCCACACTGAGCATCAACGCAGCACAATTTGTCGAAGAGGTGATGGAGGTGTCCAGTGATAACATGATTTTTCCAGCACACGCTTGGACGCCGTGGTTTAGCATTTTCGGCGCCTTCAGCGGCTTCAATAGCGTGGAAGAGTGTTATGAGGACATGACGAAGCACATTCATGCTTTGGAGACAGGACTTTCGTCTGACCCGCCTATGAACTGGCGTCTGAGCAAATTGGACAAATTCACACTTGTTTCCAACAGTGACAGCCACAGTTTTTGGCCTTGGCGTGTGGGCAGAGAAGCCAACGTGTTCGAGCTCGACAGACTGAGTTACCGCGAAGTGGTTGAATCTATTCGTGAACACGATACAAAGAGGTTCAAGTATACGATTGAGACAGACCCTGCATATGGGAAGTACCACTGGACTGGCCACAGGAACTGTAACGTATCTCTTTCTGCGAAGGAAGCCCTGAAGTTTGCTAATGTTTGTCCAGTCTGTCGCAGAAAACTGACAAAAGGGGTTGAGCAACGCGTGGAAGAATTGGCTGACCGCCAGCCGGATTTCAAGCCTGAACAAGCAGTGGGCTACATGCACCTGCTTCCACTTCACGAGATAATTGCCACAGTCTTGGGTGTTGATTCTCCTGCCACGCAGAGAGTGTGGAGCATCTACAGTCCGCTGGTTGCAAGATTTGGTGATGAATACGCTGTGTTGATCGACGTTCCTCGGCAAGAGCTGGCGTCTGTGGCAGGTGAGAATGTTGCGGATGCGATAGTCAAAGTCCGCGAAGGTCAGGCTAAGGTCGTGCCAGGGTACGACGGTGTCTATGGGCAGCTTATGCTTTCGGATGAGCAAACTGAAGCCGTAGTGGGTCCCAGAAAAGTTCAACAGTTGAACCTTGCAGACTTCACATAATACGGTTTTTACCGTGTTTGTTGTGCATTTGTGTTGGTCACGTCTACGGGTAGACTTATTAAGTCGTAAGAGGCACGATATATTGGGACTGGGAAATGGAAACTCTACTGCAAAAAAACAGGTATAGTGAACAAGTCTCAAACGTCATCGATAGGGTCCTGAGACAGGTGTTTGGGGAAGAAGCCACACTTCTCATCTACAGACACCTAGAGCAAAAATATGCGCTCAAACGCGACGAAATAGGCGCGAAAATAGAGCTTTTCGCTCAGGGTCTCGAAGACTTTCTCAGTAGCGGAGCAATTGCCATTGAACGAAAGATCCTCAACGACATCTACCAGACTTCTGGCCTAATCGAACGTTGGGAACTGGAGAGAGTCCCCGACGAAAGTGATTTCGTGAGCCAGATGAAGACGCTCTTACAGAAAGCGTAGCGTTCCCGTTTCCCAGTGTTTTTCTTTTTTTGTCCCTCCATTTTTTTCTGTTGATTTCGTGATAGTTTTATAAGACGAGCTAATGTTTAGTCCTTCCGAAAGCGCAAGCTGGAAGCGACTAACTTGCAGGAAGAGTTGGACAAAGTTGTTGAGGTTGCAGTTCAGAAGTTCAGTGCCGAATATGCTGAGGTTCGCGCTCAAGAATTGCGCAAAACCTCGATTACGATGAAGGAAGGACGCGTTGAGGCTGCGAAACACGGGCTCGAGAACGGTGCAGCTTTGCGGGTGCTTGTCAAGGGAGCTTGGGGGTTTGCTTCCGTGGGGTCATTTCAGACTAACGTTTTGGTGGAGGCCATTTCGGATGCTTGCAAGATGGCCCGGGGCACGGTTTCGAGGCTAAAGAAACCTATCAAACTGACGCATACGAAGCCCGTTAATGCCAAGGCTTCCTCGAATCCGCGGAAAGACCCCTCAAAAATAGCTGTTGAGGACAAGATCATTCTTGCGTCAACTGTGAACGAGACAGCACTGGGGTTTGACAAGAGGGTTCAGAGTTGCACAGTGAATTATCTTGACTTGACGGGGAGAAATCATTTCACAAACAGTGATGGGACCCATATCGAGGAGGACAAACTGTATCTGTGGTTGGGAGTTGGGGTAACAGCGAAGGAGAAAGGAGTTTTCACCAACAGCAGAGAGGCAGTCGGTTCGACACTTGGCTACGAAGTTTTCGATGTTGAAACGCCGCAGAAAGTTGGAGAAATGGCGGCGAAACGTGCAGTTAGCCAATTGGAAGCGAAATCTCCGAAGGGTGGAACTTTTTCTGCGATCCTAGGTCCCAACGTCGTGGGCACGTTTGTGCATGAGGCTTTTGGGCATCTTGCCGAGGCTGACTTGACGTTGGCCGGTTCAATCATCTCCAACAAGCTTGGCAAGAAAGTGGCGTCAGACGTCGTAACCATATTTGATGATGGAACAGTGAAAGGTGCCTTCGGCTCGTTCAAATATGACGATGAAGGCGTGCCAGCTCAGAAGACCCTGCTCGTCAAGGACGGTGTCGTGACTGGTCTGATGCATAGTCGTGAGACTGCACATCAGTTCGGCGCAGACCCAACTGGTAATGCGCGAGCTGAGGATTTCAGAGTCGAACCTATAGTTCGCATGCGCAACACGTACATTCAACCGCGGGACCATTCTTTTGAGGAGCTTGTCGAGGATGTGAAGTTTGGCTATTACCTGAAGAGCTTCAGGGGAGGACAAGCGAATTTGGACGGGACTTTTCAGGTGGGAATTCAGGAAGCTTACGAAATTGTTGATGGTGAAGTGGATGAGCCAGTGCGTGATGTTTCAATAAGTGGAAACACGCTTGAAACGCTTCTCAAGGTGGATGCTGTCGGTAAGGAGTTTGAGTTGTGGCCTGGCGTTTGTGGCAAGGGTCAGGCAGCGTTTGTAAGTGATGGAGGGGCCAACACGAGGATAAAGGGGGTTCTTGTCGGTGGCAGCGCCTAAGCAACAGGACCTGCTGAATCTGGCGGAGAAAGCTGTCAGCATCGCTTTGAAAAATGGAGCCGATGAGGTTGAAGCTTTCGCCAATCGCAGCCTGGTAAGCAGCGTTGTCATTGAGCGTGGACAGATTGCGAAAGCCTCACGTATCATTGACAATGGCCTAGGAATAAGAGCTATCGCGAATAAGTCAGTAGGCTTCTCCTACACTAACGTGCTGGAGAACGAGAGCGCGATTGAGGAAACGGTTCTTCGAGCGCTGAGTTTTGCGAGGGCAAGTAGGCCTGACAAGGAATGGCGTGGTCTTCCAGCCAAGAAGGCGTATACGCCTGTCAACGGCACTTTCGACCGTAGAATCGTTGACTTGCACTCTGACGATTTGCTGAAAGTTGCCTCTGCAATGTTGGAATCTGCTGAAATGACCGACAAACGCGCTTTTCCTGTTGAAGGTGGGGCGGGTGCGAGCTGGTTTTCGGCGGCTGTGGCAAACTCAAGCGGTGTCGGGTCTGTTGACGAGGGCACTGTCGTCGAATGCAGCTTAGCCACGATAGGCAGGGAAGGAGGCGAGGTTACTCCTGAATGTTTTGAGTTCAACTTTGGGAGGGAGTATAAGATCGACCCTGAATGGGTGGGAAGAGAAGCTGCAAGGCTCGCCGTGTCCGCTTTAAAACCCAAACGGATAGATACGCGGCCCATGACGGTTGTGTTTACGCAATTTGCGTTGCAGCAACTGTCCTACTTTACGTTGATGAGGGCTGTCAGCGCGGATTATGTGCAGAGAAACCAGTCGGCTTTGAAGAACAGGGTAGGCCAAAGAATTGGCTCTGAGAATGTCACTGTCTTTGATGACGGTTTGCTGGATGGTGGAATTCGAACGTGGAAGTTCGATGGTGAGGGGGTTCCTCAACAGAAGACTCTGTTGATAGATAGAGGTGTGCTTCGCGGGTTCATCTATGACAACTACACTGCTCGGAAGGAAGGGAAAGAAAGCACGGGAAACGGTTCCAGGGGAGGGTACCTCTCGACACCCAGCGTAGACGCGACGAACTTTCACTTTCTCAGTGGCAGAATGTCCGCTCAGGAACTTATCGGCGATTTGAAGGATGGTCTTCTGGTCTATTCTGTTCAAGGAGCCCACACGAGTAACCCTGTAAGCTGTGATTTTTCTGTAGTAGCTACGCCAGCATGGCGGATCAAGGATGGCAACATTGCTTATCCAGTGAGGGCCCCGATGCTGGCAGGCAACATCTTCGACGTCCTGCGGGACGTTTCAGGAGCAGCCAACAATGAGAGGAACGTAGGTCAACTGGTGGCACCTTGGATGGCCGTGAATAACGTTAAAGTCATAGGAAAATAAATAACTCAGACCTTGATTAGACGGTTGAAGAAGGCGAATTGTTTGGGCGAGGAAAAACCGAGACGCAGACTACTGAAGTATAACACACCGCGCAGAATCATGCAATTGCTGTCTTTCATATTCTTCAGCGCTATAGTCTTCAACCTTGGCACTTTGGCCCTCATGTTTCCAGTCTTGTGGACTTGGAACCTGAAGACAAACACGGCTGGAGACGCGTTCACAGCTATTCAGCTGATGTTGAGCGGTTGGAATGCAAACGTTATCTTTCCCTGGGTCGCTGTGGCATCTTTTCTGATTGTCGGGGTATTGATCGGTAAATCGATGTGCGGCTGGGTTTGTCCATTCGGTTTGGTGCAAGACCTCGTCGGCTCCATCAGAAGGAAGCAGACTGATGTGTCGTTGAGGACTCATACCAGCCTGATCTACGTGAAGTATGGTATCTTGGGCATCTCGTTATTGATAAGCGCTACTTTTGCCGCTTCCAAGCTGGCAGGGTTGAGTGGAACGTACAGTGCGGGATTGGGCATATTTACAGTTGCGCCTTTCACGGTGTTGAGCCCGTCTGAAACTCTTTTTGGTCTCCTGCCAAGGATGATCTACAATTTTCGTTTTGCAATTTTCCAGCAACCTGATAGCATCTTGTCGGGCTTCACGGCTTTGTCGCCCCTTTTTTGGGCACAGTTCTCGATAATGGTGGGTGTACTAGTGTTCGCGGCCTATGTGCCTCGTAGCTGGTGCAGATATTTCTGTCCGCATGGAGCCATCATGGCTATCATGAACAGGTTCAGCTTCATAGGTTTACGAAGAGAGCCTTTCAAATGCGAAAAAGTTGGGTGTGGCAAATGCGTTCAAGTCTGCCCGACTCGCGTGCCCATATTGGACTTGCCATGGGAAAAATTCAGTCATCCCGAATGCATCTACTGTATGAAATGCGCTGACGCATGCGAACACAAAGCCATCACGCTGACTTACACATAGCGTCACTGTGCTTTTTGGGCCCAGAAGCTCTTTGAATGTTCGGCGAGGACGTTTTCGTACAAATTCTTTGTTTGTTGTCCTATTTTTTCCCAGTTGTACTTTTCAAGTATCTTCTGGTACGCGTTTGTGCGAATCGTGTTGGCATATTGCTCGTTCGTTAGCACTCTTGTTATGCCCCAGGCGAGTGAGTCTGGGTTACCCGTGTAGACTTTGACGCCGTCAACGTCGTGGTTGACGATTTCGGACAGTCCACCCGTGTCTGAGACAACAACGGGGCTTCTGGCCGCCATGGCTTCGAGGGCTACGATGCCGAAAGGTTCGAAAAGAGAGGGTACGACGGAAACGTCGGCGCATCTTTGGAGTTTCCTCAAGGTATCATCGTCAACGAAGCCTGTGAACATGACTTTGTGGGCAAGTCCCGTGCTGTTTACGATGTTTAGCAGTTGGTCTTTCATGTATCCGTTTCCTACTATGATGAATTTAGCGTTTGTTTTTTCAAGCACTTTGGGGGCAGCGTTGACCAGTATGTGAACTCCTTTTTCGTAGACTAGACGTCCCACGAAAAGGACTATTTTTTCTTCTGGGAGTGCGTACTTTTTCCTGAATCTTGCCAAGTCTTCTTTTTCGTTTTTTTTGTAGACTTCGGTGTTGACGCCGTTGGGGATCATCATGAGCTTGTCGGTTGGAAGTCCAAAAGCCCATTTTATGTGTTGAACCATGTAATCACTGCAGCATACTACTTTCCACGCCTCGTATGTTAGCCAAGCTTCAGTTTCATGGATCATTCTTTCGTAGTCAGAGTGGATTCCGTTTCTGCGGCCTATCTCTGTAGAGTGCAGGGTGGCGAAGAAGGGTTTTCTGAATACATGTTTGAGTCCGATCCCTGCTGTGGCCACGAGCCAGTCGTGGGCATGGAAGATGTCTATTCTTCCTCCCAGGCTTCGCGTGATGGCAGCAGCTTCTTTCTGCATGTTTACGTTCATGAGGTACACCCATGTTGCGAAGTCTGGCGCAGGGTTCTTGTAGCTGTCTATTCGGTAGACTTCAACACCGTCGACGACTTCGTGTGCGGGTGCCCCGGGAAAATCGCATGTGATGACGTAGACTTTGACTCCGTTTCGGGCGAGGCTTTTGCTCAGGTAATAGATGTGTGGTGATATTCCTCCTATGATTCTCGGAGGGTATTCCCAGCTGAACATCATAACAGACAAGTCGCGGCTCATCTGCTCTCCCCCAGAACATCTCTGTAGTTCTCCAGGACTTCTTTAGCCACGCTTGATGGTTGGAATGGGACTATCTTGACTTTTTCGGGTGGAACCTTGTAGATTCTTATGGTTTCATTTCGCATCCAGTCTGATTTGACGAGCAGTCTTTCTGCTTCGTACATGCCGAGCCACTCAATGCTCTTGATGGCCATGTTAAAGGGAGAGTTTGCACCGCGCGAACGATGTTCTTCCAAGCTCTCGATGGAGTATATGAACGGTATCCCTAGGGCTTTCTTCAACGTCACAGCTGCGGGTGTAAAGTGCCAATCCTGCACGTCGATAATGTCCACTTGCTTGTCCGTGCTGTAGTACACGTTTGCAGCGGCTCGCTCGACTTCTTGGTTCAGCGTCAGAACCCACGTTAAAACGCCGATGTGCGTGCGAACAGGGTTTGTCACCCTGATTGTCTTGACGCCTTCCGGCTCATCATATTCGCCTGCCAGATAATCATGATAGGTGATAACGTAGGTTTTTGTTTGGTTTTTGACGAGCTGTGCTGCGAGTGTTTTCGCGTAATCTGAAAGTTGACCGACGATTCTTGGAGGATATTCCCATGAGAGGATGATAACCTGCATCTGGACTCTCACTACGTGAAAAGTGCGCACACTTTGATTATCCCGCTTCCGGTGAGGTAGTAACGTTTCTTTCCTTCGTTGTCGACGAAACTTTCTGCGAATCCTCCGCGTTTGTAGTCGTCCAGTATCCGCTCTAGTTCTACCAAGTCAACTCCCAAGACTTGGGACAATTCTTCGCTTCTTCGCGCTAGGTCGGGTGCGGTTGCGCATAGGTTGTGGAGTGTTTGAAGGATCTTCTCTGAGAGAGGAAGCTCTTGCGTCATTATTTCACGCTCGGTAAACAGTCAAACCTTATTTCTAGGCATGCTTTTCTTATAAAGACATATGCGATTGCTTTTCAGAAGTATTGGGTTGCTGATTTCATATGGGAGCTTAGTTCGGTCAGCCTCTTGGTGACGGCTTTGACTACTGTTTCTCGGAGTGGTTGCCCGTTGAGTTTTGAGAGTTTTTCTTTGTCAAGTTCGGCTGCGAGTTTTTTGTCGCGAAGTGCTTTTTCTGCCCATTTTTCAAGGTCTCCGCGGTGGCTGTGGAATTCGAGCGATTTGATGCTTATTTCTTGGGCAGCTTTTATGAATCCGGATAGACTCCAGACCGTTGTTCCTGTGTAGTATCTTTCGCCCACGCCAGTGTAGAATAGGAAGGGTTCGTCCGCGACTATTGTTGCGAGTCTGACTCTGTTTTCGAAGTCGAGTATGGCGGCTTGGGCAGTTACGAAGGCATCTGTGGGTGTGCCGAATGGGCTGAAGTAGGAGTGCACTTCACCTGGGGAACCGCCTGCCGTGAACATGTAGTAGAGGTGGTCGCTTGTTTGGAAATAGCGCCAAGTCTTGAGCATTATTTTGTCATGGGCCTCTTTGACGAAGGGTTCTAAACGTCTAAGTGTAGTGTAGTAGGCCCACTGCATCGTGTTTCCGAGCCAACAACTTGCATCTCTTTCGAGGTCTGCCCAGGAGATTGTGCCGCCTAGTTCTGGGACGTCTATTTCGCCTGCTGAGGGATATTTCTCTGCAACTTCGGATGGTGTTGCCATGTGCAGGTTCCACCATCTTAGTATCTCCTCAGGCAAGTACTTCAAGAAGTCATGAATACCCGTCTCGGGCCAGTGATGTTCTCCAAATGTTTCGTAGTCTGGGAAGATGTTGACGCAGTTTCCGGGTGCTGCGGCGAGCCAGCTTGCATACTTGTCTGCGGTGAGAGGCCATTCGTTCCACCATTTGGCTGAGAACCTGAAGCCTATATCATCCGTGAGTTTGTAGTTGCGTAGTAAGATCTTGAGTCTTTTGCTCTCTTTTGGGCTGTATAGAAAGTTGGGGGATTTGCCGTGAAGGATTCTTTCGACGCCTTCGGTATAGATGCCCTTGTAGCCGAGTTTTTCGATTGTTCTTGCCACAGCGTTGTTGTAGAGTAGCTCGGTGTTTTCGAACACTAGTGGGGTTTGACCAAGCAGGTCCCGTGTCATCTGTTGGTGCAGTTTGACTTGTTCGATGAACTCTTCTTTTTCTGGGTATAGGCTTGAGAGCGAGTGGAAGTATGTTTGGCTCAAGAATTCGACACATCCTGTTTCAGCCAGTTGCTTGAAGGTCTCCAGCAAATCTTTGTTGTATCTCTCGCATTGTTCTAGGAAGATGCCTGATAGGCTGAAAGACACTTTGACTCTTTTCTTTTCGTGTTTGTGCTTGTCGATTGTTTCAAGCAGTATGCTGTTAGAAGGGAAATAGCATTTCTTCCCCGCTCTTTCAAAGATTTCTCGGTTTGCCTCATCGTCAAAGTAGTAGTCGAAGAATTCTTCCTTGTTGACGCGTTTGAAGATTCTGTCTTCCCAGAAGAAGCTTTTCTTGATCCTGAAGGGCTGGTGGACTTCAAACACGAAGACGATGTCTGTCAATATTCTGTCCTCTGGAGTTTTATTATTGAAGATCTGTTTATTTTTGGTTTGCTGTTTCAGGGTTCAAGGCAACAAGGTGTTTTGTTCAGAACACGCATTTCTATGCGCAAGGTAGAGTGTTCAAATCGCACAACGGTATTGAATAATGCATGGGTTTCAGCATGCTGGACGAGCTTGGATGGCTTATGCAGCGCGTGCTGACGCAAAACCTTAGAAGCGCAGGATGACCTAGGGAATAACGCTATTGCGAGGAAAATCGTTTGCTCGAGAAGAAAGTGGAGACTCCCACTAAAGTTCAGGTCGACATGGAGAAATGCCTGAGGGTTTCGAAGAAGGTTTTGGACTTGTTACAGAGGAAGACCAGGAACTCTGCAGAGGCCTATTTTGCAGTTCGTCTGGTAGGCATTTTTCTCGAGGAGAAACTTGGATTCAGACTGTCACCAGATCAGGAAGAAGAGCTCAGAAAACATTGGCGGAAACAGGAAGAGACACCTGACAAAAGCCTCTAATTCTGTGAATGTGTACGCTACAAAGAAAAGAAGGATTTGTTGCAGAAGTCGTTGCCGCAGTGGGGATGTGAACTCTACTGTCTAGGCCCACTTTTCTGTTGTTCTATCTATTCGGTTTCTCGCCGTAGACCTTGATGCTTTCGATCGCTTCTGCGATGTTTTTTGCTGTTCTCTTGGGTATTTTTGATTTTTCTATGAGGGCTTTTGCGGTTGGGTCGTTGGCCATGTATTCGACTGGAAATCGTGTTCCTTCTATAACTTTGACGTCTTGGAAGCCTGCTTCTTTTATGAGGTTCAAGTATCTGTCTTTCATCATTGCGCCTGAGAGGCAGCCTATGTACGCTTCAACACTCTTCTGAATTTCCATTGGGAGTTTCTTCAGCAATACGATGTCGGAAATCATTAGTCTCCCGCCTGGCTTGAGCGTTCTGAAGGCTTCTTTGAAAACACGTGCTTTGTCGGTGGATAGGTTGATGACGCAGTTCGAGATTACTATGTTTGCTGTGTTGTCTGCAACTGGGAGGTTTTCTATTTCGCCGAGTCTGAATTCAACGTTGTCGTAGCTGCCTTTTCGGGCGTTTTCTCTTGATTTGTCTATCATTTCGGGCGTCATGTCTACGCCTATTACTCTACCGTTTTTTCCGACTTTTTTTGCGGCGAGGAAGCAGTCAAGTCCGCCGCCTGAGCCGAGGTCCAGGACTGTTTCGCCGTTCTTGAGGGATGCAAATGCTATGGGGTTTCCGCATCCAAGGCCCATGTTAGCGTTTTCGGGAACGGATGCGAGGTCCTCTTCTCTGTAACCAATCTGCTTGCTGATTATTCTGCTTGGCTCTGAACTGCCACAGCAAGGTTGGGGATTGCGGGATGTCGTTTTGGCTATTTTCGCGTAGCCTTTGCGCACGTTCTTTTTGATTTCTTCTTCTTTCATCTTTGGCACCTGTTTATTTGAAGGCTCCTTCAAGCAAAGGCCCGATGGAAGTTTTGATGGATGCTCCCAACGCTTCACTTTTGACCAGTATGATGCAACATATTTTGCCGTCGCGTTCACAGCCTATCAGTGCGAGCTTGTCTTCAGGCTTGATTCCGGCTTTTTCTCTGATATCTTTGGGAAGGACCATTTGTCCTTTTGAGTCGACCGTCACAACTGCGTCAACTCTGCAGCATTCAGGGTTTTGCTTCATGAGCCCACCTGAAGAAATAGAACATTTTGAATATTTAAACTTATCTGATTTTTCTCATTTTTCTTACCTTTGTCCGCACGAAACGACTTGAAAACCTGAAACAAACTGATGCTAGAATCGTATTGCAGTTGTAATGTCTGCACATAGCAGGTCTTTCAACGAAATCTCTTCGGAAACTTGCTCTAACCGTGATTTGTTGGCGCGGGGTGTGGGATTTGAACTCATGCAACCATGTCAAAATGACAAGTTCTGTGGCATCAACTGTAGATGATCAGTCGATTTTGCTGTCGAGAACTTTTTCGAATTCCTGCCGCAATGATTCATGAATCTGATGTGCTGTCCTATGTCATTTTGGCCGCCGCTTTCTCTAATGCAGCGACGCCTGGCAACTTTTTGCCCATGAGAAATTCTATGAGGGCGCCGCCTGCTGTGCTTATGTAGCTGATTTTCTTGGCCAGACCGAATTCTTCTATTGCTGATATTGTGTGTCCTCCGCCTGCGAGGCTGAAGGCTTTCGAGTTGGCCACTTCCTCCAGTATTCTTTTTGTTCCCAGGCTAAACTGGCTGTTTTCATATATCCCCATTGGTCCACTTATGACGATCGACTTTGCTGGACGGATGATTTTCGCATACTTTTTGACTGTTTTGGTGCCGACGTCACATATCGAGTAGTTTGTCGGCAATTCTTTCAGGCTGGTCTCTTTTCTCTTTCCGTTCGCTTCGACGGCTAGGTCTTCTGGCGTTTTGATTTCTTCTGGGTATTTCTTGATAAGGTCTCTTATGCCTGGAATAAACCCCTTCAGTTCCTTCTTTTCCAGAAGGTCCATGTTGGGTTTTCCGAGGTCTACGTTCTTTGCGGCCAGAAAGACTTGTGCAACGACGCCGCCCGTGAGTATGCATGTGGCTATTTTTTTGTCGAGCACGTACTTGCTGATTTCCAGCGAGTCGTCCGCTTTAGCACCGCCGAGGATGAACACGCACGGTTTTTCAGGTCTTTCAAGCACTCTGGCAAGGGACTTGAGTTCTCGTTCCATTATTCTTCCTGCCACGCTCGGCAACACTGCCGTAAAACCAACCATAGACACATGCGCTCTATGTGCCGCGGCAAAGGCATCGCTAACAAACAAGTCTGCCAACGGGGCGAGGCTCTTGACCAAGTCCGTTTTGGCTTGCTCCTTTGGTGTTCCATCCTTTGTTTCGGTTGGAAAAGTCCTGACGTTTTCGAGAACCAAGACTTCTCCGCTCTTCAAGCTCTTGATTGCGGCTTTGGCTTTTTCGCCGTAGAGATCGTCCACGTATTTTACGGGTTTGTGCAGGATTTTTCCGAGTATTTCTGCATGCTGCTTCAACGCGATGAAGTCTGGGTCGCCCTTTCGGCCCTGATGCGCCAGAATGACGACCTTTGCCCCTTTTTTGACCAGCTCTTTGATTGTCGTCTCAGCGTGAGCGCGGATTCGCACATCTTCCAAGATCTTCTTGGTTTCTGGGTCAACTGATGAGTTGAAATCGACTCTCACAAGCACAACTTTGTCCTTAACATTAACATCATCTAATATCAGATATTTTGCCATGTTTTCTCATCCTCTCTTTTCAGACTGAAAGAAAGTGGGAAAGAAAGAATAGAGCTCGAATATAGGGTCTAGATTAAGCCTTCTTTCTTGCCTATCATTTCTATTTGCTCGACCATTCTGCAGCTGAAGCCCCATTCGTTGTCGTACCATGCCAGGACTTTCACGAAGTTCTTGTCGACTACCATTGTCAATGGAGCATCGAAGACTGCTGAGTATGGCGAGTGGAGCACGTCACTTGAGACTATTGGCTCTTCAGTGTATTCCAGTATGTTCTTGAGTGAGCCTTCTGCAGCTTTCTTGAATGCGGCGTTTATTTCCTCTTTTGTTGCAGGTTTCTCGAGGTCTGCTGTTAAGTCGACTATGGAAACGTCTGGAACGGGTACACGTAACGATACCCCGTCTATTTTTCCAGCGAGTTCTGGTATGACCAGACCGACTGCGTATGCTGCGCCTGTGGTCGTGGGAATAATGTTGACGGCTGCGGCTCTTGCTCGGCGAAGGTCTTTATGAACAAGGTCTGTTACTCTTTGGTCGTTCGTGTATGCGTGTGCCGTCATCATAAGCGCTCTCTGAACTCCAAAGTTTTCGTGGAGGACTTTTGCAACGGGGGCGACACAGTTGGTTGTGCATGAAGCATTAGAGATGAGGTTGTGCTTCTTGTGGTCATAGGTCTCATCGTTTACGCCTAAGACGATCGTGGCGTCAGGGTTCTGGGCGGGTGCGCTTATGAGGGCTTTCTTGGCTCCCGCAGTCAAATGCTTTGTAGCTCCGTCGCGGTCAGTGAACAGGCCTGTGGACTCAACGGCAAGGTATATTCCGAGGTCTTTCCATGGAAGTTGCGCTGGATCCCTTTGTGAGAGTATTTTGAGTTCTTTTCCGTTGACGCTGAGGTTGTTGCCATTTACTTGCACGTCCGCGTTGAATCTGCCATGAACTGAATCGTACTTGAGCAAATGCGCTAGGGTTTTTGCGTCGGTTATGTCGTTGACGGCGACGAAATCAATCTTGGCTTTCCTTTCTATGGCTGCACGGTACAAG
>CAYPRE010000009.1:0-4379 GCA_964413045.1 uncultured Candidatus Bathyarchaeia archaeon
GTCATGGCCACGCATAACATGTTTCAAGCCAAACAATTGCCAACGCGCATAGGTCTCATGTCCAATGGACAAATAACTGAGGTCGGAACACCGAGCGAAATCTTTGGAAAACTGTCCAAAACCCTCGCAAGTTTCGGGGCCGTGGAGAACACTTTCAAAGGAGAAGCAGAAACCACAGAAGAAGGCACAACTCTCATCGACATAGGCAATAACGTGCGATTGCAGACTACAAGTGAATGCCGAGGCCAAGTTAACGTTTTCATCGCCCCAGCCGACATAATCCTCTCCAGAACCCGTCTCGAATCCAGCGCCAGAAACACTTTCAAAGGAAAAATTCTGGAAATCTCAGATCTAGACTCATTAGTGAAGCTCAAAGTCAACGTTGGAAAACCCTTCACCGTTCAAATAACTAAGCGCTCCTTCACAGAGATGGGACTAAACATAGACTCTGAAGTTTTTCTAGCGTTCAAGGCTTCAAACGTACAAGTGATCTAGTCTGCCGACCCAAAGAGGGCACATATTGAGAGACCTTCTCGTATGCAGTCCAATACTTGGAGCTTTGACTCGTCTGCCAAAACTTAGAGCGGCCTTCGTTTTCTCAAAATCGTCCATCTGGGCCCTCTTGAAGTCTATTGGCTTGTATTTCTTTCTTCGCGGAGTTCATACAGGATGACGATAGCCTCGCCTAATGATATGTGAAGCCTTATGGCCAGTTCTTGAGGTTTTATCTCTGGTTTTTCTGGAACAATCGCTGTTCGTGTGTAGCCTTTGTGGTTTGGGAACATCACTAGAGAATGCACTGTCTCTAAGAGTATTGGCCAAAGCTTGTCTTGGGTGTACTCTTCAAAGCTCATAGGACATCTTAAACATATTCTGTGACAGGTGGGATATTCGCTTTACCATTGGAAGAGTATGTAGCCCACACCAGGCCACCAGCTTGGCTGCTATTTCTGGCTAGCGTTGAATCGTTTCCATTTGTGGTCAGATGCCTACGTACGATTTTTCTCCGGGCGAACAGTCCCAACGCAGTGTTAGCTCTTGACCGCAAAGTATATTTCTTCTTAGCCAGTTTATGCCAGCCGATTTGTGGGTACCAGTGAAAGCTGATGGCAATCAAAGCAGTCATTTTCGACCTGGATGGAACACTTGTAAGCTTTAACCTTGACTTCATGTCTGTAAGAGTGGAAGTACGCAGCTTCCTACTGAGGACAGGAGTCCCGGCTTCAATCCTGTCCATCAACGAAAGTATATTTGAAATGCTTCAAAAAACTGAAATATTTTTCAAAAACAGCGGAAAATCCGAACGGACAATAAGCAAGATACACGATGAAGCCTTAAACATAGCTGAAAAATATGAAGTTGAAGCAGCCAAAACCACGGGTCTGCTGCCCGGTGCATCTGAGACTCTGGAAAGCATTAAGAAAATGAGACTCAAGCTCGGACTGTGTACAATCAGTAGCGAAAAATCCGCAAGCTACATCTTAAAACGCTTCGAAATAGGGAAGTATTTCGATGCAATAATCCCGAGAAACAAAGTGAAGAACGTCAAGCCCAACGCGGAACATCTCGAGATTGTTCTCAAGAACCTCAAGGTTAAAGCTTCTGAAGCTGTGCTCGTAGGAGACAGCGGCAGGGACATGAAATGTGCAAAAGACGTGGGGGTACTGGCGGTCGGTTTGTCTACAGGAGTCTCGACCCAACAGGAACTAATCAATTCAGGGGCAAACTATCTCATTACAACACTCACTGATTTGCCAAGTCTTGTTGAGACAATAAACAGAAAACGGCAGGTTGGCGAACGAGGCATAAGACGAAAATGAGCTTGAGAAGCTAGGTCCTGTGGAAAACCTTCACACTTTTTGTCCCTATTCGTGCCATGCAGATCTCTCCAAAATGTTGTTTCTTCGGTTGGCCCATTTCTAGGATCTAGACAGGAAAATGAGTAAGAACCGGGCAGTGTTGGCGCTGAGCCTCCTGATAATCGGATCGTTGACTCAAACTTCATCAGCAGCTCGGCCGCCGACGAGATAGTTTGTCCGCACGTTTCCTGTTTTACCAGTTCTTCTCGCTACAAAACTGTTTTTTTCTCTGTTCTACTTCTTCACGAGAGGAGTTTCTCAGAGCCAGGAAAGATTATTGAAGTGGCCGGGGTGAGGTACAGCTGGCGGAGTCGGGTGAAATCTCCCAAGAGCAATTCTCTTTTTTGTTGTATCGTCTTCTCGCGCGCGTGGCCAATCAACTGCAGGCAGTGTATCAGCGCCCGCGGAGTTCATGAATAATCGGACTAGATACATGGAAAATAGAACGCGCGTGCTAGATAGTGATTGTTAATTCATAAGTCTTTTGAACTTCACGCGTGCGAGCGTTACTGTAGATTGAACGATTGGCGAACAAGTTGTCCGGCATATTTGGCAAGATAAAAGAGAAAAAGGAAGAGTGGGACAAGAAGCGAGACGAAGGAAAGGTAGTCCAGATTCAGAAGGAGATGGACAAAGCCTTTGGAGATTTCAAGAAAAACCTAGATAAGAAGTTGGGAAAGATGGGCTTGTCACTTGCATATGCTGGTTTATCCGGAGCAGACGCCAAAGCAAGGCAAGGCGGAACTCTAATCGCAAGGTTCAACGATGCTGAAGGCAACCCAACGACGCTTATCGAGGCGCAACATGTGTTCGAGGGCACGCCCCACGGAGTCGTGGCAGAAATGCGGAAAATCTACCGGTCCGCAGCAATCTGCAGTACAATTGTCAACGCATCTACCCCGTTTTCAATGCTGTTCAAAGAGGTTGACAAAGGCTTTATGAAAGGCTCAGCAAGAGTGTTCCTCCCACTGACATCATTGCCGTTCAACGAAAAAGAACTGCTGAACTCACCGTTGTTACAGACGCCGGTTGTGGCAGCCCTGAACTCTGACAAGGACCTCTGTGACGGCATTAGGGATCTTCCTCTCGGATGTCGAGTGGACCTAACGTATAAAGCATGGTTGAATATTAACTGTCCGGACATAGCAGGTCAGTGTGCAATCGTGCCGGCTGGGGACGAAACCATCGTTTCTCTAAGAGCCTATGGCACCTATTGGGACCCGAAGATGATGGTGCAGACACTCGCAACAATTCGCAAACACATCTCCGCAAATCGGCACACAGAAAAGGTCATGGGACAAATCCCTGCTCCCTGGATCAACACTATGTATGCGTTGTGCAAGTCAAAATCTCCTGAGCACACAGAGTCATCCGGTCTCTTTTGAGTGCGCAGCATGACGGGCTTGCAGAATCGGCGCTTTAGGCGCCTCGGCGATGGAGCATATGGCGAGGCTTCGCCCGCACGCACTTGGTAACTAGAGTGATAGTCGTGAGCAAGAATACTAGTAGAAACATGCCTGCGGCTGTGGGGAATTCTGGAACTACCTGGTAGATGTAATAACTTCCTGCGTTGTCGTTCACTGCAGGGTTTCCAGCATTGTCACACGAGGTTATCTTGTATCTTACCCATGTCGCATTTTCATGTTCTGGGATCCTAGTTTGATATGCGTTTGCACCGATCTTACTCATGTTTAAAGAAATCCACGTGGTTCCGTTATCGATGCTATACTCTAACGTCACGTTGCAGACTCCTGAACCCATGTCTGTTATCGTGGCTGTGACTGTCACGTTCTGGTTGGGTTGTATATTCGCAGATGGGTCCTGCGTTGGGCTGCCTATTTGTGGCTGAATATCATCAACGAAAACTGCCAAGAGTGTATGGTTCTTATCCATAAGGACGTCAAGTGGATTGGTTGATCCTACGCTGATTTCGTCGAGCTCCCAGTGGTCAAATGAGTAGCCTGCTTGCGGATTTGCGGTTACGGCTGTTTCTGTGCCTTGGAAATAGGTGCGTATGCCCGATGCTGGACTCGTGTTTCCACAGGTGGCCGGCATAATGTTCAATGTATAGGTCCTGGCCTCTGTGGTAGGCGGGATTGTCAAGTGGCTTGGATGGAGAGCGGAGTCGAAGAACCACTTGATATCAGAGTCGCGGCAGTCATAGATTTCGAAGCCAAGGCAGCTTCCTTTTGGAATGAATTTGGCTGGCACATTAAAGGAATGGGTGAATTCTGTGGGCGTGTCTGCACTGGGTGAGTTGAAATATTCAGTAGTCCAGCTTCCGATCAAGCTGGCATCGTGGTTTTCGTCCCAACAGTATAATTTCACTAAAAAGTGTTGGTCGGGCACATATGCCGCCGCCCAAATCGACAGGTTCCAGAGGCCTTGCTCTATCAAGATTCCTTCGGATAATGGGCCTGTGTGTATTGCCTTAAACTCATAATGACCATGGCCAATCCACCAGTAATCGTCGGGATCGAAAGCCACGGTTTCGGATTCGTCGGATGTTGGAATCTCCAT
>CAYPRE010000009.1:4421-17069 GCA_964413045.1 uncultured Candidatus Bathyarchaeia archaeon
GCCAGTACAAGGTGACAGGGGGGACTGACAACAAGCTAATCTGCGTGGCAGGGTTCACAGCAAAAGAAACCTCGACTTGGCTTGCCATATGTTCAGCGTCTCCACCCCAAGAGGCGTTCATTTTCCACCGCCCCAGGTCACTTGGAGTGAATAGGTCTTCAAAAGATCCGTCGGTTGAAGTGACTGCCTTCCGCGTCACGTTAATGAAGCCTGCGTCATTAAATATTGAATCGTGGAAAACAAGTCTGTATTCCAAGCTGATTTCTATGCCACTGATAGGTGGTTCAATTGAACCATTGACTGTTACAGCGTCCGGGAGGAAAACCGCTTTTGGGACATCGCATGCTATCAAAGTTTTTCCAACGGTGAACGACTTTGAAGGGCTTTCAGCACCCGCATACTGTTCATCTCCCATCCAAGAAGCTTGAACCACCCACTCACCGATTATGTCTGACGTGAAAGTGTCATTGTATACACTGGATTCATTTAGGGTCGTTGCTTTCGTCAGGCTGGAACCATTTGGTCTCGTGTACGTTAATGTTACTTCGGTGCCAGGGTGGGGTGGACTGACATGGCCTGAAACGGTGATAGACTCTCCAAAAGCTATTTCTGAGCTTGAAATCTCGCAGGTTATGGTGCTTGGCGGGAGAACTTCCAGGAAATATACGTAGTTGCCGCAACCAAAGGCAACATAACGTCCGTTACCTGTGATTGCGATGTCCTCTACATCGTCATATGTTTCTCGTTCGAAGATGGTACTGCCCGTCTCATTGATTACATTGATCCTTTGGTATGTTGCAACAGCGATTCTTTCAGCGTTGGCTGCAACTGAGACTGCATCTATGCTACCTTGGCAATGGGTCGTAGACAAGAGGCTTCCATTATTGGCGAACAGGAACAGATCTTCTGATGAACAGCTAGCTGCAACGTATTTGCCCTCAGTGGAAATTGAGACCACATCGACATCGTATTCGAGTGTTTGGTTCCAAAGCAGGCTGCCCGATCTATTGAAGAAGTACAACGTTTGGTCCCAAGACCCGGCAGCAGCATATTCTCCTTCTGAGGAGACAGAGACAGCAGTAACCCAGCTACCAGCCGTGTAAGTCCACATTTGACTTCCAGAAATATCGTAGAAATAAAACACATGGTCCGTGTCTCCTGTCACTATGTATCCTGCGTCAGGCGAGATGGCCACATCGCAAGGCCAACTGCCCTCAACAAGATCCTTCTGCCACACTACATTATGAAGAGTGTCAAAAAGATAGGTGTCCGGGCTGCCGCTTTGGTATTCATGGACGCCAACTACTATTCGGCTACCATCCCCAGAGATTGCGACGCATTCCACGGCTACTGTAAAGTGATGCGCCCAAAGCAGACTTCCTGTACCATTAAAAAGGAAGACGCTTCCTGTCTCCGTTCCTGCCACCGTGTAATTACCATCAGCAGAGACTGCAACACTTACCGCTGTGCCGTCTGTATTATACTTCCAAAAAACCCACCCATACACTGCCGGAATCATAGATACGACAAAAAAAGCTTGAAAGGCAAGGACAAGAAGAAGCATGATCGACAGACTTTTCCGCTTCAAACGCTTAAAGCGCATCATCATAGTCGTATCATTATCTCTTGAATTGATATATATTATTAACCCAATAGCGCGCAATCAAGCAACCGTAGCTGCATTCTGAAAGTAAACCTAAAGTGTAAGGAATAATAATGGGTAAAAGATGCGCTGTTGAAATCCCAATTGATGGGGAAAAGTCTGTTGGCCGTCATCGCAAAGACTATAAGCAATTCCAGACTCGACAAAATAACATTTCACACATTCAGACATTTCTACGCAACGATGCTCTATCACAAAACCAACAACCTCGTGCTCGTTCAGCAAAAACTGGGGCACAAATCAATCGAGAACACACAGGTTTACACCCAACTGATAACCTTTGAAAGCGATGATTTTCATTCAGCAACGGCTAGAACCATTGAAGAAGCGCAGAAGCTCGTTGAAGCAGGCCTTGAATATGTGTGCGACTTCGATGATCTCAAACTGTTCAAGAAAAGGAAATAGAAAAATGACTAGGTATGACGGAAAATCACACGGGTTTGAAGTAGTATCTTGGCCATTGGGGCCATGGTTGTGTCGCCGTGCATGTTCCAAAATCGATTATCAGTTCCATTCCCACTTCTATCTTGTCAAGCGGCACGCCCCTTATCATGCCCGGAATCTTGACGCCTCCTTTGAGCTGGACTATGCCTGTCGCGTAAGGTGCCATCGATTGAAACTGTACAGGTGCTATGTGTATGATCGTGTACGTCAGTAGCTTTCCCGCAGTTGGAACTTCGGCCCACTCTAATTCTTTGCTAAAACAAGCGTCACAGAGCGGTCTCGGAGGGAGATGCAATTTTCCGCATTTCACGCATTTGGCGCCAAGCAGTTTTCCCTGGTTTACGTTCTTGTAGAATTGTTCTATAGTGAAGGATGCGGGTTCGCTCATTCTATTGCCTCCTGTAAACGTGAACTGTAGCAGTCGCGCCTGACCCTCCAACGTTATGTGTTAGAGCAATCTCCGCATCCTTCACCTGCCGCTTTTCGGCCTGCTCTGTCAGCTGCAAGTATGTCTCGTAGGCTTGAGCAGTTCCTGTCGCGCCTACGGGATGTCCTTTAGATTTCAGTCCGCCGCTTGTGTTGACTGGGATTCTGCCGCCCAGTCTTGTTTCGCCGCATTCAGCCAAACTTCCCCCTTCGCCAAGGTTGCACAAACCCAGATCCTCGTAGGCTATCAGTTCTGCAATCGTGAAGCAGTCATGAACTTCTGCCACGTCTATGTCTTCTGGTTCTATGTCTGCCATTTCGTACGCTTTTTTTGCGGCAATTTTTGCGGCTGAGAGTGAAGTGAAGCTTTTTCTCTCGTACAAGCCGATTGTGTCGCTCGCTTGGCCGCTTCCGATGATCTGGACAGGGTTGTCTGTGAACTTTTTTGCCAGTTCAGGCTTTGTAAGTATCAAGCAACTTGCGCCGTCAGTAATCAATGAGCAATCGTACAGTCTAAGGGGCCACGCCACCATCCGCGCAGACAAGGCAGCTTCAAGCGTTATCTCCTTCTGCATGTGAGCTTTCGGGTTCAGACTTCCATGATAATGATTCTTGACGCTGATCATCGCGAGATGCCTTTCTGTAGTGCCGTACTGATGCATGTGAGCCGTAGCCATCAAAGCGTACAGGCCTGGAAAAGTCATTCCGTGCCACTGTTCAAACGGGTAGTCTGAAGCCATGGCCAAGTACTCAGTGACCTCTGCTGTAGTCCTGTGAGTCATTTTCTCGACCCCGCCAACCATGACAACGTCGCTTAACCCTGAACGCACGGCGCAGATTGCGGTTCTCAGAGCTACGCCTGAAGAAGCACATGCTGCTTCTGTTCTCGTTGCTGGCACATGTTCCAGTCCAGCCCAGTCTGCCATCGTGGCACCAGTGTGTCCCTGATGCTCATAGGATTCGCCCATGTGGCCTACGTAAAGGGCTTCGATGTCTTTCTTGGGGTCAAGTTTCGGACAGCGGTCAAAAGCTTCTTTTGCGGCTTCCGCAAAAATCTCTCTTGCATATCGTCCTTCGAGCTTCCCAAATTTTGAGAGACCCGCGGAAACTATCGAAGCCAACGGTTTGCCATTCAAGCATGATATCTCCTTGCATTGACCGTGCGTAGGTGAAAAAGTGATTAGACAGGAAACGACTATTTAAGTTTCTTCGGCTGCTTTAGGCTTTTTTCCCGAGAAAAACAGCCTACAAGAACTCGAGAAAGGAAAAGGGTATGGCTTACAGAAAAAGCCATAAATGATTATTTCTTTTTTCCGAAGGATTTTTCAACCCATGCGCGCGTTTTTTCCATGTCTTCTCTGAAGCGTTTGAGCTCTTCAGGGGTCCTCTTAGGGGCTATTGGTTCTTCTGCTGGTGTTGCATAAACGTCCAGTAGGTCTCCTTTGGGTTCCTTTGAAAGGTTAATGTTTACTTTGAGGCCGATGTTCACTTTTTCTGGGTCTATGTTCCGCATGGTCATCGGCAAACACGTGTTCGTGCCGTCGATTCTTATCATCGCACCGACTAGTGGCTGCAAATGTGCCATCGAAGGCCAGGCGATCACCATGATCGTGTACGAGTGAAGCTCTCCTTTCTTCGGAAGCTCAACCCATTCTGTCTCTTCAAGTCTGCATTTAGGGTTAAAGCAGTGTGCCCGTGGAGGGCAATAGACGAGTCCGCATTTTGGACATTTTGTTCCGAACAGTTTTCCTTCCAAGATTCCGGCGAAAAACCTTGAGACTTTCCCATAGCTGTGATGGAACATACTGCCGTGGGGTCTGTGGACGATCATGAACTTGTCAGGCTTCAACTCGTTCAGCGTGGGTCCGTCATTCATTTCCACCATTTTCCAGCCTTCAGGCGTCCAGCCTCCCTTGCGTTCCCATTCTGCCCACGATTTCTCGTCGATCTTCTTTTCCTTCAGAACTTTTTCTGGTCCAGGTTGCTTCATCTCTCTTACACCTCCAAGACTACGGCGCCTGCTTGGCATCCTGTGCCCCCGTGACCGTGGATGAAAGCCTTCTCCGCTTTGCTCAACTGTCTACCAGGTGCCCCCCATTTCTTCCCTATCTGATTACTCAGTTGCCAGTAGCTGTCGACAACCTGCGCAACAGACGTTGAACCGACTGCGTGTCCCTGAGCCGTTAGTGCTCCGCTCAGTTGGCATGGAAGCTCGCCGTGTGGTTTGATTACGCCGTCGCGGACCAGCTGCTTGCCCTCGCCTCTCTTGCAGAAATCAAAGTCCTCAAGACCGGCAAGTACAACTCCAGCGTACGGGTCGAAGATTTCAACGAAGCTTATCTCTTTCCGTGGGTTCTTGATTCCCGCGTCCTTGTAAGCCATTCTAGCAGAGACTCTAAGTGAGCCAAAGTTCTGAAGGTCTGGATAAGGTGACATCGGTTTCGGAACGTGTTTGGGCCAAATCTTTTCGTCTTCTGGATAGATACCTTTCCACGCAGGGTTGTCAGGACGGTCTCCTGCCCTCATGGTGTCGCTGCCGAAGCCCACGCCACTGATCCATACTGGATTGTCAGTCAGTTTTTTCGTCATTTCCTCATTCGCCAGAAGCAAGGCAGAGGCGCCTTCACTCGTCATTGCACACTCATAGAGCCTGTACGGCCAAGATATCAAGCGTGACTTATACACGTCGTCAACCGTGATCTTTGAAAAGCCATGCTGAGCAGGCCATTGCGCATAGGGGTTTTCAAGAGAATTGTTGTGACACATCGCTGAAACTTCAGCTAGATCCTCCTCAGTGTCTCCGTAAACGTGCATTCGTCTTGCTTCCATTGTTGCGTAGAAAGCGTTGTACGTGAAGCCTGAGACAAAGTCCCAATCAGTGTCACCTGCTATCGCTATGGCCTCGTTAACCTTCTGGATCGGCAATTCGTTCATTTTTTCCCATCCGACGACTAGGACGACTGGGAACATACCTGAACGAATCCACAGGGCCGCGTTGACTATCGCGTCTATGGGAGTTGCGCCTCCAGACTCAACCCTGTATGAAGGAACACCGCTTAAGCCTAAGTAGTCGTTGATAATCCAGTGCATGCACTGTTGCTGTTCAAGAATATCGCTGAAGTACGAATAGCAGCACGCGTAGCCTTTTCTGAGAAAGTCACCGAGCTCAAGCTCTGGGACATCATCAAGCACCATTTTGACTGATTCTGCACACATTTCTTCTGCCAAAGTATGTCTTGGATTGTCAAACCTCGAAATGCCGCCTGCGACAATACCGACTTTCTTCAATTTTCCACCTCAATTCTAAGAGATGTAGTTAGTGGATTCCATCGGCTATAATATTCTTGTGGAACCGCTTCCGAATTGACTCCATAAAGGATACAAGAATTTATGACACTGCTTGGGCAGATGCTGAGAATCTTTTTATAATGTCCCCATCGAATCCTATGCTATGCAGATCATTCAACTGTCAACTGCTCTGCCTGAAAGTCAATACTCGACTGGGGAACTGATCAAGATTTTTCCTTGCAGACTCCCAGAAGGAGTGGAACAGAACGTGCTCAACTTGGGAGTCTCAAACCGCCATCTCATCGAGCAATCGTCCTCTTCAAAACAAGAGACTGTAATGAGCGAAAAACCCCTAATCGACCTCTGCACAAGGGCTTGCGAAAACGCCATGGAAAAAGCCTCGTTGTCGGCCGACGAAATTGGATACTTGATCACTGCCTACGATGCGAACCCTTTTCTCAGCCCAGGGCTCAGTCAGCTTCTAGTCCCGAAACTTGGACTCGAACGCCACGTCAGACACGTCAACGTGCAGGGCATCGCAAGCACTGCTTTCACGAAAACGTTGGAACTCGCAAAGAATCATCTTGCTGTACATCCTGACGACAACGTGTTAGTCTGTGTTTCCGGAGTCAGCTCATACTGGTTCCAAAATCAAGTACAAGGACTAAAGAACGTTATGGAAATAGGCGAAATCAACAGGATCACTGACAAAGGACAAAGAGAGAGGGAGTTGAGAAAATGGGTGGCGACTATGCAGTTTTTCTTGTTCGGCGACGGTGTAGCAGCTGCCATCGTGTCAAGAAAAGGCAAAGGAATTGAAGTAGGCAAGATCATCGAAATTACAAACGTTGAAGAGAAAGACTATCTTGCAGGATATTCCAGATTAGCTTGCGTCGGTGAACCGTTCAAATTCGGCTTCTATTCACATCTCGACAAGGAGATTCCTAAACTCGGCGTTAAATACACAGGATTGGCACTTGAACAGTTGTTCGGAAAGAACACTGAGAAAGTAAATACGGTCAAGAAATGGGCTGTTCACACGGGCAGTCAGAAGATTCTCGATTCTCTGGCGGAACACCATGGCATCCACCATGAGAAGCTGAAGGAGTCGCATGAAGTGCTCAAAGAGTTTGGCAACTTGGCTGGCGCCAGTCTGCCCTTCATTCTCGAAAAGATAACCTCAACGAACAAGCTCTCGAAAGGCGACGCTATCGTGATGCTCGGTTACGGCTGGGGATTTTCAGCCTCTGCATGCCTGCTTCAAAACTGAAACCTGTTCCATTCGTGACTCTTAGAAACCACGCGTCCAACGGAAACCGGTGAGCATCAAGAAATTCGATACAGAACCGATAAGAAAATATCTATTTAGGCTAACGCTGATATGTTAGCATCAAACCATTCACTCCCAAGACAGGGGGCAATAGTATTCATGCTTGATGAGAAGAGAATAAGAGAGATAAAAAGGGAGCGCGAAAGATGGGAGCAGACGACTCTCCCAAAATGGATAGACCAGTCTGGCGAAAGGAAGGGAGAGTTCAAGAACACTTCTAACATGCTCATAAAAAGGCTCTACACGCCTGAAGACACGGAAAAAATGGATTATATGAAGGACTTGGGGTTTCCAGGTGAGTACTCCCTCATCCGCGGCGTACATGCGACTATGTACCGCGGCCGTCTGTGGACGATGCGCCAGTTCTCAGGCTTCGGTACCGCTAAACAGACTAACCAGCGATTCAAGTACTTGCTCAAAGAAGGCGAAACAGGCCTGAGTATCGCTTTCGATTATCCAACGATAATGGGGTACGATTCAGACCACTGCATGGGAAAAGGGGAAGTAGGCATCTGCGGCGTGGCCATCTCCTCGCTCAGAGACATGGAAGTGCTGCTTGGTGGTATACCGCTTGACAAAGTCACGACATCCATGACGATAAATGGGCCCGCGGCTATGCTCTTGGCTATGTATGTGGCCGTAGGAGACCAGCAGGGTGTTCCACGGGAAAGGCTTGGCGGAACGACGCAGAATGACAACCTGAAAGAATACTTTGCCCAGAAACTCTGCATATACCCGCCCAAGGCTTCGGTGAAGTTGACTACGGACATCATAGAATACTGTGCACGCCATCTGCCCAGATGGAACCCCATAAGCATAAGCGGCTACCACATAAGGGAAGCAGGCGCAAACGCCGCACAGGAATTGGCCTTCACGATCTACGATGGCATAACCTACGTGGAATCCACGGCGCAAAGAGGCTTGAAAGTGGACGATTTTGCCCATCGACTGTCATTCTTCTTCGCTTCACACAATGACTTTTTCGAGGAGATAGCCAAATTCAGAGCAGCCCGCAGGCTTTGGGCCAGACTGATGAAGGAACGTTTCCACGCTAAGAACCCAAGATCCATGTGGATGCGAATGCACGTGCAAACGTCAGGATGCACACTCACAGCCCAGCAACCCCTGAACAATATTACCCGTACGACGATACAGGCATTAGCCGCGGTCTTGGGCGGAACCCAATCTTTGCACACCAACAGCTTCGACGAAGCCCTTGCCCTCCCTAGCGAAAACGCTGTCCGAGTGGCATTAAGAAGCCAGCAGATACTGGCACACGAAAGCGGAGCGACGCACACGATAGATCCGGTGGCAGGTTCATATTACATTGAAGCATTAACCAATGAGTTGGAACAAAAAGCAGTTGACTACATACAGAGAATAGATGACATGGGCGGAGCCATCGTGGCCATCGAAAAAGGCTTCTTCCAGAAAGAAATCGCCGACAGCGCCTACAAATACCAGAGAGAGATAGACGAGAAGAAACGCATGATAGTAGGAGTGAACGATTACCGAATCGAAGAAGAATGCCCGATAGAGCTATTGAGGGTCGAACCGAACGTGGAAGAAGAGCAGCTGGCCAGCCTGCAAGAATTGAGAAAAGAGAGAAACAGCAAGAAAGCTGAAGAAACGCTGGATAAGCTGCAGCGGGCAGCAGAAAAGAACGAGAACCTAATGCCCGCGATAATCGAAACGGTCAACGCGTATGCGACGCTGGGAGAAATCTGTGAAGTACTGCGCAAGGTTTATGGAGAATACAAAGAGTTAATTGTGATTTGAGAGGCAGAGAAAGATGCAGAGCAAAAGAAAAATTAGAGTTTTAATCGCCAAACCAGGCCTCGACAGTCATGACAGGGGAGCAAAAGTCGTTGCCCGAGCCCTCCGAGACGCGGGAATGGAAGTGATCTACACGGGCCTGAGACAGACGCCCGAACAGATCGTTGAAACAGCCCTGCAAGAAGACGTGGACGTAATAGGCCTTAGCATACTATCAGGGGCGCACAGGACCCTCTTCCCACGAATAATGGACCTCCTCAAGAAGGAAGGCATTACGGATGTAATGGTTTTCGCCGGAGGAATAGTTCCAGAAGAAGACATTTCCCAAATGAAGAAAATCGGAATAAAAGAGATCTTCGGACCTGGAACAACAACAGACGCGATCATACAGTATGTACGCAACAACCTGCCCAAGAGAAACTAGCCCGCGATGTGCGACAGCATTGAGCAAAACGGACGAAATCGTCAAAGGCGTGCTTGCTGGAAATCGAAGAAGCATAGCAAAGGCGATAACGGCTATAGAGAACAACACTGATGAAGGCCAACAGCTCATCGCAAAACTCTACGCTTACACTGGAAAAGCCCATGTGATAGGCTTGACAGGGGCAGGCGGAGCTGGCAAAAGCACACTCATAGAAAAAATGATCCGCGAATACAGAAAAAGAGGCAAGACCGTGGGTATAGTTGCCGTGGATCCGACAAGCCCATTCTCTGGTGGGGCATTCCTCGGCGACAGAATACGCATGCAGGAATTAAGCACGGATCAAGGTGTTTTCATTAGAAGCATGGCCAGCCGAAACTACCTAGGCGGCATCGCAAGAGCAACAAAGGACGCGGCGAAAGTGTTGGACGCTGCTGGAAAAGACGTGGTAATAGTTGAAACAGTGGGCGCAGGACAATCAGAAGTAGAAATCATCAAAGTGGCCCAAACAATAGTAGTGGTGCACGCGCCCGGGCTAGGAGACGAGATCCAAGCCATAAAAGCTGGAGTAATGGAAATAGCTGATGTCTTCGTCGTGAACAAAGCAGACCGCGAAAACGCCAACAAGACAGTCATGGACATCCAAGCTAACCTGCAGCTCAACAGCAAACAGACAGTTTGGAAGCAGCCGGTCCTCAAGACAATAGCCCTCACTGGGGAGGGAGTCAACGAACTCGTGGAAAAGATAGAAGAACACAAATGCTTCTTAGAAGGTAGCGCTGAATGTAAAACAACGTTGCTCAGAAACCGAGCGGAGACGGAACTCGTCGAAGCCATAAAAGACCAGACTGCAAATGTTCTGATAGAGGATCTTCGAAGAAGAGGAAAGCTCGACGAGCTACTGCAGAAAATTCTTGAGAAAAAGATAGACCCCGCCTCAGCCGCAGAAAGCCTCCTGAAAGAGGCCCTTGACAATGACTAGACTTAAGAAAGGACTCGTTGAAGTCTACACGGGAAACGGAAAAGGCAAAACCACAGCAGCATTTGGACTCGCGTTAAGAGCAATAGGCAGAGGCTTGCAAGTGTGCATGATACAATTCATTAAGGGCGGGTTCGACTACGGAGAGTTGTACATCGCGAACAAGCTTCCGAACTTCACCCTAAGAGCCTTCGGAAGAGGCAAATTCGTCATGACCAAGCCTCCCCAGAAAGAAGATGTCAAGCTCGCCGAAGAAGCTTTGAGCTTCGCCGAGAGAACGGTCCAAGATGCCAAAAACGACATCGTCATACTGGACGAAATCAATGTTGCCTTGGACTTGAAACTCATAAACCTCAAAAAAGTTTTGAAACTGATAAAAAACAAGCCATGTGACATGGAGCTCGTGCTCACGGGAAGGAATGCCCCTGACGAGATAATAGAAGCCGCGGACTTGGTCACCGAGATGAAGGAAATCAAGCACCCCTTCAGTAAAGGCACAGAAGCCCGTGAGGGAATCGAATATTAGAAGGAATAGAAAAATTAAGAAAGGTAAGGACGGCCTCGGGCTCATTCTAAGCTTGATTTCTCTGCGAAATGTTCTAGGGAACTATTGGGGGTGCTGGGATTTCGTTCTTTAATGTTTTTCTCCGTGTCAATAACGCCACTGCAGCAATGGCTCCGACCGCACCTATCGTTGCTGCCGCAGCAATTATGTACTGCGGAATTGTCCACGCCGCGCTTGTCTGCTTCAGACCGCTGATGTCGGTCTGGACTTGGCCTATCTCTGGAACCATAATGGTCGCGGTTTGGTCGTTTATCGAGGTAACCGTGCCGTTAAGAGTTCCGAGAATCGTCTGGATTGTGGCTGTTGTGCCGTTTATCGCTGTGATCCTTAGATTTATCGTGTTCAGATCTGTCCGAATCGTTCCAAGCGTTGAATTCAACGTTGCCATGTTCCCCGAGAAGCCTGCCAGCGAGGCGTTGATCTCGTCAAACTGCACCTGCACAAGACCCAAGTCAGTCTTGACAGTCGCCACCGTGCCGTTCAAGCCGACCAAGAGAGCGTTCCATCCTGACATCGTAGGGCTTACCAAGAAGGAATTGAACGAAGTGCCACGTGACTCAACCGTTCCCGTTTCATAAAGGGCTGTGACTGATAAGGCGTAGGAGCCTGTCTGAGCTTCGCTTTGCAGCGTGTACGAGCCCTTGTAGATGCCCGTTGCAACGTGTTCAAAAGTCAGCGTGTCTGTGGTTCCGTCAGGCTTATACAGCAGACTGCCTGTGATGGTCGCGTTCACTGGTTCACCTCGGAAGGCTGTTTGAGCGTAGAACGTTACGATTTCCCCGCCGAAGTGCAATGCACCGCTTTCTAATTGCATGTTCAGCGGACCAACATCTACGACGGTGAAGTCGGATGTGCCATTCACGAATGAATCGTACGCCTTTACAACTTGTCTTCCTGTCTGTGACACGGGCACGTTGAAAATGAAGCCAAAGTCTCCAAACACGTCGGTCGTGACAGAGCCGATGAACATGTCGTTGAAGGTCACGGCCACGGGAGCTAACGGGGTGAAGCCCCTTCCTTCCACGGCAAGAGTCGTGCCTACAGAACCGCTGGAGGGCGTGAGTGTCAACAGGAAATGCACGTCAATAATCGTCGAAATGGCATTGTTATCAATCTGCGTCTCGCCAAGTACGGGGTCCACGTAAAAAGTCACGTTGTAGCTTCCTTCTGCTTGAGGACTCCACTGAAGAGTCACACTTGAGAATGCCCCTGCAGATAGGATGGGAACTATGGCATAGTCGGCGATTGCTCTGTCTACGAGAAGCTGAACAACCAAGCCTGTCTGGTCGTGTGTGCCAAAATTCAGCACGGTAACGCTGAACTGCGCCAAATCTCCAGGTTGGATCGACCTAGGCTTCTGGAAGCTGAATAGAACAACGTCATGCTGGGAAGGACCTTGCAGAATAGCGTTGTACGCGTTGATTCTGCCCCAGCCGTAGAACATGTCATACCCGGGAGTGCCCAAGTCATCTGAGGAAAGCATCAGCTGCTCCCTCACCCAGTTCCTCGACGCGCTTGAGAATTCACCCCATATCAATGCTGCAACAGCCGAGACGTGAGGGCAAGCCATCGAAGTGCCACTCAGATAATCATAATTCATAGACTTTTGGTAAGGATAATCGTTCAATGTCACATCGTACGTAGGCATAGTCGAATATACTTGTACACCTGGAGCCGAGACATCGATCCAATCGCCCCAGTTTGAGAAACTCGCGGAGAAATCAAACTGGTCAGTAGCGGCAACTGAAACAGCCTC
>CAYPRE010000010.1:0-16959 GCA_964413045.1 uncultured Candidatus Bathyarchaeia archaeon
TGTACCGATGATAATCGTCGCCATAGTTGCCCAGAAATATATAGTGCAAGGGCTAACGTACGGAGCCATACGTTGAGCTCCTGAGCTCTTTTCTTGTTTCAAGTAAAACACGTGATTCATATGCGGGCATTTTGCAAACGATTTTTCTTTTTCATTTGCAAGATGAAAACGAGCTGAGCATCATCCGATCGCTGACAGTCATTCTTATATACGCACGGTCATCATACGAATACTCCAGAAAATATGAAACATTAAGAGAAGGCTTGTCTTATGAAAACAAAAAATATTGCTTCAATTGCCGTGATCATCATAATCGTCGTGGCAGGCATCTTCGGCACATGGTGGGTCTACTACAGACCGACAGGCGTCATAAAAATAGCAATTCTCGCCGAATCAACCCCCGAAGCCCTGACTTTTACAGATAGCTCCGTACTGAAAATGTACAAAGATTCTCATCCTGGTATTGATTTCGTTGTCGACGTTGTACCAAGAGAGGTATTCTCAACCTTGGCGTTGCGCGAGATCAATGAGAAAACAGGGAGATACGACATTATCACGGGCTCAGAAGACGAAATCTACAAAGGTCGACAAAACGGTGGCTTCTATGCCTTGGACGATATAGGCGCCATAGACCCGACTTTTATAGCACAGGTTAGACCTGACATCATAGAAACATGCAAGGACCCAAGCACTGGAAAAATGGACACATTGCCACTGACTCACTGGAACAGTCAATGTCTCTTCTACAGGAAAGACCTGCTTGAGAATACAACTGAAAAAGCCGCATTTCTGGCAAGATACGGATACGAGTTGAAACCACCAGAAACATGGCAACAGCTTTATGACGTTGCTCAATTCTTCACGCGCCCGCCTAATCTCTACGGCATCTGGACAACTGGAGGAGTGGGTTGGGCCTTGATGTATGGGGAATTCTGGACTTGGATGCAGTCAATGAACGGTGACATTGTAACCAACAACACTGTAACGATGAACACAACTGCTTGGAGAGAAGCACTGCAATTCCAGAAAAACCTAACAAGCTTCGCACCGCCTGATTGGCAGGGAAGCGATTGGTTCACAGGGCTTAGCGTGTTCGAACAAGGCAAGATAGCATTACACGAACAGTTCTACTTCCCCTGGGCCGACTTCTTCAATCCGACCAAAGTAGTACCCCAGGTTCTCAACAACGTAGGCGTAGTCGCTCCACCCAAATCACTACTAAACATGTCTAGAGGAGCCTTGACCTTTACACCAGCCGAACAGCTACTAAAATCTTCGCCCCATCCACAAGAGGCGGCTGCTTTCCTCAAGTGGATGCAGGGATATGACGTTCAAAAGAAAATGGCACTAACCGGAAACCTCATGCTCCCCATCAGAGCAGACATTGCCCAGGACCCAGAAGTGGACGCAATAATCCACTCAAGTGCAATCATAAACATGCCAGGATTGAGCCAATACCAGCTTGTTCCACTTGGCGCACCAATATTTTATCCAAAAGTAAGCGAAGTCCAACCGATACTAGCCGAAGGCTATACACAGTACATGAGCGGCGACTGGACACTCGACCAGACCATCGATTTCCTGCAGACTCAAGTAACAAACATAATTACACCATCCACTTAGACACACATCTTCTCTCCTTTTTTTCGTTGGCTTCACAACAAAATGCGCGTTTCTAGCTAGGTCGATGATCTACGCGTTTCATTTGGACCGGCGTTCAACGGCAATAATGGGAAAGATATTTAGGATGCAGCTAAGTCAGCTAACACAACTAGAGAGGCAGTCTAAGCATGATAAAACTCGCGTTGTTCACAGTTTCGTACTGCGGATTCTGGTACAGGGGCAAAGCTCTGTCCCTGAAAGAGCAAATCGCCAAAGCAAAGAAGCTGGGTTTCGACGGGGTATCCATTGAGACTAAACGACCCGTAGCCCTTCCCTGCGACCTCGATAGCAAAAATCGGAAACAGATCAGAGAGTTTGCCGACTCGCAGAACATCAAACTTGTAGCCGTCGAAACGATGTCCAACTTCGCAACCCCCATAATAGAAGAACGTGAAAACAACCTATGTATGGTTCAAGATGCCATAAAAATGGCCGCAGACATGGACATAAACATCGTTAAGGTGTTTGCCGCATGGCGCGGAACCAGCCATTATGAGGGACTAGGAACCTACGAGTTAGGTCGAAAACTGACCAAAATAAAAAGCCTATTTGTAACCAAAGATCAAATGTGGAGATGGGCTACGTCAGGTATCAAGGACGCAGCTAAATGGGCAAATGACTACGGAATCACAATCGCTGTACAAAATCATCCTCCCGTAGTAGAATACGGCTATGAAACTGTGCTTGAATTTGTGAAAGAGATAGACCTAGACAACGTGAAGCTTTGCCTCGATGCTCCTCTCTTCTTGAATCAGAGCGATGAATACATTCATGAAGCCGTCGAAGCTTGTAAGGAATCAGGTATCGTTTTTTCGCACTATGGTTCACCCCTGTTCGATGAATTGCCGTCGGGTGAGATCACCTATGAACGAGACGAGTACATAGGAAGCGTTTACACAAATTATCCAGCGTTCATAAAGGAATTGAAAAGAATAGGGTACAATGGCTTTCTTGCATCCGAAGAGTGTGCGCCAGTACTGGAGAATCACGAATATCAAGGCGTGGATGTTGCAGAGAGACATATCAAAGCAGCCCTAAAATACATGAAGTCCTTAATTTCAACAGGGAAAGAACCGAAAACAGTGCGAATCTAAACAAGGCCATTTTTCTGAGTTCTTGGATTCCGATTGTATTGCATTCGAAAAGACTCAAACACGTCTTAAGTGAATGTCTGCGAGTGGAACTGAATCAAAACTTAAATAGCGGCATATCCTAACAAACCGTCTCGGTGAATAGGCAATGGCAAGAGAAATCAGACTTGCGATAGTGGGTTTGCATAACTGGTATCACGCGTATCCATTTGCTCTGGCTTCCAAACATGTTCCCGGCGTTAAACTGGTTGCTGTCGGGCATGATAACCCAGGTCAATTAAAAGAGTATGCAGAATACTTTGGTTTGAAAGAATATTCCACGAACATGGAAAGCGTGATACAAAGAAAAGACGTTGACGCAGTAATCCTCACCGCGAACACGTCGGCACACGCAAAACTGGCAAAAATCGCCTGTGAGGAAGGCAAACACATTCTGTGCGATAAACCCCTCGAGGTATCGCTGGACAAAGCTCATGAGATGATCAAATCCGTAGAAAGAGCAGGCGTAAAGTTCACGATTGCCTTTGGTTTCAGAAATGAACCTGATTTTAGGAAAGTCGTTGAAATCGCAGACAGCGGCGCGATAGGGGAAATCGTAAACTTTTACTTCTCTGTGAACTCTCCGATTCCAGGAGGTTGGATCACAACAAGAGAACCTGGCTGGTACGCCGACCCAGAAAAGTCAGGCGGAGGAGGATTCTTAGACCACGCCGTGAGCGAATTTGACGGTCTAAGGCTTGCAGTCAAAAAAGAGGCAAAGAAACTCAGCGGCATGGTCGGCAACCTAATATACAAAAACATGAAGGTTGAGGATCACGGAGCGGCACTCGTGGAATTTGGAGACAACCTCAAGGGCACCGTCGAAGCGTCATGGATTGCCGTACCACCGGCAGGATACAGAGAGACATACTCCCTCTACGGAACAGAAGGCAACGTGGCCCTGATCGGAGACAAGATCCTGCTAAATGGAAAGATCCTGAAGGGAGTGTTGGGAAAAGCCGAAATAAGTATGAGTCCCGCGACGTTGGACATTTTCAAAGCAATTCCCGGCTTGGTAGAATATCCAATTGACGAATGGTACCATTTGCTAGTGCCCTTTATCAACTCAATACGAGAAGACAAAAATCCAACACAGACAATACACGATGGCTTGAAAGCCCTCGAGCTTTGTTTGGCAACCTACGAATCCTACCGAAAACAAAAGACCGTAGACATGAGCGAATTCTCCAGAACTAAATGACAAATAAGGGCTGTGAAATGAGCCGCAAGATCAAAATAGGCCTCGTCGGCGCAGGGGGAATCGCCGAATTCTCACACCTCCCAGGCATAACGGCCTTAGAAAACGTTGAATTGACCGCAGTCTGCGACGTTGTTGAAGAAAGAGCGAGAAAAGCCGCGCTCAAATACAACGCGAAAGAAAGCTACACCAACTACGAAGAAATGCTGAAGAAAGCAAACATTGACGCCGTCGATATCTGTACTCCCGTTTTCCTCCATGCACCAATAGCAATTGAAGCTCTGAATCACGGCAAACACGTTCTGATAGAGAAACCACTAGCTAGAAACTCCAAAGAAGCCGAAACTATCGTCAATGCTTCAAAAAAGAACAAACGACAAGTATCAGCAATGTTCAACATGCGCTACATGCCAGTAAACATTCAAATAAAGAATGCAATCGACAACGGAGACTTGGGCAAAATCTATATGGCTCGGATCAGGGACGGGCACCCCGGACCAGAAGTAATCATGCCATATATGGCATCCTGGATTTTCAACAAAGAGAAATCCGGCGGAGGATGCATACTCGACGAAATACACGACATTGACTTGCTTTGCTGGTGGCTAGGTGACGTTGATTCCGTTTCGGCTGAACTCGGCACGTTAGCCAAGAAGATCGAGGTCGAAGATAACGCCGCCGTGATTCTGCGTTTCAAAAGTGGGGCGATCGCATCCATGGAGATAAGCTGGTCACAAATCGCAGGATCTGGCTCGACCGAAATATACGGAGAACGCGGCGTTGTAATCTCGGCCGACAGCTACAAGATCTACAAGACCGACATTGGCGGATGGTTCACACCCGAACTTCCTTCACAATCTTATTGGTATTGGCACAGGCTACAAATCAAAGACTTCGCTCAAGCATTGCTCGACGGCAAGCAAGTGCCTGTACCTGGAGACGAGGCGCTCACTAGGCTGAGAATAATAGATTCCATATACTCGGCCAACGAAAAAGGAATAAAAGTCACAGTAACGTGATCAGAAATTGGTTTTTGCTCGCTAGGTACACTATCTCAGATTATAATGTCGCCCGTCTTCTTGTCAAAGAAATGCGTTTGATCCATATCAAAAGTAATCCAGATTTCTTCACCCATCTCCGCCTTAAAGAAGGGGTTCTCTTTAGCTTTGATTATATTCTCGCCGACTTTCACGTCAACAATAGCCTCTGATCCCAGAGGCTCCACCGCGTAAACGGATCCCTTCAAATCATTCTCTGCGCCTTTTTCTTTGCTGACACGAACGTGCTCTGGCCTGACTCCCAAGGTCAATTCTGAGCTTTTGTTTTCCCTTCTTAAAATGTCAGATAAATCCTTGTTGATCTTCAGCTTGAACTCACCTGCATCCACGTAGTTCCCCGCCAAAGAACAGTCAACAAAGTTCATCGGTGGGCTTCCAATGAAACTGGCCACGAATAAGTTGTTAGGGTGATGGTACAATTCACTTGGGGCAGATAGCTGTTGAATCTTGCCAAAATTCATCAGTGCGACAGTGTCAGCCATCGTCATCGCTTCAGCTTGATCGTGCGTAACGTATACTGTTGTTATTCCGATGTCTTTCTGGAGCTTCTTTAACTCGACTCTCATGTACAATCGTAGCTTAGCGTCTAGATTGCTTAACGGTTCGTCCATCAAGAAGGCTTTGGGTTCGCGTATGATCGCGCGCCCCAGCGCAACTCTTTGTCTTTGACCCCCACTCAATTGACCGGGTTTTCTCTGCAGAAGATTCTCAATTCCCAGCAGTTTTGTAACTGACAGAACCTTCTCGTTCACCTCGCCTTTTTCGACCCCTCTAATCTTAAGGGGAATTCCAATATTGTCATAGATTGTCATGTGAGGATAGAGTGCATAGCTTTGGAAAACCATTGCCAAATCTCTTTTCTGCGGCGGAATATCATTTACCAGCTTGTCATCGATGAGTATTTCTCCCTCACTGGGGCTTTCCAATCCCGCAATAAGTCTTAAAGTTGTGGTTTTGCCGCATCCGGAAGGCCCGAGCAGAACCAGGAATTCTGAATCTTTTACTTCCAAATCTACGTGGTCAACTGCTGTTACCTGTCCAAATTTCTTGGTCAAATGTCTGAGACTTATTCTGCTCAAGTGGCTCAGAAAAGAGCATGAGAATGAGCAATAAAAAGTTTGCTTAGTCAATCATAGAAACAGCTACTTATGCCAGAGGTTTAGCCTCTTCTTGGACAAATTGTCGGCTTTCTCCGTTTGCAGAGACGTCACTTCCGACAGCATCCTTTTCGCCATTATTGTGCCACATCTCAAAAACCTGTATTTTCAAAACGTGCAAAACCAAGGCTGCGCTATGAATTCCTTCCATTCAGGTGCTCGCTCTTCAATCCGGATCAATTGCAAAGCGTGGTTAGCGGGCTTTTTTGGAGGCCTCTACCTCTCTCAAAATGTAGTCGGCAAGTCGAGAGAAAGACAACGGAAAGAAGTGAATTTCAGCTTTTAGATCCACAAGAAAACTCTTCGAGTCTGCAACCAGAACATGAGGAACCTGCCTAACCCCCTTAAGGAATTCAGCATAATCTGAATAGCTCTTGTGAAATGAAACGATTACTCTGTCCGCATCAATAGCTCCGATGCCGGCCATTGCAATAATGACCGCTGTAGGATTTTCGCGTGCTCTTTCCATGATGTTCTCTTTGGCTTCCTCATTTTCCTCAGAAGAAAGGGCTTTCTTCAGCTTATAGTAGGTAAAAGCCATAATCTCAAAACCAATTTTCATGAGATTGGGCAACATTGTATACTCTTGAACGTAGCCTTCTTTTTCCAGCTTAGTTCTCAGCCGCGTGACAGTGGGTTGAGACGTTCCAAGGCTTCTTGCCAACTCTCTGTCACTTCTTCTGCTGTTCTTCATAAGGGCAGAAATCAACCTCAATTCTAAGTCTCTCAAACGGTTCCCCAACTTTCTTTGATTGTCGTTTCTATTAAGAGTTTCACTTTGACTTTGAGCTCGTATGCGATACGAATATGGATAAGAATGCTGGATGACGCGCATTCTCTTTCCCCTAGTGACTATTCCGTGCACTATTCTTCCCATCTTCATTGGTCTTCAAGGATAGGAAAGAAGGGAAGGTCATAGGAAGCTTTCTCCACCGAAACAGTTTGTGCTGGCAACTTTTACGCACCGGTCCTTGCTAGGAAAAGCGGGTCTTCTTTCATATCATCCGGCGTGTGCACTCGCAAATATTTAAGGAAAACCAGCTTGTTAGTATTGGAAGAGTGGTCTGCAATGAAGATAGGAATAATGACGATATTGTACAATGAACTGAAATTTGAAAAAGTACTGAAGCATGTCGCAGAACTCGGTTATGAAGCTGTGGAAATTGCTGCTTGGAAAGATAGCAATCACATTGACATTGAAAGAATCCTGCATGGAGGGGCCACTGAATATAAGAAGACAATTGAGCAGTATGGACTCAGCATTTCAGCGTTGAGTAACCATCTTGAAGGACAACTGGTGCTAGGGCCTCATGACGAGTCTACTGACATTTGGTTCAAAGGCACGGCTGAAGAGAAGATCAAGTACGGTATTGACCGACTCAAAAAAACAGCCGAAGCTGCGGCAGCCCTCGACGTGCCTGTCGTAAACGGTTTCATAGGAGCCCCCAACTGGGGAGCCTGGTACATTTTCCCTCCAACATACGAAAAAATGTTTGAACAAGGTTTTGAACTGTTTGCTGAGCGTTGGGGACCACTCCTAGATTTCTATGCAGACCATAGCGTAAAGTTTGCTCATGAAGTGCATCCACAAGAGCAAGCTTACAACATTGAAACAGCCGAAAAAGCCGTGCAAATGATTGGGGGCAGGAAAGAATTCGGCTTCAATCTTGATCCAAGCCATTTTGTATGGCAAGGAATAGACCCTGTTGTTTTCATCAAAAAGTTCGGAAACAGAATCTACCATTGTCACGCCAAAGATGCCGAACTTGTCAAAGAGAATCTGCCACTAGCCGGTAACATATCAACTGGAGATTGGCGTAGACCTGGGCGAGGATTCCGTTTTCGGGTCGTCGGATGGGGGGACGCAGAATGGAAGAGAATAATCACGGCGCTTTCAGAAGTTGGCTACGACTATGTCCTGAGCTATGAACATGAAGATCCAGTCATGAGCAGAGAAGACGGTTGTGAGAAATGCATACAATTTCTGAAACCCTTGATAATCAAGGCTCCATTAAAGAAAGTCTGGTGGTAGGAGCCCAAAGCATGAGCATGAAGGGTGCTATGGCTATTCAATATTGACGGGTTTTTTGGTTTTCGCTGATTCGTAGATAGCGTCTATTACCTTCATCAGTGTCACTGCTTGCTCAGGCTTGTTCAATGGCTCTTCTTTTCCCAAAACAGTGTTCGCAAAATTCACCACGGCTCTTTCTCTGCCCATTTTCGGATCAATTTGAGCCAGCAGTTTCTTGTTCACCGGCGTCCCGTTTTCCATAGTGTAGATTTCACACGTATCCAAAGCCGTATCGTCAATTCCATCCACTCTGAAAAGTCTCTTCACCATTCCGCCAGCTTTCGTACCCTGGAAAGTCAGCGATACTTCTTCCCTTTTGTTCTGTTCAGCCCAGCTGTTTCTAGCAAACAGAACTTGTCCAGTCTTAAACGTGACGAAGGCGTGAGAGGCAGTCTCAACATCGACGACACCTTTTTCAACGTCAGGGATGCCCCAAGGTCCTTTGAAATTGCGGTCTTTCGCAAAATCATAGAAGGTTTGGGCTAAGACCCATTCTGGGTCTGGGTAATCCATGAAATACAATGCTAAATCAAGCATGTGCAGTAGGTCAATGACAGGTCCTCCTCCCGAAAGGGATTTTTGAGTGAACCAGCCCCCAAAACCTGGAATGCCACATCTTCTGATCCACAACGCCTGAGCTGAATTTACTCTTCCTATCTCACCGCCTCTCACATATTCAAACAGTGACTGAACATCAGGTCTTGCTCGATTGTTGAAATCGAACATCAATATTTTGCCGCTTTCTTCCGCTGCCTCCTTCATCAATATCGTCTGTTTTGAATTGAGTGCAGGAGGTTTTTCGCACAGCACGTTCCTTCCAGCCTTCAGACAATCAACCGCAATTTCGGCATGCAAATAGTTCGGGGTGCAAACACTGATCACATCAATCTCAGGGCACTCAATCAGCATTTTCTTGTAATCAGCAAACACTCTTTTGATTCCGTATTGTTGTCCCCTCAATTCTGCAGCTTTCATGTTGGTATCTGCTATTGCCCCTACCCTTACTCCGCTCTTCATGTAGCCACTAAAGTGATAGCTAGTGATCGACCCAGCCCCTATTATCCCTGCAACAATCTCGCCTTTCATTGCAGCATTCCTCTTCTAACAATTCGTCTTGATTCTTCTAGCGTCTTTCTGGTATCCATCCTCTATTTTAGTTTTAGCACATTTCCTTTTTCTTCGACGCTCGTAGTCCAGTCCGTACTTTTCGCGGACCAGCCGTCAAAAGCAAACGCGGCTTACAATTGAGCGCGGCGAGGAATTGGGCCTCGAAAAAGTTGCGGACTTACGGATGACAAATTTCCTGAAATCATTTATACGCTTTGAAATGGCATAATAGAAAAAAAGGAAGTGAAAAAATGACCGTTTTCAAGGTGGAAACATATGTCGTAAAACCAGAGAAACAACAGGAGTTCAAGACACTAGTTAAGAAGTGGGTGGCAATGAAGGAGAGAAAACCTCAGAAATTTAAAGAGCTGAAATCATGGAAAATGTTCGCCCAAATGATTGGTGGCAACTTTGGTGGATTCATCGAAATGTCCGAGTTTGAGAATTTGGCAGACTTCGAAAAGTTCACGAACAGAATGGAGCGAGACAAAGAAGTCCTCACAAGCATACTGTCAGGGTTCATGAATTGCATAATACCGGCCACGTACTCGATCAACATTTGGGACTCTTACATGTGAATCAAGAACAAGCCTTACCAATTGGCACATCTCGTTGCTTAATCGAGTGGCCGACTGCGACGGCATACATTACCGAACCGGCTGGTAAAAACATAAATACGATAGACAAAGAGAGCCTTCTCGCGTGATGGCTTTGAAAGTCCGAGTTGGCGTTGTCGGAACTGGAATGATAGCTCAACTGATGCATATTCCTTACCTTAGAGAAATTGAAAAGTACGATTTAGCTGCCATATGCGATGTCAGCCCAGGTTTGGTGAAAACCGTAGGAAAGACGTTTTCGATCCCCCACATCTACACTGATCACTTGGAAATGATGCGAAAAGAAAAATTGGATGCGATTATCGTCTGTACACCCGACGAATATCACGACAGAGTTAGCATTGATGCTTCTGAAGCAGGTTGTCATGTCTTGGTCGAAAAACCTTTGGCCCTGAGCGTTAAGGCTGCTGACGAGATGGTTTCAGCCGCAAGGAAAGCTGGCCGTCTTCTTATGGTAGCATACATGAAGAGGTATGACGCTGGATATGAGGCTGGATCTTCGTTGATGAAAAAAGCAGGAGATGACGTAAGCCTGATTAGAGTTCATGATTTTCCGGGGAGTTTCGGAGCCGGCAGCATGAATCAAGTCCTTGACGAAATTACAAAGACAGGCCAACCACCCGCGGAAAAACAAGAAGAAAGCAAAAAGCGGACAGTTGATCTTCTTGCGGAGCAACTTGGACAACATACTGATGAGGAAGAAGGCCTTTGGAGAGCATTGCTAGCATTTGCAACACACGACATGACAATCCTGAGAGGAGCTTTCGGAGATCCAAAGGAGGTCATGACAACCGTGACAGTCCCTGGAATTCCGTCCAAAACTTCTTGGATGAAAGTCATACACACGACCATTCTGTCAATACTCGATTACGGAAAAGCCAAATGCACTTTCGAAATTGGAGGCCCCCCGACAACTTGGTTCGATGAAGAACTCGTTGCATACTGCACCGATCAAACAATCTCCATAAGGTTTCCGTACCCGTGGATTAAGAATGAACCCACAATACTTGAAAAGACCCAAACAAAAAACGGAGGGTTCGAAAAAAGCTTCACAACATACTCTTACCAAGAAGCATTCAAACAAGAACACATTCACTTTCTTAAGTGCATAGAAACAAATCAGGAACCACGAACTCCAGGCAGCGAAGGAAAAAAAGACCTAGAGTTTCTTTACGATATCTTTGAAAAATATAGAACTGCTTAGTGGCGGGGTGTGAGGCACCTCCACGACACTTCAACCTAAACACGAGGGAAGTACGTTAGACTCAAAGCTGCGTGAAAGAGAGCAGACTTCAATCAACACTTTAGGAAATAGGAAAGTCTCCAGTTCGTGCTACTTGACGTAGGATTCGCTTATCCAGACTTGCGTATGGTCAGTATTCATACAGGTCTTGACCCCTAGTGGCAAAGGCAGATTGGGTGTGTAATGACCAAAATCCAGGCCTGCGATAATGGGAAAATCGTACCCTGCGGTTATGTCCATGACGAGCTCCTTTATTTCATCAGTCATGTCTTTTATCTTCTGGCCCAAACTGCTTGAATTGTCCTGTGTTTCTTGTCTAAACTTGCCGATCAGCATGCCTTTCGTCTTGTCAAACAATCCCGCTTCTCTGAAATGAACCAACTTCGCGTCAAGCTCATCCAGAGGCTGTCCTATCGACTCCCAAAAGAAGATGACGTTCTCATCCAAATTCGGGTAATAGGGGGTTCCAAGTAATGTTTCAGCGCTGTTTATGCTTCCACCAAACAATCTGCCCTCAGCTTTGCCTTCTCGCCAGACCTTCCATTCTGTAAACGGCGGCAACAAACCTATCGGCTCAGTCTTCTCGGTAATCCTGAAGAAAAGATCCGTCTCGTACTTCGCCTCAGCGCTTTTCATGTCAACACCAAACCCGAAGACCACATCGGTTTGATGAAGCCCCGTCAAACCTGTCTTCGCCAGAAACGCAACATGAAAAGTTGTGATATTGCTCATGCCGGAGAAGATCTTGGGATTACTTCTAATCACATCAAAGTCCAGAAGCCGCAAGGTTCGCATCGCCACAGACCCACCCAGAGCACAGATAATCGCACTCACCTCTTCATCCGCGAACATGACGTTGATATCGTCGGCCCGCTGGACATCTGTACCAGCCATATAACCCATGTGCTGAAGTTTCACAGTATTGCCTTCCTTTATCTTGAACCCAAACTTCTTAAGGTTCTCAATACCCAGGTCATATTTCTCCCGAAACGGCAGAACTGGATGCGAAGGAGCGATTACGCCGATGGTATCACCTTTCGCAAGCCGAGGCGGTTTCAACAGTTTCATATTCTTCAACCCAATGACTTCACACAATTCCAACTACGCTTGAAAAAGAAAAACCACCTATCGCGGTCCCTAAGGGCTCTCACGTGTTAAAGTACTCCTTCAAAGGCTCCCAATAGAAGTCAATCCATCCCTGTTTAGTGTCGTCGGCCTGTTCAGCAGGAACTTCCGAATGAATCATAGAAATCTCGGTGCCCTCCTTTACCGCTTTGAAATTCAATTCCAGTCTCGACGGAGGATAGTTCTGAGGCCAGTCTGTGGTAATCCATTCTTGGACTATTCTCTTTCCTTTTTCCAACTCCAGATTTTTTCCTGAAATATATCCATCCCAAGCGGTGAACTCGCCTCCAACCATGGGATCACAGGTTGCCCTGCTTCTTGTAAATGCTGAATGTTTTTTTGCATCCATGAACGCTTCGTAAACCTCAATCGGAGGAGCTGGGACGATTACCTTCTGCTTTATAGTCTTGACTTTCATCTGCAGACACCTCTATTCCAGAAAGTATTTCATCAAATATAAACAAACAGGCGGTTTTGCAGTCATATCCGTTATGCCTATTTGAACTATTAGTTTTATGGGCGAGCTTTTCGCGATTCTCGAAAATTCCGTGATGGTTCATGGATTCGAAAACCGATGGCAAACGCGTTGTTCGTGGGTAAACGTTAGATTTCAAATTTCTCTATGATCTTTGTCTCTTTTTCCTGAGTTATCTCGGCCACAACGTGAATGTAGTTTTTCAGTCCAGAATTTTCAATTCTCGGCTTTAGCAGTTCGTCTATCTGAAAGATTCCCGCGGAGTTTGACATCGTGATCTTGATCGTTACCGGCATCTTATCACCTTGTTGGATGTCCACTTTTTCAATTGCAAGCGCTGAGACGGAGTGAATGTCCACTTTTCCTGATTGGAAGGGAATTCGGGCTCTTCCTTTTTCCATGTCTAAGGCATCTGCAACTCGCACGATTCCTGCCTCTATCGTTAAGGGTCTTCTGGGCTCTTCATGAGAGACTATGGCGTGCAGAACCTCAGAGAGGATTATCGTACGTTCTTCTTCAGAATAGATCTGCTGCAGAAATTTCTCGATGAGTCCTGAAGCCAGCAATGCCCCATAAAGCTCGTGTCCGTCCCTTGTGACTACCATGCCTAGGTCGTGAAAAATCGAGCCCAGAACCACCACAACTTCAGCGTCTTCGTTTTTCATCCCGTAATTTCTAACGATGCTGGGCACAACCTTGCTATCGATCAGTATTCTGAGAAGTCTCAACGCCGAATTAGCAACTATTTTCACATGAGTTGGACCGTGATCCGTATAGCCCAAGCGGTCAATAGCCATCGTGTTCGCGCATCTCCACAGTGTCTGCAGCTTCACGTCTCTCTTGATGAGGCTAATTACACGCTTTAGCTTCTGATTGTCTCGGAACGGTATGTTGAAAACATAAGACACTGTACCTCGACCTCTTCTCACTAATGTGAGTCGATACTTATTATGCGCATTTAAACCATTAGCTTATTTACAGCATCGTAAAGCAGGTTTTGTCGTTCAGTCTTTGAAATCCTCAGTCTTCAACGAATCTGACCACACACGAATATGCTGTACTGACGTCATGCGTGATCAGAAGAGATGAGCGCAAAACAGATTGTCGTAGATCAAAGTTGAGATATGTGAGGGATGCTATCTCAGCTTTTATAGGGCAGCATGTGTCCAGTATGTCATTATCTCGCGACTGAGAAGGATGCTCCATGCAAAGGACAGCAGTCGTTGCCATCGGCGGCAATTCCCTGATTAAGAGCAAACAACATCAAACCGTAGCTGACCAGTTCAAGGCAGCCCGATTGACAAGCCGCCACATCGCCAGCCTAGTAGAACAGGACTGGAAAGTCGTCATAACCCACGGCAACGGACCCCAAGTAGGCTTCATCCTCTTGCGTTCAGAGCTAGCAAGCCGTGTTCTGCACACCACGCCGCTCGATTCATGCGGAGCCGAAACTCAAGGTTCCTTAGGATACATGATCCAGCAGAGCCTGCACAATGAATTCCGATTGAGAGGTATAGAACGACCCGTCGCCACAGTTGTAACCCAAACGCTTGTCAGGAAGAACGACCCTGCCTTCAAGAACCCTACCAAACCAATCGGGCCCTTCTACACCAGAAGAAAAGCTGAAAAACACAAGCGCGAACAGGGTTGGACAATGATGGAAGACAGCGGCCGCGGCTGGCGACGCGTGGTCCCCTCACCAAAACCTGTCCGCATCATCGAACAAGACATAATAAAAAATCTCCTAGATCGCGGAGTCACAGTCATCGCCGCGGGAGGCGGCGGCATACCGGTAATCGAAGAAAGAGGCAAACTGAAAGGAATAGAAGCGGTAATCGACAAAGACTACGCTTCAGCACTCTTGGCAACGGGAATAAAGGCGAACCTTTTCCTCATCTCCACAACTGTCGAGAAAGTAGCCCTTAATTTTGGTAAAACTAACGAGCAGCTACTTGACCGGATGACCTTGATCGAAGCGAAGAAATACCTCAAGGAAGGACACTTCCCCCCCGGAAGCATGGGACCAAAGATTCAAGCTATCATCAACTACCTTGGGAATGGAGGGAAAGAAGCTTTGATCACAAACCCCGAAAATCTTGAACGTGCAATAGCACGCAAAACAGGCACGCGTGCTATACCCTGAGGGCCTGAAATGCAATTCTTGGAACTAAGAAAGTTGCTCGCTGCTCTGACTCAAGAACGAATTCACGTTTTTTCGCCTGTTGTTTCCAAAAATACCTTCTGTATTCTTACCACGTCTGCACTATCTTTTGCGCAAGCGTAACTTTCGAGTCTTTCAACGTTCAATTCAAGAAAAGTGTGACCCCACTTGAACATCGAAAGAAGCTCAGATGCTTGATCGCGGAATCCTGCGATGAAAAGAGCGCCTGCTAAAGCCTCAACAGTTGAGAGCTTTGTGGGCACGGCAAAATTGACAGGGTTTCCAGCAAGAAGCACGGGAAGACATCTTGACGTACCCTTGACATGTGTCGACAAGAATTTTTCAGCCTTTTCCCAACTACAGTCTAGAGCAGCCAACCCAAATTTCTCGATGCGATCACGGTCTGAGGGAGAAAACGCGATTTCAGAAAAAGGGTTAAGCACAATAGCTCTCTTCGGTAGAAACCTCACCTGGGATACCCCGCGAACAAGCCCGTGGCGTTCCAATTTCAAGGCAGAGCATTTCTTGGGGTCGCATTGCCTCGCGTTATAAACCACTATTCTAACGCGGTTCTCCACGTTCTTTCTGCACCTTCAAGTGGCTCATGGGATCGTCCAGAACAGCGGGTATCCACTCTATCAGGTCCGTAGCTACCATGTGGGCGCCCTTTTCGTCAAACACAAAGTCTCCAGCGGCGCCGTTCACAAAAGCCCCAGCGACCGCAGCTTCAAATGGGTCTGCCTTCTGAGCAAGCAAGGCCGCCACGATCCCCGACAGCACGTCGCCTGTTCCGCCCACGGTCATTCCGGGATTGCCAGTGAAATTAAGCTTGACATGCCTTCCATCTGAAACAACGTCCACAGGTCCCTTAAGCAGTACAGACGCCCCCACACTTGTCGCTTCTCTTTGAACATCTGAGACTTTTTCCTCCAAGACCTCGGGTGTTTTTCTGCCCGAAAGAATCGCATACTCGCCAACATGAGGCGTCAAGACAAGAGGTATTCTTAATTTCCTCTTGAAATCAGCGAACGCTTTCAAACCGTCAGCATCCAACAACAGAGGCTTTCCAGCCTTCTCGACGACATCCACTACTCGCTTCACCGCTCTCTTGGTTTCAGGATGCAAGCCTAGACCCGGACCCATCACGACAGCATCCACTGCTTTGACGTAGGTCTCCAACGCGGAGACATTATCCAGGTTCAAATGCTCTCCCTTCAACTTTATCGTGATCAAGTTCGGCGACAAAGAAGAAATAGCATAAGCAGTCTTCTCAGCAGTGGCCACGTAAACCAAATCAACCCCAGTTCGAAGAGCAGCCTCAGCCACCAATGTGGGAGCACCAGAATACATTTCACTTCCGCCAATGACCAAAAGCCTTCCGAAATCGCCTTTGTGAGAAAATGACGGCCTGGCTCCCGTGACCAATAAGACATCGCCGGGACCTGCAAACCTTTCAAATTCGCCTGGCAACCCGATGCTCTTCACAACGAGCTTTCCAGTATATCTCTTGGCTTTGGCCAGTCCAGGTTTTGTCTTATGAAAAGTCACAGTCAGATCAGCTTTGACCGCGTCACCTAAGACCTCCCCAGTATTCGAGTCGACACCTGTAGGAACGTCAACGGCAACACGGAAAGCCTTCATCGTGTTAATCTGCTTAACCATCTGCAAAACAGGAGGTCTCAACTTTCCCCTGCTGCCCGTGCCCAACAACGCATCAACCACAACGTCCGCGTCAACAGTAGGTATGAGAGTGCTGTCAAGGACTTCACGCTTAGAAACCGTCTCGCTTAGAAACCGCAAAGCAAGCCAATTCTCCAACGCAGCTTGATCCTGAATCTGTTCGGCTTTCCCCGCAAGTATTACTTCGACCTTGAAACCCATTGAAGATAAATGACGAGCAACTACGAAACCATCTCCACCATTGTTCCCGGTACCACAAAAAAATATTATCTCCT
>CAYPRE010000011.1:0-16840 GCA_964413045.1 uncultured Candidatus Bathyarchaeia archaeon
CTCCGCTCAATGCGCGGAGCCGCCTTCCTAGCCACAATTATCTTCTTCACAAACTTCTTCTTCAACTTCATCGCGTCCGGCTACATAGTAACAGCCAAAGGCCTCGAAAGTCCCGCGGCCCTTACCCTGCGCTTTGTCGTGCTCATCGAATCATTCTCAGTCTTCTTCCTAACGACCTCACCCGACCACCTCGGCTTGGCGCTTGAACAGACACGGGTGCCCTACGAGTTCGTCTTCGCTTTCACAACCGCCGTTCGCTTCGTTCCCGTTCTCGCAGAAGAAGCACAAACGATAATGGACGCTCAAAAAGCCAGAGGCCTAGAACTTGAACGCGGAAACTTCATGAAAAAGATCAGAAACTACATTCCCATACTCATACCGCTCATCGTCAGCGCCATCCGCCGAAGCCTCGAACTGGCCGAAGCAATGGAATCCCGCGCTTGGGGCGCAACCAAAAAACGCACAAACCTCTACGTTCTCAAACTGCACAAAGGCGACATCCTCCTCCTCGCCTTCACAATCGCCATTATTGCCGCTGCAATCTACGTCAGACTCTACGTCTCAATTCCCTCAATAAGTGATTTAATCTCTCACTGGCTTAGACCACAAGGCTTTTAATCGCTGCACCAGTGTAGAGGGCAATCGGGGAGACAAAAACGGATGAAATGGCTAAGAGCCGCAGCAGAAGAAATCGTCGCATGCATAAAAATCTCCATCGAAGAACTCGACATGAAGTCCGTCGAGAAACTGATCAAACACCTTCTGGAAGCACAAGGCAAGAAGATCTTCACGGTTGGGATGGGAAGAAGCGGCTTCGTCGCCAGAGCCTTCGCACTCCGACTTATGAACCTCGGCTTCAGCGTGTATTTTCTGGGTGAAACCATAACGCCAGCCGCTGAAAAAGGAGACCTGCTCATAGCCATCTCGGGCACAGGAACCACAAAAATGGTCCTGACCGCAAGCGCAGCTGCCAAAGAAATCGGGTCCACAGTCATAGCTATAACGAGTTTTCCAGAATCCCCGCTTGGTAAACTCGCTGACCTGGTTGTCGAAGTCAAAGGACGCACAAAAGCAGGCACACCCAAAGAAAAAGATTATCTAACAAGACAAATCATGGGCGTCGGCGAACCCTTAACACCGCTCGGAAGCATCTTTGAAAACAACTGCATGGTCTTCCTAGACAGTCTCATCGTCGAACTTATGCATCGACTCGGAAGCACCGAGGCTGACCTCAAACGCAGACATGCAACACTGGAATAAGACTCATTTTCTAACAATCTTCTTCCTATAATCCTCGGCAACTCTATCCGCCAGCTTACCGTCCCTAAGGATGAAGGATCCACGATAACCACAGTTTCTACAGTCCCAGACCGACCACAATTGTGGAAGACCAGACGCCCAAAAAACCTTGGAAGAACCACACCTTGGACAGAACAGCACTCCCCGTCTCCTGTCTCTACCTATCTCAGATTTGTCGTCATGAGCAGGTGAGTCATCCATGATAACCAGATCTCCTCAATCCAGATTTTAAACTTGCGTTACAGCGATATCTGAGCGGACTAGCCTTGCTCTTCATTTGCTGCTTTTGAAATCGTCAAAGTGGTGCTGATTAAACGTTCATATACCTTATTAAGACTCGCGATATCATATAATATCGAAACCACGGGATAGTCTAAACTAAGAAGGGCAGTGCCAACAATGACCAAACCAGCAACAATAACAGCCCAAACACCCCAAGAACCAGTTGTCACCATCACGATAAAGGCTGAAGCCAAGAAACCAGCCTCCTTCAAAGAAGCCTACCCAATACAGGAACCGCACGTCTACGCAGCCATAATCAAAGACCCAGAAACCCAAAAAGAACACTACGAAATCATAGAACCCACACTACACACAGAAGAAGAAAAGAAACTCAAAGAAATCAAAACGCTCCTCATGGATGAAATCGACGTAGACCTCAAAGAAATCGAAACAAAAGAAAAAGCTGAAAACTACCTCAAAGAACAAACAAGCAAGACAATAAAAAAATACCACATCGAAGTCGCCCCAGAAGCCATAGACAAACTCACCTATTACGTGATCCGCGATTTTCTAGGCTACGGCAAAATAGACCCTCTCATGAAAGACCACATGATCGAAGACATCTCCGCAGACGGCGTAAACATACCAATGTACGTTTGGCACCGAGTATACGAATCCCTCCCCACCAACATCATATTCAAAGAAGAGGCAGAACTGGATTCATTTATCATCCGCATGGCCTACCTCGCAGGAAAAAACATAAGCATAGCCTCCCCGATTCTGGACGCTTCACTCCCAGATGGAAGCCGCATCCAGCTGACCTACGGAAGCGAAATCACACGCAGAGGCTCCACATTCACAATCAGACGCTTCCGCGTGGACCCGCTCACAATCTCAGACCTCATCACCTTCAAGACACTCTCTTCAGAAATGGCCGCCTACCTCTGGTACATCATAGAAAACAGGGCATCAGTACTGGTAGCAGGCGGCGTAGCATCGGGAAAAACAACCATGCTCAACTGTCTATCCATGTTCATCAAACCCGAAATGAAAATAGTAAGCGTCGAAGATACCCAAGAACTAAACCTGCCGCACGAAAACTGGATACCATCGGTCGTCAGACTGGGCTTTGGGCACGAAGACAAACGAACCGGAACCATAACTATGTTCGACCTTTTGAAAGCCGCCGTCAGACAAAGGCCAGACTACATCATCGTGGGCGAAGTCCGAGGCGAAGAAGCATACACACTCTTTCAGGCCATGGCCACGGGCCACCTTGGAATGTGCACGCTGCACGCAGAATCGGTTGAAGCAGTCATAAACCGCTTGGAATCGGAACCCATGAACATTCCCAAATCCCTCATCGCCATGACAAACGTGATAATGGTCATGCAGAGAACCGAAATCGAAGGAAAACCCTCAAGAAAAGCCTCAACCACGGCCGAAATAGCAGGTTTCGACCAAAAAAACGGAATATCAACAGAAGACATTTTCAACTGGAACCAGAAATTCGACGCCTTCTCTTACACAGGCCACAGCACCATACTGGACAAACAGATGAAGAAAATGGGCACAACCCATGAAGACATCCGCCGCGAACTCAACAGAAGACAGACAGTCCTAGACTGGATGGCCCAAAATGGCATCCGCCGCTACACAGACGTCGCCTCACTCATCCGAGAATACTACGCCAACCCAGACCGCATCCACCAAAAAGCCAGAGTTGGACTCAAATGACAAAACACAACCCCGTCCAAGAAATCAAAAAACTGACTGCCCGAATAATGAAAAAACTTAACCTGCCCACTGCAAGATCCCGCAAAGCAGAAACAGAGAAACCCGAATCACACGGTCTAAAATTCGAGAACCCCGAGTCCATGGCCTACCAGTTAATCGGCAACAGAGTCGGACCTTTCATGCCACTATTCAAGGGCTTAGACCTCAGCTTGCAAAGGTCAGGTCTGAAAGTGAACTACAAGGCATACGTCAGCCTTACGGTATTCGTCACCATGTTTGCCTCAGCTGCCACACTTGCGTGCGTGCCTCTATTGCTGTTCTTCGCTTTTCAGACACCTCTTTTCCCGGCAATTCTCTTCGGTGTCGGCGGTAGCCTGTTCGCTTTTGCCTTCACCACAATCAGTTTTTACGCATACCCCATATACCGCGCAGACGCAAACAAAAGAAAGTTGGAAGATGAGCTTCCCTTCACAGCCGGCTACATGGCCATCTTGACAAGCGCGGGCGTTTCTCCTGAGAAAGTTTTCTACTCACTCTCAAACCTTCCCGTTCCGCTGGCGGTTTCAAAAGAAGCCAAGGACATCGTCAGAGATGTCAACCTCTTCGGGTCAGACATAATCACTGCACTCGAGGAAATATCCAAACGGACACCTTCAGAAAAATTCCGCGACATGCTCGAAGGCTTTATCTCCACAATCCATTCGGGCGGTAACTTGGCGGCATATCTTCGTGAAAAATCCGGTCAATACATGAAACTGAAACGGCTAAGCCTCAAAAAATATTCGGACACGCTCTCAATGTTGTCAGAAGCCTACGTTGCTCTGCTCTTGACGGGTCCACTTTTCATGGTTATCATGCTTGCAGTGATGGCAATGCTGGGCGGCGGAGGCCTCGGACTGCTCAGCCCAGACCTTCTGCTCAACGTGCTCACTTTCGTCGGCATCCCCGTGGGCGCCACCATATTCCTCATAATCCTCGACGCAGCATCACCAAAATGGTAGAGGAAAATGCCAAAAATAAACCAGAAAATGAAAAAAATCGTGTGGGTCGCGTCAGCATCAATAGCATTCGCCATAATCCTCTCTGCAATCCTCACCTCTTCAGGCTCGGCACTTTTGGATGACTTCGTCTTTTTCGCCGTCATCGCTGGCGTCTCCCCCCCTGCAATCATGAGTTACATCGACTACAAGTGGAGAAAAGCCATAGATGAACACTTGCCAGACCTTTTCAGAAGTATAGTTCAAGCTCAAGAAACAGGAATGACCCTGCCCCAAGCATTGGAGGAAGCCGCAAAAAGAGACTACGGTCCACTGACCGCAGAACTGAAAAAAATGAACACCCAAATCTCTTGGGGAATGCCGTTTGAACAGGCACTGCTGAACCTTGGAAAACGGGTCAACACTGTGCTCGTGCAAAGAACTGTGCCAATGATTATCGAAGCAAGCCGCTCAGGAGGACGCGTTGAAAAAGTCTTCGACCCCATGGGCAAATTCATACAAACCACACTCCTCCTCGACAAGGAAAGACGCACTCAGACAAGACCCTTCATCGCCATAATCTACGTCGCTTTCTTCGTCTTCCTCTTCACCGTCACGTTGCTGTTCAGGTCGTTCTTCGCCAGCATAAGCGGTCTGTCACAGTTCACAACCGGAGCAATTCCCGCAGCCGACATGCAACACATGTTCTTCCGGATGACATCGATACAAGCTTTCTTCGGCGGCCTCGTAGCAGGAAAAATGGGAGATGGAACAGTAAGCGCCGGCTTGAAACACAGTCTGATCATGATGCTGTGCGGCTACGTAGTGTTGAAACTCTTCCTGTGAGATGGACGATGATGCTCATAAAACTCTTCCTAGACAAACGCGGCGTGTCGCCCGTACTGAGCAGTCTTCTGCTTACTGTGGTGGCAGTCGCGGCCATGGCCATCGCGACGACGGCAACGTATGTCATAACGAGCAACCTGCGCGAAACCATGAGCGAACGCATCGTCATAGAAGATATCTGGTTCAACAACGCAACCCACACCATCGACGTCTTCCTCCGCAACACGGGCAAGACCGCCGTCCACGTCATGGCCGTCTACGTCAACCACACTTCTCAACTCTTCACAAACCAACTCGACTTCGAGATTGGCGAAGGCCGTTGGCTCAACATATCAGATCCGTGGATCTCGGAGGGCTTGTATCATGTTAACATCGTCACCACAAGGGGTACACATGTTGAAGAATATGCTACAGCTCCTTAAGCGCGACAAGCGAGGGATAAGCAACGTCATAGTCGTCATGCTAAGCCTAGTGCTAGTAGTAATTATCGTCTCTAACATCGTCCTCTGGAGTTACCAGATGAACCAGTTCGACTGGGAAAGAATACAGGAAAAAATCGAAATCACAAACATGACATCCACAAACGCATTGTCATGGGCCGCAGCACAGAGCGAATTCACCATAAGAAACGGGACCCGCGTCAGCGGTGCCTACACTGATACCTTCACAATTAACGACCAGTATGAAACCTTCACAGAAGTGTTCACTCAACAAGGCTGGCTCTCAGGCTGGAACAAACGAGCCAGAATCACCATAAGCCACACCAGCATCGACAGCACACTCACAAACTTCCCCCTGCTCATCTACCTCAGCAACTCCTCAGGCCTAGGCAGCAGCAACTTCACGTTCGTGTTCAACGAACTGCAAACTAAAGATGCACGAAAGAAAATCGCAATAGCGACTGGCGACGGTACAACACAATGCTACGCTGAAATCGAAAAATGGGACGACACCAACCGCAGAGCCTGGCTCTGGGTCAACGTCCCAACTCTAAGCGCTTCTCAAGACAATTCCTTCTATCTTTACTATGACATGACCCATGCCGACAACACAGCCTACGTAGGCGACCCAGGCTCCGTCGCCGCACAGAACGTTTGGAACAACAATTACAAACTCGTCATGCACTTACAAGAAGCATCAGGAACACAAAACGACTCCACCTCAAACATCAACACCGGAACACCACAAGGCGGAGTAGGTCAGAACGCAACAGGATTCATCGACGGAGCTGACCACCTCGACGGCGCAGACGACAGAGTACAGGTAAGCGACAGCTCAAGCCTGAGCTTCACGAACAACGCCTTAACCATGGAAGCATGGATAAAATTCGACACATTGCCCGCAAGAGAAGCAGTCATCGCCAGGAAAGATAATCAATGGCAACTCGGCTTCGCCGACTCTGGCACTATCAGAAACCGCGTAAGCACCAACGGCATAAACGGCTGGACAGGGGCCAACGATGAAGCCTATCAGTTCCAGACAGGCATATGGTACTACTCCACGTTCGTGTACGACGGTTCCACAATAGTGAACAAGATAAACGGTGAACAAGTCGGCTTAGCACACACGGTAACAGGAAACATAAACGATAATTCAAACCCACTTTACCTCGGCTACCGCGCCTCCCCGAACACCTACATCAACGGAGTAGTTGACGAAGTACGCATCTCAAACACATCCAGAAACACAGCATGGGTCAGAGCAACCTACAAAACCCAAAGAGACACACTCGCAACGTACGGCACAGAAGAGACCACCCAACAAAGATACAATTTAGACATTATAGGCACATTCAACACAAACCTTCCCACATACCCCGCAGCATACGTCCAGAAAGTAGAAATTCAACTGAGATACCGCGCCAGCGACTCTGGAGAAAACTGGTACCTCAAAGCCTACAACTGGTCCTCCGGAAACTACAGCGACAACGGCTTCAACTATACCGGCGGAAGCACACCCTCAACAAGCTGGGATATGTACGCCCTCGATCTGTCGACCTGTTGGCAAAGCTACGCCGACCAAAACGGAACAATAGTCATCGAGTTCGTGAATGCGCAGCCAGACTTGAACCAAACCAGCATCGACATCGACTTCTTAGCCGTCAAAATCGTAGTTATAGACACGGAATTCACCATCCACAACACAGGAAGCCTCACTACGCATCTGATTTCTCTTTGGGTAACCAACTCGTCAAGCCATCAAAGATACGACTTAAACACGTTCATCAACCCCGGCGACACATTCATCATCGTCCGCAATGATGTGAGCCTGCCAAGTCCGCCCTACATCATAAAAGTAGTCACAGAAAAAGGCAACATGGCCGTCTACACCGGCCAATGATAAACAGCCTGCTCACTTCAACTTTGACATTTTGTCTTTGAGCGCCCGCGTGGCTTCTTTCTGGTTCTTCGCCTCTACAATCTGAATGTTATACAACTCTGCCATTTTCTTTCCATTATCATTCATTTTGGGAATCGCAACCAAGTATGCACTGTCTGGGGAAACGTCGAAAATCTTCGCAAACAACGCGATCACAGGCTGTTCAGCCACGGCCCCTTCAGTTGTCGTTGCCAGATCCACGACCGTCATCTTTTTAGAGTCGTCCTTCTTCCTGGCGACGATGTCGAACATGTGATTGGCTCCCGATTTGCCCTTTAAAAACGCGGGTCCTTCAACATTATATCCTGACTCTGCCAGGAACTCTTTGATCGGCGCAACCAAAATCCAGCCCAGCGCCGCCTCTTCTTTCACTCCTTCCTTCAAACTGTAAGCATACGCATCCCTTATTGTGATATCCTCAAAACTAGAATCATAGCGGCAGTCTCGGCAGAAGAGCGAAGCCACTGGAATGTCAAAACTCTTCCCGCAGCTCTTGCAGCTGCACCATACGCCTGCCTTCCTGTAGTCAACGTCAGGCTCTTTCAGTTCTTCTTTGCATTTCAAGCAGATCAGTTTGCCGCCTTTGCTAAAGTTCTCTTCAACATCCATGTACCCGCATTTCACATGCTCGATCAATGAGCTCTTCCGAACGTCAAACGACTTACAGTAAGGACAACAATAATGAACAGAAACGCTTACAGAATCGCACTTGGGACACGAAAGCATCTTATCATAAAGACGCCTGTCCAAAATCCCAATATCATGCAACCTGTTCAGAAAAGCCTCAGCCTTAACCACATCCCCAACGATCGCTTCAACCACAGGATACCGATAACCCACCTTCGCGTCAAACACGGGCTCAAGCCTCTCAACTTCACCACTTAAGAAACGAGTCAACAACGCCTGCGTGTTCCTGTCCCTGTAAAGCTCCAACCGCTCAGACTTACCCGTCACAATTCACACCCAACTAATCCCGTACGATCTCATCCAGAAAGGCTAAGGACTCCCGCTTAAACATTGCTCAAAAGCCTTTTAAAATTTACCCAGTCCAACAATCAAGAACCAAAATACGAACACACAAAACGAACACCTAATTCCTCGCCAAAAACGCAGGTTCACCTTCAACATAGCATGGGAAGAACCTTCAGACACAGTAATTCAGGAACATCTATTGATTTGGATGTATGAAGTCTCAAGTTCAGACGCTCTGCGAAAATTCTCAATGGATCAGAAACTGTACGATGGATAGCGTGGAACACGAGTGAAATCAGATTAGCAATGAGTCTCGAAGAAAGCATGAGATTACTAGAATAAGCCAAAGGTAATCACTACTTCCTTTTTTCATTCCCAAAATTCTTTTGGAGTTTATACTAGACGTGCGCTCATGGAATTTCCTGAAAAAAAGGGATAGACTAGGTTCTATCTTTGTTCTTTCAATAATAACAGTCTCTTTGCGATCTCTTTGGAGATCTTTTCAAGACCCTCAGCTAATTCTGCACGGGTAACCTCGTCTATTGGATACACTTTCCCATTCTTGTTGATGAATGCAAGTTCCAGCTTCCTTTTTTCCATTGTTTCACCCCCTGTTCAAATTCTATTATTTACTATCTTGGCTTTCCCGAATAAACTGTTTTCGTTCGTCTGCACAAATGCATGCCGAGCTGTTCTGGAGGGAAGCGTGCACATTAGCGCGCACGAAGAGCCAACGTTTACGATACATATCGCGCGGTTGAAGAAGCTGACGAGAAGAGTGCAGCAGTTGGTTCTGCAAATCTCTCTTGGGGAACATGTATTCAAACTATGAGGTAGGCATTAGAATCGACGAAGCTATTGCTTGGAAACTGGCAGAGCTGGTTGATTCTTTGGGTGTCCATTTGGAGAAACGTTAGGCTTGGAGTCAAACTTTCTAGCGTGTGTGCGCTGACCCTGAATGAAACGTTTGCCCAGAATGTTTGGGTATGGTATGACTCAGTGTTCCCTCTCGATAGTATGCTTTGAATGTCTTCTTGCATTTGGGGCAAACAAAAAGCTTAACGTGGTAATCAGCAAATTCCCATTCCGTTGAGGAATCTGATGTTTCCTTTCCACATCTGGGACACTTGACCATTGTCAGACCTTATCTCATTTTCAGCAAAACTAAAGATAAAATTTTCGAAGAAGCGCTCAAGCCTACTGCTATTAGAATGATGAAACTAATTGGCTTGTTCGTAGCGCGCGCCAGCTATGAAGAGATCTCGGGTAGCAAAGCTCTTGCCTGCCATTTCGCTTTCCAGCTTCTCCATCCTGTTTTCACCAATCTTTCTCTTAGCTCGTGCTTTTCCGCAACCCATTCTAGAAGACCCCAGAAACGTTTTTTGTCTTCTAGTCTTTCCGCTGGAACTCCCATCTCCTTGCACCATCTTATGTAGCCTCGTTCAACCTTTTCCTGGAGTCCACCTGAGACTTCCACTTCTTCTACCTTGAATCCCCGTTCTCTCAAGTGCCTGCATATGCCAGAGAGAATATATCCTGTGCGTACTTTGAATCTGGTTTCCGTGTCAGGCTGCATAACCTCAACGATTTCATCAGCAATTTTCACTGTGTCATCCAAATACTTCTTGTTCTCGAAGTTTGGCGGTTGGAAAGATGAGACTGGGACCCTGCGTTCCATGTAGTTGCGGTCAGGAGGTTTGAGGGCGCCGATCACTACACCTAGTATAAGGTCTCCCCACCCCGCGTAATCTATCAGAATCACCTTTTCAGATATCACTTGATTTTCACTACCACATTTGGAATCTAACTTTTATGGGGTTGCAGGAGCGCGCTCAGCGCGGATCCATTTCTCTATGCAAAAAGTCTTCTTTGGATTGAGCGCACGCGCAAGCGTAATATTGCCCATAACCAACGGAGGAGCCTTGCTTTCAGGCATCTATTCTTCCTTGACAACCCATGTTCTTATGGCTTCTTCGACGGCCCTGGATAGGTCGCCTTTTTTCCCGCCGAATCTCTCGATGGTCTTGAACCTGAGCTTCTTCTCAAGCTCGTCTGAGAGCTCAACGCTGATTCTCCCCATTACGATTACCTACTGTCAGTCTTATGCACGATTCGCACGTGTTAGATGTTTTCCCAGTAAGCAAATTGCCATATGTCAACTATTGCTCTCATTTCTGTCATCATTGTACATCGGCCCTCTTTGCTTATTCACCTAAGCTATTAGGTGCTTACCAGCTTATAAATGTATCTGTGTAAGGGCTTAAGTGCGACAAAAATGCATAATTCGCAATGTGGCAAGCTTTTTTCTCTTATTTTGTACAAGCCACTCGGTCAATCTCGGTGTTCGTGGGATTCCTCTTCAGACTCTTCTTCGATTTCTTCTTCTTCCTCAGCAGCTTCTTCTCCTACAGCTCTTGCTTCTTCTTCAGCTTCTCCTTCTGCAGGATAAGTATCAGCTAACCAAATCCTGAACTGTTCCTTCCTCTCAGGATCGGAAAAGGCCCACTCACACAGTTGACTGACGATGGCGTTGAGATCGATGTCATGATCGTCGGCCAAATTCTTCAGAAACTGTTCCCACTTTGCAGGCAGAGATATCGGAGCTCCAACCATCTTGCTCTTTCACCATCATCTAGTATCATTCAAGCCATATTTAAGCTTCAAACTCGCATTTTACCCAAGGCGTGCCTGCAATTAAGTGCGCGCTTTATCCGACCAACGACGCTACCTATTGAGGCCTTGGCGGTTGTCGTGGAGGCGAGTGGGTAGCTTCCCGTCTGGCAAAACTCCTCCGATAAAAAACAAAGGCTAGAATTGCCAGAACTATGCCTATTGCCAGAACTATGCCTATCAAGACCAAAGGGTCAATACCCAAGATAGTCTTCCCCAAGGATAGCTCTGCTGCCTGCCTCTAATAAGACTATCTCGGCCAATAAATTCAGATATTGTTGGTTGGATAAGACTCTACCCCAAACCAAAACGTTATGTAAATCAGCGGGAATTCTTAACGTCTCTGCTGGGTGCATTTTTGAATGCTTGTTACTCCACGTTCTCTAAAAAGGTGTAATAAGGTGGTACGACAGAGTAAAGTTGAGATTAGGGCTTTGATTGAAAAAAGGGCAATAAGGAAGAAAAGATAATGAAAAGATCTGCCAAGAAACTAAGTAGAAGCAAACGATTCTTAAAAAGAATGAAGAGCAGGAGAATGTGGAAACACGGAAAACCTAAGAAGATCTGAAAAATGAATCTATCTATTTACTTTGTAGGTTCTGTTTTTTGGGACGACCCTGCTCTGTCTTTTCATTGATTCCACAAATTTCCGGTGTTGAATCCAATGGTCTTTTGATGCGCGGGTCAACCTTGGTTTATTGCTTGTGTTTGTAGGCATCGATATTTTAAGCACAAACGAGAAAAGAAGGCAAGAGTCTTTGTTTTCTGATGTGAGAAGAAGGCTATTACGTGGGCTACACAAGAGGAAAAACAAGAGAAGAACTGAAGAAACCTAGGCCTCAGAAAAAGAAAGAAAGAGACGAGAAACGGAAGAAGAAAAAGCTTGCCCGACTTGAAAGACAACAGTATGGATAAACTCATTTCGGGCACTGGCAAAAAACAGAATAGCTTTTAGGCGGAAGGCCATAGGGTTCCCGGTAACATTTGGCCCGTCACGCGAAAGCACATGCCCCGCAAACCAGCCAAGGTGACCAGTCGAAAACGTCTGGCCTTTGAGGAGCAGATGTTCAACAGTACATTTTTTAACAGGAACCCGCATATTTCCAACAAAACATCGCGTTTACAAAAGAAAAATGCCTAGGTGAAACGTTTGGCGTCTCAACAACCCCAAAGACCAATGCTAATCCGATGGGCAACATCCAAAGGACTCGTAGCCATCCTACTCTTCACACTCCTAGCCATCCTCATCGAATTCCTAGTAGTCATCTACGCCATAGGCCTAGGCGTCACAGACCCCACACTCATAACAGTCACTTGGCCCGCAACCTTCACCATAAGCCCGCTCTTTCACCTCATACCCATAACCGTCATAATCACCCTGGTCAGCATATGGACTTACCTCACGAAGAAACTGGCCACACGAATCGACATAAGAAAACCCCAACCCCAAACACACACAAAGAACCAACCGCCCAAAACAAGACAGGAACAAACGCCCAAGCAAGAACAAAAACCCAAACCAGCCCCCAGCATGTGGCATCGAATACGCTTCACCCGCGCCACATTCAAAACCACCCTCCTCGTCACATTTGTGTTTCTGCTTTTCATCCTTATGGTCTCAGTCCTCGTCTACCCACAACTAATCTTCCACGCAGTATCAGGCGCCTACCAAAACAACACCGCCCTCCGCAACTTCGCAGCCTCAATTAATGACGCATTCCAAGGCTTCGCACGAGCAACAGGTCCACTCGGCAGCATAGCTCACACAATAAACAACGGCATCCTCGCATCATCTCCAGGCATCAAGGCCGCAGGAAACGCTCTCGGAAACCTCCTCGCACCAGCAGGAACGCTAGACCCAGCTGGCAAATACCTCGCAATCCAAAACGTCGCAACATGGATCTCCGTGCTACTGCTTCTACTTTACGCCCAATACAGCCGAAAAGGCCTCCGCTACAGACGAAAATAGCTTTTCTCTAGATGATCCAGGATGGCAGACCGCCCCAGGTTCGGTCCAGCCGGGGTTCCGCCAACATTTAGACTTCTTAAAACCACACTCGCCGATGTCCCACAGCTTCTGCGCGAAGAAGGATTAGACGCGTTTGAATACGAAGCCGTACGCTGGGGCAAAAAACCCCAAATCAAAAAACAAGACGCCACCACCCTCGGCCAAAAAGCCGAAGAAAACGACATCTGGCTCAGCCTCCACGGCAGCTACTTCATCAACCTCTGCGGCGAAAAAACCATCAGAGAAGCCAGCAAACAACGCCTAATCGCATGCGCAACCGCAGGCGAATGGATGCAAGCCCACACGGTCGTCTTCCACCCAGGTTTTTACGGCATTGGAGCACATAGCGAAGCTCTCAACACTTGCATAAAAACACTTAAAGAAGTCCAAGAGACCCTCCAATCAACAGGCATCAACAACATCAAACTTGGCCCCGAAACCATGGGCCGACGCCAACAACTCGGAACCCTTAACGAAATCCTCACAATATGCGAAACACTCCCGCAAACCCAACCCGTTATAGACTGGTCGCACCTCCACGCAAGAGAAATGGGCAAACTCAGAGCAACAGACGACTACCGCAATGTCATAATCCAAATAGAAAACCGTCTAGGAACAGAAGCCGCAAAAAACCTCCACTGCCACTTCACAAAAATCGAATACACCCTCAAAGGCGAAAAACGCCATCACACTCTCCAAGAAAAAACATACGGACCCAACTTCACACATCTAGCCAAAATCATAGCCGAACAAAACCTCAAACCCGTCATCATTAGCGAAAGTCCTCTCCTAGACATAGATGCCATACAAATGCGCAACATCCTAAAACAAATACAACAACAAAAACCATAGGCCTGCGATAACTTTTTCTTCCCGAAACAACGTGCTGAATATGGGTACCCGATTTTGGCACGACTCAAAGGTTTTCAAAAACTCACTCCTGTTGAAGATGCACTCCAAATTCTCCTTACCCGCCTTAACCCTCAACCAACACCAAAAACCACGATCCACATAGAAGAAGCACTCAACCGCGTCCTAGCAGAAGATTACGTCGCACAAACAGACCTCCCCAGAAACGACAGGTCCGCAGTCGACGGCTATGCCGTTAGAGCGGAACACACTTTCGGCGCGACTCAGCATCGACCCCGCATATTCCAATTCACAAAAGAAGACGCCATCACCCTAAGCCAAACTAGACAAGTTTGGACCGGAAATCCCCTACCCAAACACGGCAACGCCGTCGTCATGCTAGAAGACACTGCTACGACAAAGGGTAAACTCGAAGTTTGGACGCCCCTAACACCAGGTGAAAACGTCTCAAAAAAAGGCGAAGACATCCAAAAAGGACAACAAGCCATCCCAGCAGGAACCCGCCTTAGACCACACCACCTCGGCCTGATGGGTGCCCTAGGCGCAAGCAAAATAGCAGTACATGAAAAGCCCAGAGTCGCCATAATAGCCACAGGAAACGAACTCGCAGAAATAGGCACAAAACTCCAAGAAAACCAAGTCTACGACACCAACAAACTCGTCCTGTCAGCCTTATGCCAAGAAAACGGCGCAGACTTCTTGGACTTCGGCATTGCCAAAGACAACATCAACGAGATAGCCGAACGGTTGAGAGCAGGCCTCAAAAAGGCTGATATCGCAATCACTTCAGGAGGCACGAGCGTCGGCGGTCCAGACCTTGTCCCCGACGCGGTCAACACGATCGGAAAACCCGGTATTCTCATCCACGGCGTAGCCATTCGTCCCGCAATGCCCACAGCATTGGCCGTCGTAAAGCAAAAACCAATAATAATCCTTCCTGGAAACCCCGTCGCCGCAATCATAGGCTTCGAAGTCTTCGCCCGACCCATCCTAGCTAGACTGCAGGGACTAAGACAAGGCGAACCCAGACCCACAATACAAGCTGAAACAACGCGAAGGATAGCCACGGCGCTGGGAAGAAGAAACTACGTACGGGTTCACGTCTACTCCAAAAACGGCAGACTCTACGCAGAACCAGTCAGCGCTCGAGGCTCCAGCATGATTTCAACCATGACACGAAGCAACGGTTACGTCATAGTTCCAGAAGACCGCGAAGGCCTCGAAAAAGGCGAACAGGTCACAGTCCACATGTTTGACACCGTAAGTGGTTAGCAACATGTTCAGAAAGCTAGTTACAATCGACGAAGCACAAAAAATCATCCGTCAACACTTCAAACCCCACTCCCTAGGCACAGAGGAAATCCATCTCCTAAGCGCAGCAGGCCGCACACTCGCAGAAGACGTTACCTCAACATTGGACATTCCGCCGTTCGACAGGTCAACCGTCGACGGCTATGCTGTTAACGCAGAAGATTCCTTTGGCGCCGAAGAAAACCACCCAATCATGCTGAAACTGGCTGGCACAGTAAATATCGGCGAAATGCCGAGAACAAAAGTCACCAAAGGTAAAACAGCAGAAATCGTTACAGGTGCACCCATTCCCGAGGGCGCAGATGCCGTAGTAATGTTCGAACACACAGAACGCGCAGACAGCAGCATCAGCATTTTCTCGCCTGTCGTCAAAGACGAAAACGTCATGAAAGCAGCATCAGACATAAAAAAAGGCCAAAAAATCCTCACAAAGAGCACATTCCTCAACTCGAGACAAATCGGCATGCTCGCAGCAATCGGCAAAGCCAAAACAAAAGTCTATCGAACTCCCAGAGTAGCAGTTCTTTCAACAGGCCCCGAAATAACCGAACCAGGAAAAAGACTAACCCCGGCAAAAATCTATGACATCAACGCCTACAGCCTAAGCGTCGCCGTAACAGAAAGCGGAGCAGACCCCATCTACCTCGGCGTTATCCAAGACGACCTAAGCGAACTTCAAAAGGCTCTAAGAAACGCCTTAGCCTCGGCAGACATGGTGATAACTTCAGGCGGAGTCTCAGTAGGCCCCAAAGACATCATGCCTCGTGCAGTCAATTCCCTCGGAAAACCCGGCCTAATAGTATGCGGAATATCAATCAAACCAGGAAAACCCACAACAATCGCCTCAATCAACGGAAAACCAGTCTTCTCGCTTCCAGGCCACCCCGCATCCGCACTCCTCGTCTTCGATCTGCTTGCCCGACCCCTGATCCAGCAAATGGCCAGAAAAGAAGTTGCCAAACCAGCTGAAGTCGGAGCAGTTGCAGGAACAAGAATGTTTCCAGCAAAAGGAAGAAGAACCTATGTCATGGTTAAGCTTGCACGCGACAAAAAAGACAGACTGACAGCCACACCGCTGGCTTCGTCGCTTTCAGGAGCCATAACAACCCTCGCAAAAGCTGACGGCTATGTCCAGATACCGGAAAACGTGCAATTTATAGAAGCCGGTGAACGGTGCACCGTGCACATCTTCAATGGTCAGAACCTTGGAAACTAGCTTCCCAAACTGCTTCTCTTAGTCGCCACGTACGCCGTTGCAATCCACGTCATGACAAGATAAGCAACCATGGCCAATCCGAGATAGCTGCTCAGCACAAAACCGTAAATGATGAAGGCTGCAAGCGTGGTTCCAACGAAGAAGGACACGAGTACGAAGTAGAGTGCCCAGCCTTTTCTCATCATCAAAGCATAAGCCGTTATCAAACTAAACAAGCCAACGATGCCCAAATGCAAGGGAAAACCAGTTAAAACCATCCAGACCAAAAAACACACGCCAGCGAGCAAATAGAAAATCGACGCAGCAAAAAAGCCCTTGTTCTCAATCTTGAAC
>CAYPRE010000012.1:0-16661 GCA_964413045.1 uncultured Candidatus Bathyarchaeia archaeon
GCTTGAAGGGGACTTCACATTCCTTTCCACATTCAGCGCAAACTGCCTTGTGCATCTCTTTCTCTGCCAATTTCGATTTCAACTCCTTTCAATGATTTGTACAAGAACTGCTTCTTGCACAAGAATTAGAACACGGATGAGTCACATATAAAACTTGTCTTCATTCATAGTCCTTACTCCAATGCCTCCTGGCTGTTAGCACACACGTTCTAGTACACGTCAAAAGAACAACAGGAACCTTTCCCACCTGCACCGTCTCGAAGACACTTTGCAACATGTTTTTAAGCTAAATTGCACCTCTTAATGCTTTTCCGAATTGGTGAAGCATTTGGTCGACCAAAGAATAGAAAAACTGGCAAAACTTTGCGTCCACTACAGCGTAAACGTGAAACCAAACGAAGAAGTACTAATTCAAGGCACCGACCTAGCCTTCCCCCTAATCCAAGAACTGTACAAAGAATGCTTATTACGTGATGCACATCCGACCATACTCGCACATCTTGACGTCGACTATACATTCTACAAACACGCAAAAGACCACCAACTCACATTCTTATCCCCACTCCAAAAATTCACACTCGAAAACATGGACGTCAACATAGGCATATTCTGCGAACCCAACCCAAAAAGACTCTCCGACATAGACCCCGCAAGAATACGAATGAGCCAAGCCTCCCGAAGCGAACTCATGAAAATCTTCTACAAACGCGTCCAAGAAGGAAAACTCAGATGGACAGGCCTACCATATCCCATAACCGCCCAAGCACAAGAAGCCGCCATGGCCCTCAACGAATACGAAGACTTCGTCTACAACAGCTGCCTCGTAAACCATGAAGACCCAATCGCCGAATGGAAAAAAGTACACGAAAACCAGAAGAAAACCTCCGAATACCTCGACCACACCAGCGAAATCCACATAATCGGCGAAGACACCGACCTAACATTCAACGTCAAAGGCAGAAAATGGATAAACTGCAGCGGAAAAGAAAACATGCCAGACGGAGAAGTCTTCACCGCACCCATCGAGGATTCCGCAAACGGCACGATAAGATTCACTTATCCCGGCATAGTCGCAGGAAGAGAAGTCGAAGACATAAAACTCACATTCAAAGATGGAAAAGTCATAAAAGCATCAGCCAGCAAGGGCAACGACTTCCTCCAGCAGACACTAAAGATCGAAGGAGCAGACCGCATCGGCGAAGCATCAATCGGAACCAACTACGGAATAACAAGATTCACAAAAAGCATGCTCTTCGACGAAAAAATGGGCGGCACAATACACGTTGCACTCGGAAACTCCTACCCAGAATCAGGAGGCAAGAACAAGTCAGCAATCCACTGGGACATACTCAAAGACATGAAGAAAAACGGAGAAATCTACGCAGACGGCGATTTGTTCTACAAGAACGGCAAGTTTCTAACATAACGATGACCAGTTATTCCATCAAATAAACGGAGCACATATCCGACTCAAGCAGGCACGTACACATAATGGAAGGCGCACAAGCTGAGACCTCAGTGATCCGCGCCAACAGACAAGTCTTCCTCAACCTCGGCGTTTTCGAATTTCTGACGTTCCTCAGAAGAGGAGTTTTCTACACTTTCATGATCAACTATCTTTTCATGCTGATGGGCACCGTCACCTCAACCGCGACCCTCGGAACCTTCAACATGATAGCCTCCGCACTCGGCCAAAACCTTCTATGGGGAAGAATATGCGACCGAAAAAAACTGAGAACCAAACTCATAATAGCAGGCGAAACAATTGCCGCCTCAGCCTACGTCCTAGTTTTTCTTGTCCACACGTCATTCTTAGGCAGCGGAAACAGCCTGTACGCAGGCCTCACAATCATCTTTGGACTATCGATCCTAGAATTTTTCTGGTCAATGTCAGACGTCGGATGGACAGCCCTACTCACAGACATCACATCCTACACAAACCGCGGAAAAATAATCGGCGCAATGAACTTCATCGCTTCGTTGGGAAGAACAGCAGGAATACTATTCGCAGGATTCCTATACAACGACGGTGAAGGATTCAGGAACGGCACAATCTTTTACACAGTCACCATCTTGCTGCTGACAGGCGCCGCAATAATGGTAGCGACCTCACGTCGCGTACGCACAAGCAAGCCCGAACAACTCCCCGCAACCGAATGCAAATCTCCAAACCCCCGTACCAATATCAGAAGCTACGCATCGTTCCTCGCATCACTGGTAATCGTGATACTGGGAGCCTCTTCAATCAGCCAGATATTCCTGCTTTTCATCGCACTCAAAGACGGCCTGAACGCCAGCAGCCCTCAAATGAGCCTAATACTTACGGCATGGACGGTCGGGGGAATGATCGCTAGTCTTGCGGCAGGCAGACTTGCAGACAATATCGGAAGAACCAAAGTGATGCTACTAGGACTCTCCATTGCAATATTCACGCCATTGCTCTACAGCATAGCCAATGATATTACACTAATGGCTATAGTCTACGGACTGAACGGCGTATCATTCTGGACGATACAAACAGTAGGCCTTGTCTTTGCAGGAGACCTCATTCCGAAAGGAGCAAGAGGAAAGTTTCTAAGCATATACAACACCGTGATGGCTCTAAGTTGGGGGCCCGCAGGAATCTTGATCGGCGGTCCACTTGCAGACATACAAGTGAAAAATCATGGCCTGACACCCCACGCAGCATACACAAATGTCTTTTACGTTTCATCCATCATAGTATCAATCGGCACAGCACTATTCGCCATCAAGTTCGCAAGACAGAAGAACCGAAGCAAGTCTTAAAACTCCAACATTGACAAAATCAGTTAAGGAGAGCATTACCTTGGAGTTCAAAACAGTCAGAATAGAACCACCCGAAAACTGCAACATAATACTTGGCCAAGCGCACTTCATCAAAACCATCGAAGACCTTTTCGAAGCAGTCGCAGCATCTGTTCCAGGCGCAAAGTTCGGGGTTGGATTCTGCGAAAGCTCCGGACCCTGCCTCGTGCGCCATGAAGGTACTGACCCAGAATTAAGAAAGCTGGCAGCAAAGAAAGCCCTGGAGATTGGCTGCGGTCACAGTTTCATAATCTACCTGAAAAACACTTATCCAATAAACGTTCTCGACAAAATCAAGAAAGTTGATGAGGTCTGCACAGTCTTCGCTGCAACCGCAAACAGTCTCGAGACCATAATTGCAGAAACGGAACAGGGCAGGGGCATAGTTGGTGTTGTTGATGGTTCCAAAAGCAAAGGTATCGAGAATGAACAAGACATCAAAACGCGAAAAGAATTCTTACGGAAAATAGGGTACAAGCTGGGCTAGAACAACAGTTCCATGCTGTTTTCTAGACTACAAAAGGAAAGAACTGGGCAGGGTGAGAAATGCTAGGAAGATCTGCGGCACGTTGATGAATACAACTCGTCACTTGATGACTTGTTAGAGAATGCATGTTTACTTTTGCATAGCCATTTCTTGTTGAAATTCGAAAGACGTTCTTTCCTTCATTTTCAGGCTAGCATACGCAGCAAGCTGCTTGAACTGACGCTGATTCAGAACATTATGCGCCCTCGATAGGATTTCCAAGCATACTTCTTTGAAAACCAAGTCGGCACAGCCCATCTTTGCATCATCTAGCAATTCCTTACAAGCTTGAAGAATCTGTTCGTCCAAAGTCAATTCACCCTGCGAACAGCAACTAACATCTTCAGACATTAAAACACTTATGAACCGAAGAACAGAATTGGAAATATCGAGCCCACACGCAGAAAATACATAGCTACGTTGACCACTGTTCGGTCTAACAGAAAACAGAAACTCAGCAAAGCAAATGCTAAACCTTTTTAAACACGACTCAAAAAGATAGTAACCAAGCGCGGAAGAATGATACAATGGATAACCAAGTCTTAGAAGCCATCAAAAACCGACGCACAGTAGCCAGATATGAAAGTACTCCAGTGAAAGACGAAGAAATCGCCCAAATTCTTGAAGCCGGACGTTGGGCGCCTTCGTGGCTCAACAAACAGCCCTGGAATTTCATAGTCATAAAAGACCAGAAAACTAAGGAGCAGATGAGCGAGGCTGTCCCTACTACTTTTGTTCAGAGCTTGAAGGAGGCACCAGTGTGCATCGCAGTCGTCGTCAACACCGAGGAAGACCAGTTTCACTTCATTGAAGGCGGTGCAGTAGCAACCCAAAACATGGCGTTGGCCGCGCACAGCTTGGGTCTAAACTCATCATGGATAGGAGTGCACGACATCAAGGAGCAGAAGAACGCGGCTGAAGACAAAGTGAAAAAAATACTCGAAATCCCAAAGAAGCACAGAGTAGTGTCTCTTTTGCCAATTGGTCACGTCAAATATGAGGTTCCGAAGAAGGATAGAAAAACACTCACCCAAATCGTATTCAAAGAGAAATTCGGAAGGCACTAGCCATCTGCAGCCTCAAAATCCTTCTAATATCTCCGTCATTTACTCATCTTTGCCGACCGAAAAGGGCTTTTGAACCATATTGATCCTTGCATTGGGCTAAGTATGGTCGATTCTGATGGGACAGTCTTCTGTCTGGAAAGTTCTTGACGAGATGATTGCTGATTTCAGAAAAAGAGGGGTAGAGGTCCCAGCAGAAATAGTCAGCAACTTAAGGAATGCTAGAACGATGATGAAGATTGCACAGACCAGCGCTGAATGTGAAGATAACATACAAGAGATTGAGGGTTACCTAGAAAACGTTCAAATCTGCCTCATGTCCGAAGGAGAAAGAAGATTCGGCCGAGAATACGCGGACAACTGGCTCACACGCATAGACAAGGCCTCTAGAACAGTCGCTGACGAAGAAGAAAAAGAGATAAGGTTTGTCCCAGGCCTGCCAAGGCTCCAAAAATGGATCCGAGTAACGCCTTCAAATGAACTGCCTTTGGAAAAGCTGAAAACTGTCGCACGCGAGTTGAACCTCTCATACACGGACCAAGCTGACGGCAGCCTCCTTGTTGAGGGAGAGGACCCGAAAATCAAATCCTTTGTAAAGAAAGTAGCTACCGGACACAAGTTAGAAAACAGAAAACAACATTGAGAAGTACGTAACTGTTAAAACTGCGTTGACATAAATACCTTTATTAAAAAACACGACAGAAGCGTCTATGGCTCAGAAATCAGAGCTTGGGAGACGGCGAGGACGCAGAGTTAATGCCTTACATCAAAAAGATAGAGCTTAAAGGCTTCAAATCATTCGGACCTCAAACCGTTAAAGTAGCTCTGGACAAGGGTTTCACTGCTATCACAGGACCAAACGGAAGCGGAAAAACAAACATTCTAGACGCCCTCTTGTTCTCACTAGGCGAGTTGAGCACAAGAAGACTACGCGCAGAAACTGCTGCCAAGCTCATTTTTCATGGATCCGAAAAAGCGGGCCTAGAGAGAGCCAAGATGGCTAAAGTCATAATCCAATTCGACAACACTGACGGCCGCATCGCAGTCGACACAACGACCGTTACGATCTCACGCGAAGTCTACAGAAACGGTCAGAGCGTGTACAGACTCAACGGCAGAAGAATCTCAAGAATCCACAATCTGGAGATCCTCTCCATGGCCGGAATAAGCTCGACTAGCCAGAACATCATACTTCAAGGAATGATAACCCGCCTCACAGACATTTCGCCCATGGAACGTCGCAAAATCATCGAAGACCTCGTCGGCATAGGTCAATACGATAGCGAGAAGGCTGAAGCTGAAGAAAAACTCCGAGCCGCAGATATTTCCATCCGCACCGCCATGGGACGAATAGATGAAGTACAAAGAAGATTGGACGACCTCGAAAGAGAGCGCAACGAACTTCTGCGAACAAACTTCATTCACAACGAGATAAAAAAGTTTGAGACAATCAAGATTTCATACGACATCGCACAGATGCAGAAAAGAGTAGAAGAGATCACATCAGAAGCAGACAAGGTAAGGGTCAAAACCGACAAACTGAGACAACTACGGGACGAGCGCAGGTTCAAAAGAAGAGAAGTCGAAGGAGAATGGCGCAAACTCAGCTCGGAAATGGTTGAAGAAGGCGGTTCACAAGTACTAAGAGTCCAAGTCAAAATTGGAGAACTCAAATCAAAATTGACAGAACTCGCATCTAAAATAAGCTCAGGGAAAACGAGCCTAGAAGGCCTGAAACAAATAAGGGAGAACAGCTCCCAGCAACATATTTCCATTCAAAAAGAAATACGCGAGAACCGACTCGGAATCAGGCGACTGAACAACGAAAATGAAAAACTCAACGATCAAATAAACGAAAAACAGACGGAACACGACACCCTCGCAAAAGAAGCCGCCCACCTCTGGGAGAGCCTCGGAGAAAACAGCAAGAAAATCCGCGAAACAGAAATCAAACTGGATGAGAGCAACAAAAGACTCGCATTCTTAAGGTCTGACTTCTTGAAGAACCAAACTGCCATCAAAGTCCGCACCAGAAGACTTAGGGACTTAAACAACCGCAAAGAAAGGTTCGTAAGCACATTAACTGAACTTGAAAAATCATCATCCGAGCTTGAAAAAGTCCAAAAAGAACAAAAAGAGCAGCTCAAAAGCCTTGAAAGGACGCTTGAAAGACGAATAGCACAAAGAGAAGCTGTTCAGCTAGAGATCACAGAAGCGGGCAAGATAGCTGATTCAGCCCGAGAAGCAGTAGTCGAATTCGCGACTCAAAAAGAACTCGCAGAAGCTGTTGCCGCAGAAGAGAAAGCCCTAAGAAGCATAGAAGAACTTGGGGAATTAGGCGTTATCCCAGGAATACTTGGAAGACTTCGGAACTTAGTAAAACTTGACAAAAGTTACCAGCGTGCAATTGAAACCGCAGCATCAGGATGGCTCGACGCAATAATCGTAAAAAACCTTGACGCTGCCTTCACATGCACGGAAACCCTGAGAAAAATGAAACTTGGCAGAATAAAGATAATCCCACTAGAATCTGTCACAAACACCAAATCCCTTAAGATGCCCGAGAAAGAAAAAGGCATTGCAGGTGCTGCACAGTACCTCATGAAGTATGAGAAGAGCTACGAACCTGCGATTCGTTTCGTCTTCGGAGACACCTTAATCGTTGAAGACGACAAGATGGCAATCTCACTGTCAAGTCGAGGTTATCGCACAGTCACCATCAATGGTGACGTTTACGAAACGGGAGGCGGCTTCGAAAGCGGCTATTACCGCGCTCCTATAGATTTCTCCACTATAATTCCCAGCGAGACAGCAATAAAGAGCTTGGACGAAGCTGTAAACGCACTTCAGCAACATCTTTCAAGAAGAGGAAACGATGTAACAACATTTGCGGAAGAAATTGACAAAACCCGCGTAGAGATTGCACGTTTATCAGAAGCAATAATCACGTTGGAACGAGAGATCGCTAGGGTGAGAAGGAGCATTAGAAGAAACAAATTCAACATCAAACGCGTCGACCGTGACATTGAACATGCAGGCAAAGAAATCGAGAACGAAAAATCACAAATGTGGATACATAGAGCCGAACGAAGCACAATTCAAAAGGGCATACATAAACTGCAGATCGAACTAGGAACTTTCAGAAAGAAGACAGACCCAGGGCACATTCAGGAAATGGAAGTCAAACGAGAAAAGCTCGCCGAAGAAACAATCACCCTGAGACAAAAACAAGGAAGCGTCCAAACAGAGAACTCAACGCTTCAGTCGCAGTTTGAGAACGTCCTCAGGGTCGGATACCAAAACTCGAAAATTCAACTATCAAAAGTTGATCAACAACTCAGAAGAGTGGAAAAAGAAGTAGAAAGTGCGCTGCTGGAAAGGGAAGCACTGAAACAGGAACTCGCTGAGCTAGAAAAAAGCCGTGTTGAACTTTCAAAAACAGTCTTTTCAGCAAGAGAAGAATCAAAGAAATTCACAGCCCAGATCGACGACATCGACAAAGAATTGCGCAAGCTAGACACAGAATACGAACAAGTTGACCGGCTGTTGAACCAGCTTCAGCTAAACGTCCAAACCTCAATGCTGCAACTTGAACAATATCGAAGCCAGCTGAGACTGCTGGGCCATGAACAACCGATAACGGTGACAATGAAGCAGGTCGAAGATGCCGAAGCCTCAATCAAGATGATGCAACTTGAACTTGAAAGGATCGGCGCCGTCAACCAACTTGCATTATCGCACTATGACGAGCAAATCTCACGCTACAAAGAACTTTCAATAAGAATGAATGAACTTGAAAAGGAAAAACAGGCCATACTACGATTTATGGACGAAATTGAGAACAAAAAGCGGAAAGTGTTCATGGAAGCCTTCGAAAAAATCAACCAGAACCTCGACAAATACTTCGCCAAGGTCACGGGAGGGGGAAGTGCCACGATGAAACTCGAGAACATGGAAGAACCATTTTCAGGAGGCATTGACATGCTGGTTCAGTTCGTGAACAAACCCTCGATCGTTGTGAGCGGAGCCAGTGGCGGTGAACGTTCAGTTGCAGCGGTCGCGTTCCTGTTCGCGATAAAGGATTTCACCCCCGCCTCATTCTACATTCTAGATGAGGTAGATGCTCACCTCGATGCTTTCCACGTGTCGAGACTGGCTGACCTTCTACTGGAAGAGTCAGACAAGACGCAGTTCATAGTTATCACGTTGAAACCCGAAATGGTAAACAAAGCGCAAAAAGTGTACGGCGTGTACGGACGCAACGGCGTCTCCAACGTTATCTCCGCGAAATTCTTAGAGGTACCAAGCTGATGTCCTCCACTGGCATGAAGAAACCGTTCTATTTGCTTCCACCATGGAACATCCTCTTTGAGTTTCACAAACTCGAAAAACTCACGCCATGGAACATTAACATCGCTTACCTGCTCAGGTCATTCCTTGAACAAATGGACAAGACTGGCCAAGTGGACTTCAGAGCTTCAGGAGTGGCACTCGACTCTTCAGCCCTCATATATCTGATGAAATCCAAACTCCTCCTCAAACTAGAAGAACCTCCCCCTCCACCCAAAACTCCCACGGACTTTCTGCCCCCGCCATTGTTTCTGCCGCTCAGGCACGAGCTAACATCCACAACAATAAGGAACCTCCTAGAAGTTCTGGACACTGTCCTGAAAGGCGAGAAATTCATCCATCCCGAAAAAACGCCAGTGACGCCAATCCTGCCGACACCATCAGAGATTCTTCCCCAACTCGACATCTACCTCATGCAAATTGAGTTGCAGATGGAAAAGCTCTACACAGAACTTTCTCAAAGAGTCAAAGGCGCTGGAATAATTGAGTTCTCAACACTAATCAGGGGAGCCAGCCGGCTTGAAGCGATTCGCACATTCATTCTCTTGCTCTTTTTGGGACAAGAAGGAAAAGTGAGCCTCTGGCAAAATGAAGAGACTGAAGAGATCTACGTTACGGTTGGAGGGGTAACAAAACTTGCACAAAATGGACAAGCAAACAGTTAACCAAGAAAAAGACAAGCAACAAAAACAGGCCCCAGAGAAGATGCAGAACGATCACATGTTAGTGGAGGCCGCCTTGTATGTTTCTGGGCATCCACTTGACATAAACGAATTATGCTCCGTCTTGAAGACTCGCTCAAAGAACAGAACGAAGAGAGTCATGCAGGAGCTGAGGTTGGAATACGCCAACAGAAAAACTGCCCTTGAAATCCTAGAGCTGAAAGACGAACGATACGTGCTACAGTTAAGGGCCGACTTTACACCATATGTTAGGAGGTTTGTTAACAGACCTTTGCTTTCAGTTGGTCCCCTAAAGACTCTGTCTTACATTGCTTACAGGCAACCCGTATCTCAGAAGAGAGTCATCGACGTGAGAGGTCACCATGCTTACAATCACATCAAAATGCTGCGAGAAATGGGGCTTGTTGGGAGTGAAAGAAGCGGCCGGTCAATGGTTCTCAGAACAACGGAATATTTCGCAGACTATTTCGGGTTAAGCCAAGACACTTCATCTATGAAGAGAGAATTGAAACATGTTTTCGAGGAGTTGCCGAAACAAGAAAAGGCCGAGATTGAGAACGGATAGATTTATATCGAAAACAAAGGTGATAATGAGCACCTGAATCGAACAAAACTGGAGAAATGAAAGGTGTCGGTCTGGCACGGCGACCAACGCAAGAAGAAAGCGTCGGGAAGCAGAAAAAAGGGTTACAGGAAGAAGAGAAAATACGAACAAGGCACATTCCCAGCTCAGACGCTAATGGGTGAACTGAAACGTAAAGTCACAAGAGGAAGAGGTGGAAACCTCAAAATCAAATTGCTGGTCGAGAAACAAGTGTGCGTGACCGACCCAAAAACAGGAAAAACCGAGAAAACAGAGATTCTTAGAGTTATCAAGAACCCAGCAAACATTGACTACGACCGCAGAGGTGTCATTACCAAAGGTGCACTTGTAGAAACTTCTCTGGGCACTGCACGGATAACTTCGCGACCAGGCCAGCACGGGATCTTGAACGCAGTCTTGACTGACGCAGAAAAAAGCTAAAACTACCCTGAAAGAGTTGCACCACGCATCTTCAGCAGTTGGTTTGCAATCAGTGACAGCGTCTGATTCTTCGAGCCCTTTTTCTTGACCAAGAGCATACCCGTCTTCAGCCAAGGAGTCTTGGGATAGCCAACATCAGGAACAAGCTCGCTGGACAAACCGACTTTGTCGGAAGCTTCCTTGATCTCCAGAATGTTGGGAGAAGACACTCCCGAATTCTTTGGGACTCTACGTCCGTCACTCCTTGTCTTTGAAGAGTCGAAATAGACTGGCCAAATAATCACGCTATCTTGCGCCCGCATACCACTTTCCCCATTCATCATTTCTGAGTGTAATAGGCCACCAGCTTGTCATTTGTCTTGTCGATCCTGACGAACCCAAAACGTTCAAACTGTATTACGCTGTCAACTTTTAGTTGTTTGCAGAATCCCTCAGCAACTCCCTCTACGATAGATGCATCGGACATAACAACACTGCAAGGCATGTCCTGACCGATGGGTATCCAATGAATCAGCGGTGCCTTGGCCATCTTCGCTTCTTCGTATGATTCGCCTAGGAAAGCTGCCTCTGCCGCATATACGCTTGCACTCTCAATCTTCACGTTGAAAAGTTCCATAAGACGTATCACGGTTCCAACCTTTGAAGAATCAACATCCTTTCCAGACACCCAAAAGGTTGCTCGGTCATTTTCCCCTTCTGGCTTTATGGTGTAGTTTCTGACCCCTCTCTCAGAGTCCCCAGGGTGAACACTAAGCTTGGTTTCAAAGGTTCTAGGGAGATTTTTCACGGTCAACTCCAACGGACTTTGCACAAAGAAGAACCTGTCTGCAATGGGATCCACGATTTTGCGGTTGTACGCGTAAAGGTTCTCCCAGCTCAGAATCACGTCTGAGGTTTTGGGGCCAACGTCGATTATCATCTTCTTTATGGCGTCAGGGGTTATTCCACGCCTCCGGAGGGCTGCAAACGTTGCCAAGCGAGGATCATCCCAATCTGTGAACAGCCCCTCTCTCATTCCCTGAACGATTTTCGATTTGCTCAGGAAAGCGCCCGTTATCTTTAACCGTCCATAGTGTATAGCTTCAGGGTACACCCAGCCCAAGTGATGGTACATATACTCTTGTCTGACTTGGTTTGTCAGGTGCTCCTTCCCACGAATAATATGGGTTACCCCGAGTAGGTGGTCATCCACACCGCATGCAAGGTTATAAAGAGGCCATGCACGATATTTGCTGCCCACGCGTGGATGCGGGTATTTCTCAGAATCGATGATACGCATCGCGGGCCAATCTCGAACTGCAGGGTTGGGATGGTTCAAATCGGTTTTGACTCGGACAACTACCTCGCCTTCTGAGTAATCGCCTTTAAGCATTCCTCGCCATCTTGTAAGATGCTCTTCAGAAGGGCAGTCTCTGCATGAGCATGGCTGCTGTGCCGATATCTTCTCGCGGAAGGACTCAGGTTTGCAGCTGCAGACGTAGGCGTTGCCGTCTTTGATCAGTTTCTCGACATATTCATAGTAAATGGAAATCCTGTCACTCTGGATGTATTCTTCATCGGGTTTGCAGTCTAGCCAAGCGAGATCTTCTCTGATTCGATCGTAGAACTCGAGAACAGGCCGCTTGGTTTTAGGGTCTGTGTCCTCGAACCGCAGTATAAACTTGCCATTGTACATGCGCGCGTAGTCATAGTTCAACACTGTTGCTCTCGCCGAACCCAAGTGCAACACGCAATCGGGATTTGGTGAAAATCTCGTAACAATCTTCTTGTATTTTGCTGCGTTAGGAAGGGGCGGAAGATGCTTCTCTTCTTGAGTCTTTTCCTTAACAAAGGCTTCTGGCCACTTTTCCGTCACGACACGCTTCTGTTCATCCAATGGTAGCCCATTCACTTCATTGAGGATAGAACTAATCAAAGTGGACAATTCGCGTGCCTTGTCCCTCAAGTCGGATTTTTCGCCCAAGATCTTTCCGACGACTGGTCCAGCCTGCGCTTTGCCCTCGTGCCTGACAGCGTTCAACAAGGCGACCTTGCGAATAAGTTCTTTCAGTTCCTTATCATTTTCGAGAGCCAAATCTTAACACTCAATTGTGTTTAGGTCTTTCTTCCGATCAAGAACTCTGCGAAAGCTTTTAGTTTTTCCTTAGCGTCGGACGGTTGTAACAATTCCTCAACTTCGTCCCAGCTTCGTTTGACCATTTTCTTTGCTGCGTTTCGCACGTATTTGACCGAATCATACTTCTGCATTATGTCGATTGCTTCGTCCTTGAACCTTCTTTCTGAAGTGTGCATGTTAAGGATCTCGATCAGTCTATTACGGTCTTTTGCACTCGCATCCCTAAGGGTATGAATGACTACTAGACTTCGCTTCCCCTCGGTTATGTCTTGTCCTTGTCCACCCTTGTTCTTTGTGAACTCCATGCTCGTCAAATCTAGGATGTCATCTTGCATCTGAAAGGCTATGCCGACACTTTCGGCAAAACGTCCTAGTTTTTCAACGAGAACTTCATCTGCATCACACAGGACCGCTGCGACTCTGGCAGCCATTCTCGCAAGTGTTCCGGTCTTGTAGGCGCACATCTGCAGATAGTCCTTTTCGTTTATGCTGTCAGCGTTTGCAAGACCCCTGTGCCATGCTATGTCCATGGCTTGACCGAGACTTAGGTTGACCATTTCTTGCACGTAAACCTCATAGATCCGCGCGAGTTTCTTGACTGAGACCCTGTTTTTGCGTTCCATCAACGGCAGTAGAGGAAGATAGTACATGGCATTTCCCGCGTTTACGGCAATGTCCAGACCATAGACCCTGTACGTGCAGAGTTTTCCCCGGCGATATTCAGAGGCATCTTCTATATCATCCACCATCAGGGTTCCATTATGTATTACCTCGGGGATTATGGAAAAGTCCATGTACTCTTCAGGTTTTTTGCCAAGGGCTTCACAGATGAGAACAAACAGTCCAGGCCGCCATCGCTTCCCACCTCTGTCAAGGAATTCCCAAATAGGCTCAGCAATTGCTTTGTTCAACGCCTTCAAGTTGTAAGAATAAGAGGGCCTCTTAACCTTGAAAACGACCGCATTTCTCGACAACACTCGCGGAATATACTTCTCGATTGTTTTATCCACAAGAGTGGCTTTTTCTTCTAGGAATTTCTCAATGTCCAAGAGTCAGCTCCTCCTCCGCTGAGCATAACTTTCGACTTCGAATCCCCTCGTTCGCAACCATTCTGAAGTCTTTCCAGTTATGACAACGGGAGTCTTGCGTAGCGTTTGCACGGAGTCTGCTCCGACAAGGAACATGACGTTCCTCAATTCGTCAATAAGAAGTGAGAGAGTCCTGCGTGTCTCTTTGACTCCTTTCGTTGCTGAACGCAGAATCGGCTGTGAGAAACCTGCTAGACTCGCCCCAAGAGCCAGAGCCTTGGCGGCGTCCATTCCAGAACGTATCCCTCCTGAGCCGATGATTGGAACATAAGTTGCTTGTGCAACTTCGACGATGCTTGCTGCTGTTGAAATACCCCAGTCCCAGAAAATGTCACCCAGCCTGCGTCTGGAGTTGTCTTCATGCTTTACAGCGCGGTAGTATTCGACTGCTGCGAAGCTGGTGCCTCCTGCCCCGCTCACGTCTATACCCTTGGCCCCTGCGGCTTCAAGCCTCTTTGCCTCTTCTGCAGCTATGCCCGCACCCGTTTCTTTGGCAATGATTGGCTTGTTTATTTGCTCTGCAACTTCTTGTATTCTCTGAAGAACATTGCTGAAGTTGGTTTGACCCTCGGGTTGAGCCGTTTCTTGCAGGGCGTTCAAGTGTATAGCCACTGCGTCCGCATCGATCATTTCTATGACCTGTCTCACCTCTTCGACCCCATACCCGTTCATGAGCTGTTGGCGATAAGGAAGGCATTTGGAGCCTTTTTGCGAGCAATTGCGAAAGTCTCTGCAGCCTTCTCATCCTCTATCGCTGCACGCTGACTTCCCACACCCATACCTAAACCAAGCTGCTCAACAGCCTCGGCGATTGTCGCATTGATCTTCGCAGCCATATGTGTCCCCCCTGTCATGGCACCGACGATTAAAGGCGAAGCAAACTTGTGACCGAAGACTTGTGTCGACAAATCTATTTCCTGTCTGTCAATCTCGGGAAGCGCTCGATGTATGAAGTTGATGTCTTCGAAGCCTGTCGTTACGTTTCGTGCCTGAACATTCTGGTTGAGAGAGATCATAATGTGGTCTGTCTTGCGTTCCCGGGTTTCCTTCGCCATGTTTTATCCCTTCTCGATTAGCGTGCTTTCAACGGGTTCTGTTCTGAGAACCCTGTAGATGTGATTTGGTTTCGTGGCGTTCACGACGGTTACCCGAATGCCCTGCTCCACTGCAGGTATCAGTTCGGCTATTTTTCCAAACATTCCGCCCGTCACATCGCCTGCTTTTGGCTTCTCAAGCTTGGTTTGCAGTTTCTTCAGCTCTTGGAGGGTTAGATTTTCTAAGAGCCTTGAATTACTATTGGCTTTAGGGTCGCAGTCGTAGACGCCGTCCACGTCAACACCGATGATTATGCGTTTTGCCCCGTACCTTATTGCCAAAGAGGAAACGAGCTGGTCGCCCGAGAGTATCGTGAAGCCCAGCTTCGTGTCCAACACAGCGTCCCCATAGAGGACAGGGGTAAAATCCATCTTCAAAAATGTTTTCAACGGCGCGTCCGTGAAAAACTTGATTCTACCGCTTTCAGTCATCACGCATGAGGAGGGAGTGACACTTACGGCGCGGATGTTGTGCCAGATAAGCGCGTCCATGACCAGCCCGTTGAGGACTGTCATGACATGATGGGTTTCCGAAAACCCAATTTTCTGAGATTCTTCTTTCAATCCTTCTTTCAGGTTGTATCGCGCAGCGTATGGGTGCCCAAAACTTCCGCCTCCGTGCACGATTATCAGGCCCTTAGCATTTGCTTTCTGGATTTCTTCGGCGATGCGGTTTATTTCCTGCGTTTTTGCTGCAAGCTCGCCACCTTTGTCCGTGATAACTGAACCGCCAATCTTCAGGACTGTATTGACCGTAGGCTCACTCAATCTTCACACCTTCGTCGGTTTTCTTCGCTACGAAAGGACTACCACCCGCTCTCATGATTGCTTCCGAAACGTTATCCAGTTTCTCGGCCTTTGCCAAAGCGATCATGCATCCGCCACCGCCAGCACCTGTCAGTTTTGCACCCAAAGCTCCGGCCTTCCTAGCAGCGCTCGTTAACCATTCCAAAGATTCATCTGAAACTCCCACGCCATACAACAAAGCATGGTTGATGTTCATCAACGTTCCGAGAGTTTCCAAATCATTTTCTTTCAGTGCTGTGACCGCTCTCAGGACAATTTCACGAGCAGCTTTTCTCAGCGGGTCAGCAATCTGAGGGTAGCTGTCCATTATCTCGCGCACTTTTTCAACCTGGACCCTTGTTGACCGTGCTACTCCCGTGTCACCTATTACCAGAGGGATGTCAGAATTGATTTCAACAGGTTTGAAGCCTGTATCAATCTGGAACAAAAGCGTGCCACCGAATGTAGCAATGGCAGGGTCCACTCCTGAGGGATTTCCATGAACAGTCTTTTCAGCATCGTACGCAATTCTGAATATGTCTTCTTTCGTGAGTTCCAGCTCAAGCAAAGCGCCAACAGCCGCCGCCACCGAAGTGACCACGGCCGCCGATGACCCTAGCCCGGCGCCTACGGGAATCGTAGAGTTGATTTCAACATCCAACCCCACGTTCTTTCCGTATTTTGACAAGACTCTTTCTACAGTCAGCTTTACGGGTTCGAATTTAAGTCGGGCTTCCTTTGCATCGCCCTGTTCCACCTTGAAAACTCCATTCTCAAAGTAACATGACGTACTCAAGTTTGTCGAATGAAAACGCAGGCGGTTATCTTGCCTTCGTTCGGCCGTCGCGCGGGCTCGCCTGTTTATGGCTACTACTATCGCTGGTTCGCCATAGACGACGAAATGCTCTCCGAAAAGTATGATCTTCGCGGGAGCAGAGGCAACGACCCCCATTCTTCACCACTATTTTGTGAAACACACGGCGGCGTACCCCACCACACTTGAGTAGTCGCCAATTACATCACCACTGGTCTTATAGCATAATAATTTTGCTTCTTTTGCTCCAAGGGTCTTTGCCGCGACCATCAACGCGGTTATGGGGCCTG
>CAYPRE010000013.1:0-16613 GCA_964413045.1 uncultured Candidatus Bathyarchaeia archaeon
TTTCAGCACGGCTTGGGTCATACTCCCAGTTTGGGAGATTTAAGAATTATGGAGTCAACATCACCTGTTTCATCTGACACTTTATATTTCCGTCTTTCAATGGCATTTCAACAGTGAGGTCTGTTTTGAATTTCCGCAGTCGTTACGCATTCATCAGCGGCAATTTTCTGATATTGATCATATCATGGATCCTCATGAATTTCGCAGGTCCCATTCCAGGAACGTATTCGAGTTTGTATTACAAGAATTTGGGGGCAGACGATTTTCTCCTAGGTGTGATAGGTTTTGCAGCAACCATTGCGTTAGCTCTGGTCCAGTTTCCAGGCGGCTATCTTGCTGACAAGGACGGTAGAAGGAGCTTGGTGGTCACAATGACGTACGGTGTTGCTTTGTCCTATCTTCTCTTGGTGTTTGCACCCTCATGGCAGTTCGTTGTCTTCGGGTTGATGATACAGAATTTCTGCCTTCTGTACCAGCCTGCATTGTTCGCGATCATGCTGGATTCTGTCGCTCCTGAACATCGGGGAAAAGGTTTCACTCTGCAAGCGGTAATAACAAATCTTGTTGCGTTACCCGCGCCCATCATAGCACTTTTCTTGGTCACTGCTTTTGAACTGAACCTGGGTATGCGGATAGCCTACGCGATCGCTTTGTTGACCTTTCTTGCGGCTGCTACATTAAGGTTCAAACTCAAGGAGACGCTCTCGCCCAACAAGGCCGGAGGTCTTCCCAACCTTCTTGCGGCCATCCAAGAATATCCGAGGTCCGTGAAGGAAAGTTTGCGTGTGTGGAAGAAAGTGCCGAGTTCAACCTTCTACTTGTTCTTGGCTTATGCGGGGATAACCAGCCTCGTTGCAGGATGCCAAACGTATTTTGTCGTTTATGCAACATCCTGGCTCCATCTTGACAAGGTTCAGTACGCAATCGCTGTGGCTTTCATGTATGTTAGCATTTCAATTCCCACGATACTGGCCGGGTTCAGAATGGATGTTACCGGGCGCAAACGTTTCCTGATTTTAGGGTTCATACTCTACATTCCTGCGATGATCATTTTTGTCAATGCGAGTTTTAGCATGTTGCTTTTGTCTTTCTTCCTGTTCGGGCTTGGACAGATGCTGCAGGGAACTAGCTACAACTCTCTCGTAGGAGACCTGACGCCTAAAGAATTAAGGGGCAAAGTGGTCGGCTGCGGCCAATTCTTCATGTATCTCAGCCAAGCAGTCGCCCAACTGGTAGTGGGAGCCCTTTATGCCTACGTTTCGCCACTAACGCCGTTTCTGCTGCTTGCAGTTGGCGCGATACCCTTGTCAGTTATTGTTGCCGTTAAGGTTTTCGAGCCTGTTACTAAGGAAGTTTAAAATTCAAGATAGACCTTTAGGTTTGAAGAAAGTATTCAAACGGAAGGCTGACGTGTATGGTCTTTGTTTCTATCAAGAGAATCCTAGACGGACAGTTTGAAGACAAGAAAGTTGCAGTCAGAGGATGGGTTTACCGCAAGAGGGAAGGAAAGCAGATGATTTTCTTAGTCATGCGTGACTCATCCGGCGTCATTCAGTGTCCTGTTAAGAAGGAAAGTCTTGCGTGGAGTGACGCTGAAAAAGCTACGATCGAATCCTCTCTCATTCTTGAAGGCATTGCCAAGAAAGATGCCAGAGCTCCAGGCGGATATGAAGTTGTTACAGAGAAGTTGTCAATTTTAGGTCTGGCTGAGTCCCCCTTCCCGATAACTAGTGGGAACGAGACGGAAGATTTCTTGCGAGACATTCGGCACCTTTGGCTACGCAGTCGCAAGATGAGCATGATAATGAAAGTACGCAGTGAAGTCCTAGGCTTCACGAATGAGTTTTTCAAGGAACAGGCATTCGTTCAGGTTTCTCCGCCCATGTTCATAACAAGTGCCTGTGAGGGCGGTTCAACGCTTTTCGGTCTGAAGTATTTTGACCAGAACATGTACTTGACGCAAAGTGCTCAGCTTTATCTCGAAATCCTGATCTATTCTTTGGAGAAGGTCTACTGTGTTGCCCCGTCTTTCAGAGCTGAGAAGAGCAGAACGATACGACATTTAACCGAATATTGGCATATTGAAGCCGAACAAGCCTTTGCAGACATGGATGATCTGATGCGGCTTGAAGAGGAGCTTCTGACTTACATTTGTCACAGGACTGCGGAGACCTGCAAGCCTGAACTTGTAGAGCTTGGCGCAGACATTTCAAAACTCACATCAGTCAAGACTCCTTTCCCGAGAATAACGTACACAGAGGCTGTAGAGAAACTGAGAGCGAAGGGCTTGAAGATTGAATGGGGCGACGACATGGGCTACGAAGAAGAAAAAACCTTGGCAGAAGACCATGGCAAACCTTTTTTTGTTTTTGACTATCCAAAACAGATCAAGGCGTTCTACTGCAAAACTCATCGAGACAACCCTGACTTGGCCATGTCAACTGACATTCTCGTCCCGAGGATAGGGGAAATCTCTACGGGCGGTGCAAGGGAAGATGACAAGCAAAAACTGATTGACAGGCTCCTAGAAATGGGGTTGAAGGAGAATGACTATGACTGGTACATCGACCTGCGACGTTATGGAACTGTCCCCCATGTTGGTTTCGGAATGGGCTTAGAACGCGTTCTAACATGGATGCTTGACTTGGAGAACATAATAGACGCAATACCATTTCCTAGAACGACCAGAAGATTCTATCCTTGACAAAGCAACAAGAAAAATTGAAGATGAAGAAATAGAGTGGGCTATTTCTTTTCGAGCTGTCTTTTCAATTCGTCATAGGTTGCCTTTATTTCGTCGACTGAGCCTTCGTCTTCCAGCGTGGACACATCGCCCAATGATACGCCCGCCAACACTGCTTTCAGCAGTCTTCTCATGATTTTGCCGCTGCGTGTCTTTGGCAGTCTGTTGACGATAACGATCGCGTCTGGTGTGGCGATCGGGCCGATTGTTGATCTTATGTGTTTTATCAGTTCTGCGCGAAGCTCATCAGAAGGTGAAAATCCGCTTCTTAGTACGACGAAAGCGACTGGGACCTCTCCTTTGAGAGCATCTTCTTTGCCCATAACCGCAGCTTCTGAGACTGCAGGATGCGACACAAGTGCACTTTCAAGCTCAACGGTTCCGATTCTGTGCCCTGCGACCTTCAAGACTTCGTCAGCCCTTCCGAGTAGCCAGAAGTAGCCATCTGGATCCCTCACTGCATAATCACCTGTGTAGTAGATGTTTCCAAATCTTCCGAAGTATGTCTGCTTGTATCTCTCAGGGTCCTTCCAAATAGTTTCGAGCATTCCAGGCCAAGGTGACTTGATGACCAATAACCCTTTAGTGCCTGCTGGAGTTGGCTTTCCTTTTTCGTCGTAGACTTCTGCGTCGATGCTGGGAAGAGGGTTTGTGGCCGAACCTGGCTTAAGAGGCACGAGTTCTATTCCTGGCAGAGGAGCAATCATGAAACCGCCTGTTTCAGTCTGCCACCAAGTGTCTATGATTGCCAGTCTCTCCTTTCCTATGATGCGGTAGTACCATTTCCAAGCTTCTGGGTTGATGGGCTCGCCGACTGTGCCCAATAGTCGCAGCGTGCTTATGTCGTGCTTGTTTATCCATTGTTCTCCGAATTTCATGAACATCCTGATCGCTGTCGGCGTCGTGTAGAGTATGGTGACGCCATGTTTTTCGATAAGTTCCCACCATCTGTCTTGGGCCGGATAGTCTGGTGTTCCTTCGAATATGAAAGAAGTTATTCCTAACGAAAGAGGTGCATACACGTTGTAGGTGTGTCCAGTGATCCAGCCGATGTCGGCCGTGCACCACCAGATGTCTTTTTCATTCGGGTTGAAACCCCATTTGAGCGTCCAGTACGCCCACACTAGATAGCCCCCGACGCCATGCTGTACGCCTTTTGGCTTTCCTGTTGTTCCTGAAGTGTAAAGGATGAAGAGTGGCTCGGTTGCTTCCGTGGGTTCTGGTGAAACATACACATTTGCTTCAACTTTCGCGATTGCCTCGTGGTACCACACGTCACGTTCCTCTTTCATCGGCACTGTTTGTCCTGTTCTTTTGACGACAACGACTTTTTGAACTGATGGGGTAGCCTGCAAAGCGCGATCAGCTGTATCTTTCAGTGTGACTGTTTTTCCACGTCTGTAAGCTCCGTCGGCTGTTACGAGGATCTTTGCTCCGCAATCGTTTATCCTGTCTGCGAGTGCTTCTGCGCTGAAGCCTGAGAAGACGACTGTATGAACTCCGCCTAGTCTTGCCGTTGCCAACAGTGTGATTGGGAGTTCAGGAATCATCGGCAGATACACGGCCACGCGGTCTCCTTTTTTCAGTCCTAGGTCTTTGAAGACTTTGGCGAGTTTGTTCACTTCTCGGTAGAGCTGGTAGAAGGAGTAGGTTCGAACTCCCCCATCTTCGCCTTCCCAAATGTAAGCAAGCGCGTTCTTCTTAGATGTGTTGAGGTGTCTGTCTAGAGCATTATAGGATATGTTCAGGATGCCGCCTGTAAACCATTTGTAGAATGGCGGGTTTGAGTCGTCCAGCACTTTGTTCCATGTTTTGACCCAGTCAAGGGCTTTTGCTTTTTCAGCCCAATACTCCTGAGGGTACTTTATCGATTTCTCCCATTCGTCCCTGAGGATTTTTCCAGGATACACCTTTTCGTTAAACGGTAAGTTTGCTTCTGACATTCTTTTACCTTCATGAATTTTGGGAAAAGACATTCTCACACGAATATAAACTTTCTTTAGTGAAAAAATAAAAAGGGAAGGTTGGTCTAAATCAATTGGCCTATGGGAAGCACTGTCTTGCCGTGAACCTCGTTCAGCACTTCTGCAAGAGCCAAATAGAATGCGCTGAACCCTACGATGATTCCTTCAAATCCTATTACCCGTGTGAACCATTCTAGATCGGTTGCTGTCAGCGAAGTGTATCCGAGAATGCCTGACTTGATGGCAAGCAGGAAGAATAGGACAGCAAGAGTCGAGAAAACGACCTGCAATGCTCGGTTGGTTCTGAGAGTGCCGAAGAACATTATCAGCGTGAAGAGTCCCCACATGAAAAAGTAAGCCATCATAGCTTCATTAGATGGCAACGCGTATCCTGCAAACAAGTAACTCCTCGGCAGCATGTTGATGAACACGTAAGACCACCAGAACAGTCCATAAGAGGTGAAGGCCACCATTCCGAAGGTGTTACCTTTTCTGAATTCCATTATGCCTGCGATGATTTGCGCAAGTCCGCCGTAGACCAGACCCATGCCAAGAATCATGCCGTCAACTGGCCCCAGTCTTGCATTGTGTGCAAAGTTCAGAAGGATAGTTGTGATTCCAAAACCCAACAATCCCAGCGGCGCTGGATTCGCTATTTTTTCAGTCATTTGGTTGTTCAAGCCTTCCTTTTTTCAGTTACGGAAAGGTTCTTTCCTAGCAGTTACCATTTAAGCCTTTCCAACCTATTCTCGCATTCTGCTGGCAACATGCCTACCAGCTTCGAGGGCGCCGAACATGATTGCCGTGAACAACAGCGCGATCCCTGAATCGTCAAATCCAGGGCCAGTCACGTCGAATATGTCTTGGAGGAAGGGCGTATAGAGTACGGTAAGCTGGAGTCCTAACGAGTCCATGGCTCTCAGGATTCATTAGCGCTGGTTGACATGAATTCTGCTTCTATCAGAATGACTGATTCGAAAAAGGGCAGTATCTTCTCTGCAACGATGGTTCCTCTAAGATTCTTTCCAGTTAGTCGATGAAGCGTTTCAGAAATATCAGAAAGACTGGACTGCAACAGGAAAAACTTGCCGTTTGGCTTCAGATGTTTTGGTGTGTCATTGATGAAGCGATCGATGATTTGTCTTCCAGATTGACCTCCGGACCAAGCGCGTTCCAGCCAAGAGCATTCTTCGTCACGTTCTGATGGCAAATAGGGAGCGTTGAACATGATCACGTCGAATCTTGCATCCTTTCGGATAGGAGAAAACAGGTCTCCTTGGACGCAAGACATTTTGCCACTTACATGATTCAGACGTGCATTCTCTTTCGCGCATTGAACTGCCCAGGGGTTAATGTCAACGGCAAGGACCTTCGCACCTTTTCCTGCTGCAATGATTCCTAATATGCCGCAGCCTGTTCCCATGTCGATGACTGTATCGTCTTTGTTCGTGACAAGATTGTCAGCTAAAAGGAAGGAGTCTTCGGCAGGTTCGTAAACTTCTTCGAGGATTTCGAAAACGTACTCTGAGAAGAAGACTCTGTTAATCGGAGACGGCATTGGCTAGCACTCCGAAATCCTCAGGTTTCAATTCTCTGACTCGTTTGTCATGGAATGGAAGGGTGTCAGCAACTTTGGCGGCTGTTTCTTTGGACATTTTGCATGTGCTTCTCAGGAAGTGCAGGATGGCATTCCTGACTTTCTTGTTCCGTTGGGTGAAAAGTGAGTGCAGAAGATGCTTGAACGACTCTTCATTCTTCAGCGTGAAAGGACTGCGTTTTCTAGCTTTTAGATAAGTGATGACAGAATCTATTTTTGGCGGCGGATAAAAGGCAGACTTTGGAACTTCGTCCAACAGTTCGACCTCCACGTAATAATGTGCAAGAACCGTCAGCCAACCGTAATCTTCATTTCGGGGAGAAGCCACAAGACGTTCAGCAAACTCCTTCTGCAAGATAAGTACTGCACGCTCAAACTTTTTGCTGAAGAGCCACACTAGCAACCGAGAGGAGATGCTGTAGGGAGGGATTGAGACAACTTTGTTGAATGGAGGAATTCCTATTTTGAACACGTTGCCTTTGATTACTTTGACGTTTGGCACATCAACAAGCTGCTCACTCAATATACTCGCGATTATCGAATCAGCTTCGACTGCTAAAACTGTCCTGCATCTGTCTGCAACGAAACGTGTCAGAAACCCTAGCCCAGCACCGATGTCCAGTACAGTGTCAGTCTTGTCAAGCGCAGCATGATCAGCCATGCTTCGAAAGAACACAGGGTCGATCATGAAGTTCTGTCCAAAAGACTTCTTCGGACGAGTTCGATATGTTCGAAGCAGCGACTTCGTTCTTTCCTGCAGGCTCATGCTGACACTTTTATGATTGCGCTAATGGGCCCTTGTGAACAATCGGTATTTGCTGTCGCCTTCCAGTTCTTCCATGACTCTTTTGGTAATCAGTTTGACTGGGTTCGGCAGTTCTGTTCTCTTCTGTAAGTCCTCGAAGTTTTCGAAGGGTTTCTTCTCCCGTTGATTTATGACCTGCCACATGTATTTCTTGCCGATTCCGGGCACAAGTTCTAACGTGTGCATTCGAGGGGTCACTGCTCTTGCGGTATTGAAAAAGTCGACGAACCATTTCTGTCTGTTCAAGACTACTTTGCTGATCACTGTTGGAAGTTCAGTTCTTGCAGCGGCTGTCAGTTCTTCATAGCTTATTCGGCCGATAATATATGTGATCTCATCGCGCGCTTCTTTTCCTACGAAGACACGGTCAGGAGGTTTCAGCATTATGCCTTCTTTGACAAGTGCCTCCAGCAGAGTGAAGAATTCTTCGCCGACAAGCTGAACGAGAGCTCCTGCTCGGTAACCAGCTCGGCCCGACACGTGGATACCGGGACGGCCATGAGGCAGGAAGTCCAATATGTAAGCGTACTCTTCGTACCGCTTGTCCATCATAGTCATAATCTTCCTTATTCTGTCTCTTTTTACTTAAAAAACAATTGGGGAGAAATGACTATTTCAACTTTCGATGCTCATTCAAAAGGTTAATTATCGCATCTAGCTTTGCAGTCTCTATGATCTTACGACCGCCAGCCAAGAAAACTCTCAATTCCTCAATGCTTTTCGGCATACAATTGACTATTTCAATCGCTTCTATTTCTTCTAAGCCGAACTCTGTAACAAGTCTTTGCATTACTCCTTCAGCAGCTTCTGCATCTATCTTTGAGAACTTTGACACGTAGTCAAATGTGCGCCGTTGCAGCTGGTCCAAATTCTCTTCGCCCACGGACTCCATCAACTTCTTGACTTGAGGAAGCGTGAGTTTTTTTTCAGTCTCACTTCTTTCCGACATCATAATCACTCCGAAGGCTCTAAATGCTCTGGTCGGGCAATTATTTGCCTCATAGCATCTCCTTGAGAAACATTCACAACATAACTGCGCCCTCGCTTCTCGACAACAGTTCCAACTCTTCCATGGTAGCGCCTGTGAGGCATCCCCTTATGAACACTGGAATCTATCTTAACGACTACCCGATTGCCAGGCTGGTATTCATGAAGCAATTTGCTCAGCCTTAATTTGCCATGTTCTCTATGCCCTTTCGTCAACAGACGACGCGCACCAGAACGGTAACCTTTTGATCCCTTCATCTTGTTGCACCTCAACTAATCTTCCATAATTACATTCAAGACATCAAGTTTCAAAGGCTTCGCTTTGTTCTTGAGAATCTCTGAAACGCTATTAGTTGTTCTTCCTTCATCGCCAGTCACCAATTCTTTAACGTAGAGTCCTCCTTGGCAGCGTATTTTCATTTCAGCCTTATTACGCGACAGTTTCTTAACGTCCACCTCGTATATGTACTTTTCTCGCGTCAAATCTGCACGGCGATGCAACACGCGCAGGGGGGTTCTCTGTTGAATAGTGGCATTCGTTAGCCTCTTTTTCAGCATATCCAACTCATCAGCAGTGACCTTGTTCTCGAACTCCATAATCACAAGGTATTCTTTCTGTTTTTTCTCGCCCATTTTAAGCTCTCTCAAAAGATGCCTGTCTGCAGGCTTCAGACCCGAGACCTCAACCTTGTCCTTCCCATACTTGTTGACTTCCTCCTCCAGTTCTGATAGGTTCAGAAAGCGTCTTCTCGGTTTTGTTATCTCAAGCACAAACGGTCTGCCATTGCCCAGCATTCTGACATCAATATCCTCTCTTCCTGAGGCATGAAATGATGCCTGAGTCCCGCCTGTCGCCTTAAGGAAAGGTCCTTCGATAATTTCTTGCACTGACTCGGGATACATTTTTCCTGTCCAGTTGCATTTTGCACATCCTTTTCCTCTGCAACTGGAACAGAACCACTTCGATTGCGGTATTCCCCTGACGAGCTTCCTGTATCGCCCAGCTATGAATAGGGGGTTGGACTGAAGCTCAACCTCCCCGCTAAAAGGCTTTACTAACACGACTGCATCGGGTTTCAAGAATTCAACAGACTTCTTATTTTTTTCAGCTATCTTTTTCCCCACGACTCTTCCAAATTCATTCTTCAGACTCTCACCGTGGGCCACTTCAAACTGTGCCTTGAACTCGTCTTCACGTTCGGCAATTGGGACGGGAATCTCTGTCCCCACAAGGAAGCTGTTATATTCGTAGTCTGCGAGAAGCTTCAGGGCCTTTCTGACCAACCTGTTGGCACGGTCCAACTTGTTCTCGCATAGAAAACAGGCACTTGGGAACTCCGTCCCAAGAACGGGATGCCCTATTTTTTCAAGAACTTCTCTTGCTGTATCTGAGAAGCCGTTTGTGGCCAGAGTTTTTAGGATTCTCAAGCCTTCTTTTCTGCCAGCCAATGACTGAGCGTGCGCCTCCATCACCAAGACAAGTTTAATCGCTCGGCCTCGCTCATCATTTTCCAAACCATGGCCAAGCAAAGCAAACTGTCGTCCTAGACAGTGGTCGCACAACGGATGATGTTTGAGCATTCGCAGTGCCTTGCCCTGAATATCCATGAATCGCCCTTCCAAACTTGCGGGCCCTACTTTAGGTCCATTGGCATTCCTTTGCCGAAGAATGGAAACTTTTTCCTTCTCCTCATCGTCTTCAGCATTTTGCGCATCATAACGTACTGCTTGAGAAGTTCTTTCACTTCCTTCTCGTTAGTACCAGAGCCCCTTGCTACGCGTTTAGTCCGTGATGCATTGAAGATCTTGGGATTTTCTTTCTCGTCAGGAGTCATTGACTGGATCATTACGCGCCATTTCTCCAAGCGTCCTTCAGCCGTGTTAAGCATATCGTCAGGAATGTTGTAGGACATTCCAGGGATCATTTTCATAAGCTTCTTCAAAGTGCCCATGCCTTTCATGGCTTCGAACTGCTCGTACATGTCTGTCAACGTGAATTTTCCACTCAAAATCGCTTTGGCCTTTTTCTCAGGAACGGTGATCTCTGCTTCCCGCACTTTTTCAAGTAATGTCTCTAGGTCCCCCATTCCGAGGAGGCGCCCAACGAACCTGGAAGGAATAAAAGCTTCTACGTCCTCGATTTTTTCTCCGGTACCGATGAATTTTATGGGGGCTCCAGTAGCCGCGACGGCAGAGAGGGCTCCACCGCCTCGTGCGGAACCATCCAGCTTCGTCACGAGGATCGAGCCTATCGGCGTGGCTTCATTGAACCCTTTTGCCTGAGCTAACGCCTGTTGTCCGATAGTTCCGTCGATCACGAGCATGACTTCGTCTGGCTTGATTTTGTTCTCGAGCATTTTCATTTCCTTTATGAGTTCTCGCTCTTCTTTGTGGCGACCGGAAGTATCGACTATTACTACTTCCTTGTCGTTGAACTGTTTCAAGCCTTCTACCACGACTTTAACAGCATCTTTCCCCTTTGGGTCGCCAAAAAACGGGACGTTAGTACGGCTTGCGAGTTGTTGAAGCTGAGCATAGGCACCAGGTCTAAACGTATCTCCACAGACAAGGGCAGATCTCAGCCCTCTCTTTTGGAAGTATCTTGCCAGTTTTGCAGAGGCAGTAGTCTTTCCAGAACCTTGAATGCCAACAAGCATTATTATTTTTCTTTTTCCAGGATCCACTTTCAGAGGAACGGGTTTGTCACCTAGAAAGCGCGTCAGTTCTTCGTAAACGACTTTTATTACGTGCTCACGTCTCGAAATGCCAGGTGGAACTTTCTCCTTCAACGAACGTTCTTCAATCTTCTTCGAGATATCAAGCACGAGCTTTACATTCACGTCGGCCTGAATCAGAGCCCTCTGAATATCGCGCACTAGATCTTTGACAGCAGCTTCATCTACGACCGAAGCTCTGAATAACTTCTTGATTGCGTCCGTGAGCGACGAGCCCAAATGGTCCAGAGCCATGGTTTTCTCCAGACCTAAGACCGCTCAAGCAGCTAATAGCTATTCCGCTGTTCGACTCAGGCTTCCGCAAGCTTTTTTACATTTTGCGCAGCTTTAGAAAGTCGTTGAGGGTTGTGTTTGAGCGAACAGGTCAAGATCGTTGAGAAAAAGAAGATTCCTCAAGGAGCTACTTTGCTTTTCGGGTTTCCTGACGTTGGATTGGTAGGCCTTATAGCGGCATCACACTTAGTCGATGAGCTCAGCTTGTCTGAAGTCGCATACGTAGACTCAACGCTGCTACCGCCGCTCATTGTGCTGCACGAAGGTCTACCCCATTCGGCGATGAGGATTTTTGCCGATCATGACGTTCTCTTGGCAATCTCTGAGGTACCCATACCAGCAGACATGATCTATCTGATCATGGACGCGTTGATAGAATGGGGAAGGTCAAAAAACGTCAAGATGATGATTTCACTTGCCGGCATTCCAATTCAAGACCGCCAAGATGCGACGGAGCTGAAGTCGTTTGTTGCTGCTTCAAATCCTGAAGCCCTCCAAGTGGCTAAAGACAGTGGGATAGAAGTCTTGATGGAAGGATACATGGTCGGGCCTCAGGCAGTGGTACTGCAGCGTGCTTCGAATTATGGGTTGTCTGCCTTGACGTTGCTTGCCCAGTGCTTCCACAATTATCCAGATCCTGAAGCTGCAGCGGAAGTGTTGAAGAGTTTGACAAAAGTCACTGGGATCAAAGTGGATGTTGCGAAGCTTCTGGAGAAAGGCGAAGAGATTCGTCTGAAAGCTAGGGACGTGATGAAGCGAACTCAGCAGGAGATGTCCAAGATGAAGAAAGGGCAAGAATACGACATCCCAATGTACGTGTCGTAAGGAGGAATGAAAGAATACCCAACAAAAAGAAAGGCGACGTGTCAAATGTCGTCGACAGATATCTTGAAGATCTGGAGACTTGGGCAGAAGAACTGAATGAAACGCTGATGCAGAAGCCCTCCTGGGACCTAAAAAACTTCTCGATGGAGCCCCTTCGCGAGATAAGCGTGACAGCATCAGAAGTCATCGTAACTGCTGACTTGCCCTTCACTAAAAAAGATTCTGTACAAGTCAGACCCACTGACAATTCGCTCGAGATTCTGGCACAAATGAGAAGAAAACTGGACCTCCATGAATTTGGTGTCAGCCATCACATGGGCGAAATCCGAAAATTCCACTTCTATATGCGCATTCCAGTACCCGTCGACATGAGCAAAATGATCATCAAATACAAGAAGGGCATCCTCGAAATCCACATGCCCCGGACACACAAACTGCATCGGCGCCTCAGCAAACGCTGAAGCCTCAGCAACTGAACATCGTCACAAATCAGACGGCTCTTCTAGCATCATTGGCCTCAAAACATCCCTACAATAGACAGCAAAATAAACCTTGACGGAAGTCTTTTAACGCAAACGCACCTACAGAGAACAGTCAAGAAGGCTGAAGACCAGTGGCGACTGAACGTGCCATCCATTTTGCCATATTCATATTATTACTCATAGGCTTAGGTGCAGTGAGTGCATGGGTGTCCTATGCCTACCTCCGCGAGACACTGATCTTAGAAATAGCCGGCATCGCACTAAGCTGGGGAGTAATCCTTCTGTTCCTCTATGCAAGCTTCATCAAGCTGAACTGGAAATGGTGGATGAACTCCTGAACCTCTTGAGACACCACAGAAGAAGAAAGAGTGGTCCAGAAATAGAAAATCAGGACTAGCTCATTTCGTTCTGACTATCTTCATCTTGCCCAATATTTTCCAGTATTCAATCTCAACGCCCGCAACGAGTTTCGCCTTAAGCTCTTCCTCATGCGGATAGGGAAGGTCAAAATACTCGAACGTTTCCAAGTCCATAATCTGAACCCCAGTTGGAATGACAGCATAAACTTGCCCCATCCTTTTGTCGATAATGGGCACTTCCGCACCCAAATCAACTGGCTTCACAAAGCTTCTCTTGGTGTTGTCAAAAACGCCGATTGCCGTTATTCTTGCTTTGGCTGAACCGTGCTTTCCAGGCTTTGACTTCTGAATTTCGACTATGTGGCATGGTTCACCCTCAATTACCATGTATCCTCCAACTCTCAGTTCCCCAACACCGACTGGTTTCGTCATAAAACAACCTGCTCGCGGACGTCTTTATACAAAGCACTTCTGAACAACATCCATATATAGATTAAGGTGTCGCTACTAGACTGGGGCAGCTACTTTGTTCAGAAGCGTCGGGCTCGTAGCACGTTTTGACAAAAAAGCATGCGTGAAGCTGGCGCGCGAACTAGAAGAGTACCTGAGCGAAAAGGGACTTGAAGTTTTCGTCGAGGACACGCTGGCTGAAAGAATGCCCGCCATCGACAAGAGCATCCCCCTAGAAAGACTCAACACGGACTTCATAATCACACTCGGCGGCGATGGAACAATTCTTAGAGCATGTATCTCGATTCCGAAACCTGAGCCCCCGATCCTGGCGATAAACATGGGCGTCAGAGGCTTCCTCACTGAAGTACCCCCTAAACAGGCTTTTGCTGCAGTGGACAAGTGCCTAAGTGGCGATTTTCAGATCGAAAAATGCATGAAACTTTCCATCACAAGCGACAGCGCAAAGTTTCCGGACGCCCTAAACGAAGTTGTTGTCTCGGCCGATGAACCGGCAAAACTGCTTTATACACGGATTCTGAAAAACAGTGAACGGATCTTGAACTGTCAATCAGACGGTTTGATGGCCGCGACTCAGACCGGTTCGACTGGGTATTCCCTTTCAGCAGGTGGGCCAGTCTTGGACTTAGAAGTCAACGCTTTCGTTTTGACACCTATATGTCCTCTAGGTCTTTTTCACCCAGTAGTATTCCCAGCAGATTCGAAACTCACAATCGAAGTTGTTAAACCCAAACGGATTTTCGTTCTCGTCGACGGACGTCACCGCCAATTCATTGGCTCAAGGCGGCCAGCCCTAACGGTAACCCGCTCCAAATACGTTACTTCGTTCATAAGGTTCAAACAGGACTTCTACCGTCGGCTGAGAGGTAGGCTGCTGTTCAAGGGATAACATGAATACGACGGAGAAGAAAGAGAAAAGAGTCGTGGTCTTGGACACGTCGGCTCTTGTTGCAGGTCTTGACCCGTTTTCAATCAAGGAAGAACAATACACCGTTCCCTCAGTTATAGAAGAAATGTTGCAAGACTCAATGTCCTTGGTAAGACTCAAAACAGCCATAGAGAACGGAAAGGTCGCTGTACAGACACCCAAAGACAGCAGCATAGTTACAGCAAGAGCCTCAGCCTCGACGGTAGGAGATACTCATTCGCTTTCAGTAACTGACCTTCAAGTATTGGCACTTGCCCTTGAACTCAAAACAAACGGTCACCACCCGCTAGTAGCTACAGACGATTATTCAATACAGAACGTAGCCAATCAGATGAAAATCGAGTTCGCCTCACTCGCCACATTCGGAATCCAGCGTCGCTTCCAATGGGTACGATACTGTCCAGCATGCCACAAAAGATACTCCCAAGAATACAAAAACTCAAAGTGCAAAGTTTGTGGAACAAAACTCAAGAGAAAACCCGTGAAAGAAAACTTCATAAACCGTTAAGAAGAGCATGAGACAGATACCGGAGACAACCAAAGCGAGGAAAGAGTCATGGAATCAGTTGAAAGGAAAATGGTCTATTTCAAAAACGCAGGAATTCAGAATACCGACAGACTCCTGGCAACCGTGAAAGAATACGTGGAAAAAGAAAACATAAGAGACATAGTGATTGCGTCAACAACTGGACAGACAGGTGCAAAAGCGGTAGCAATGTTTCAAGGGCGCAACGTTGTAGTCGTGGCGCATTCCCACGGATCTAAAGAGCCTGGGAAAAGCGAACTGAACGAAGAATACAGGGAAGAGATCTCCAAAGCTGGAGCAAAGATCTTCGTCGGTACTCACGCTTTAAGTGGCGTAGAAAGAGCGGTGCGGAGAGACTTCGGAACAATCCAACCCTTGGAACTTATGGCAAACGTTCTCAGGCGTTTGGGAGAAGGAACAAAAGTATGCGTGGAAATCACCCTCATGGCAACCGACGCTGGTTTGATCCCAGCCGACGAGGACATCGTAGCCATCGGAGGAACGGGCAATGGTGCAGACACGGCTCTTCGCGTATACCCCGCCAACACGTCTAGATTCTTTGACCTCAAGATCAGGGAAGTCATTGCAAAGCCGTTTGACTTTTAGGCAAAAACAGGCCATGCAAGACCAATGGAATCGAGGGCGTTTCCAACCCGTGCTCACAGAATTTCTTCGGTGTTGAGATGGTTAACAAGCATCGTCGAGAACCAGAAGAGTTTGTGAAAGAATGGTACGGCAAGAACAGTGAAGTCGAATGGCGAAGGTTGCGGCAGGACCCATACCATCAATTAGAACATATGGTGACGATGCATTTTCTCCAGAAATATCTCCCTAAACACGGATTAGTTCTGGATGCAGGCGGAGGACCTGGCAGGTACGCCATCGAGCTTGCAAAGGCAGGCTATGATCTCGTTCTTCTGGACCTCGTTCCAGAAATGTTAGAACTAGCACAAAGAAAGGCAAAGCAAGCGCGCGTAAAAAGGAACTTCAAGAATTTCCTGCAGGGCTCTATTGAAAATCTTTCAAGGTTTCAAGACGCAACTTTCGACGCAGTAATGTGCCTAGGAGGACCGCTGAATCACCTGCTAAGCGAAAAGCAGAGAGAGACAGCGGCCAAAGAACTGGTACGCGTGGCGAAGAGAAAGGCCCCAATCTTCGTCTCAGTAATCAGTCGCCTCGGATTGTTAAGGACAATTTTGACAGGATTCCCACATGAAATGTGCTATGCAAAACATCATTGGGAAACAGGCGATTACATTCCAGGCGTGCAGGGTCAAGGTTTCACTGCTGCCCATTGGTTTCTACCCGAGGAACTGCACAGGTTGTTTGAGAAGCAGAACGTTCAAGTTTTAGAAATGGCGGGTCTGGAAGGCCTATCTTCTCTTCACAGGAAAGAAACCAACAAGCTGTACAAGGACCAAGAGAAATGGCGAATGTGGACAGAAATAATCATGGAAACATGCACACATCCATCCGTCGTCGGCAACACTGAACATTTCTTACTCGTGGCCAAGAAAAAGAGCTAAACCTCATCGCTTTCGCGCTTACTAAAATACGTAATATCTTCATGCTCAACATAACCGCATGACCTAAACAGGTTCTTTGACGCCACATTAGAATCATCAATCAACGCACAGAACAACCGAAGACCATGCTTTTGCATCACCCTCTCACACTCCTGAACCAACACCGTGGCAATGCCCCTGCGCCTGAAACCCGGGTCCACAGCCAGCCGATTTATCCACCCTCTCCTCAAATCACTACTCATCACAGCCACACCCACCATACGACCGCCCTCAAAAGCGCCAACAAAAAAATCAGGCTCAGCATTCATCTGCGCCCCAACATTCTCCAAGCTGTCTCTCCCGCCCGGCTTGAAAGGCAACCCAGCCTTTCCCCACAACTCAACCATCCCGCC
>CAYPRE010000014.1:0-497 GCA_964413045.1 uncultured Candidatus Bathyarchaeia archaeon
CCGCGCATGGCACAAGCGGCGTAAAAATGTTCAGCTACACGCTGCCATCGTTTTCAACTGCAGCGTTCGACCTTGAAAGGAGATTTCTCCCGATATCTCCCGCGCATCACCTTTCTTCTTTATCATTCGCCACTGCAGGGTGCTCTATTTCACAGGACATAAGAAAACGTGGGTAGGTATTGCGTCTTTGGAACGCTCTACTTCAGAACAGAATTCCTGTTATTATCAGTATCACACTATTTGCTGCAGAATTATACAATTTGTTTTAATAATAGTCTTTGACCTCTATTTATGCCACCTAGGAAGGGATAAGCAGCATCGATGCTCATTCAAGAGGTAATCTTGGAGAACTTCATGAGTTACGAGTATGCTAGGGTGCCTTTCAAGCCGGGGGTCAACGTTGTCTGCGGCCCGAACGGCTCAGGCAAATCATCACTTCTCCTCGCTATTTCGGTGGCTCTGGGACAAACTCACACGGAACGGTCGAAGAAACTGAG
>CAYPRE010000014.1:609-16218 GCA_964413045.1 uncultured Candidatus Bathyarchaeia archaeon
CTCACGCGCGTGATGCGGAAGGACGGGAACTACTGGTTTGAACTTGAAAACCGTGCAGTAACAAAGAACGACGTTGAAAGACTGTTGGGTAAGCTAGGCGTTGACCCAGATAACATTCTGATCATCATGCACCAGAACATGGTGGAACAGTTCACCATACTCTCCATACAAGAAAAACTGCGCATCGTTGAAGCCGCAGTCGGGCTCGAACCCTACCGCGAAAACGTCCTCCAAGCACAACGGAAACTCGGTCGAATAATGAGCCAAGAAGACTCCACTAACAAACTGCTAGAATCAGCCGAGCAGACACTTAACTACTGGAGAGAACAGTACGACAGATACCAAGAGAAAAAACAGCTACAGACGAAACGCAGATTCCTCGAAAGAGAACTCGCATGGGCTGAAGTGGCGAGAAGAGAACAGGCAGTTAAACAGCTGGAAACAGAAAGGAAAACCGAGAAGGAAAGCCTGGCAAAGATTGAAGAAGAAACAAGAACAACAAACGGCGACCTGCACGATCAGCAGGAAGAAAATGAAAAACTCAGGAACGAATGGAAATCGCTTTTTGTCGAACGACTGAACCTGGAACATGAGAAAGCTGGAAATGAATCAACAATCACACTTTGCCAGCAACTGCTGGAAGAAACAAGAATACTGGAAAACACGACAACAAGCACAGGCTCCCAATCACACAGAGCTTCAAGTGTCAACCCTCAGTTCAAACTATTGCGCACTGAAAACATAAAGGAACTCATCGAAAACTCGAATGAACAGTTGTCAAAAGTGAACAAGGAGATACCTGAAAACCAAACGAGGACAGAAAGTCTCGAAGACGCACTTGAAAAAGTGGGCACGCAAGTAATTAACAGTCGCATAAAACTCGCTCTTCTCCAATATCGCGCAGATAACGCCGCAAGTATCCTGAAGAAGCTAGAAAGAGAAATCAACGAAGCAAAAACTCGCACTGAAGAAACAACAAGAAAGGCTGAACAGACTGGCGGCAGAATCGCGGTCATGAAGGAGGCCGCGGATATTCTGGACGAAATACGCATGACAGACGGCCATTTAGCAGCTCTTTCGGACGTTTCTGAAGACATCGAACGAATGTACGAATCCTACTCAAAGCTTTACCTCGAACTGAAAGAAAAAGCCCAGCTCGTAACCGAAAACCGCGAAAAAACCTTGGAAGAGGTCAAAACAAGAATGCAGTCCTGGCGAACCGTGATACAAACGCTTCTGGACCGCGCGAACCTCGAATACCAAAAAATCCTGACACAGACTCAAGCTGAGGGTGAAGTAAGACTTGCCAACGGACAGGACATAGAAGCTGCAGGACTGGAAATCCTCGTGGGCTTCAAGGGTGGAAAACCCGTCCCGCTTGATGCCTACACCCAGAGCGGCGGCGAAAGAACAACAGCCACCATGAGCTTCCTCTTAGCGTTGCAGCAACATGTTCGCTCGCCATTCCGCGCAGTGGACGAGTATGACATTCACATGGACCCCAAGAACCGCGAGCTGATCGCTCAGATGCTGATCTCGGCAGTTGACGAGTCGAGCGCGCAGTATGTCGTGATCACCCCGAGCCAAATAACCTTCGCGAAAGAAGACGTCAACATAATCACAGTGCAGAACATAGAAGGCAAATCTATAGTCAGAGAGGTCGCCTAATGCAGTCCAAGAAAGAGCACGAGAAGCTCGGCAGAGAAAAACTCCAACGCATAATCGACACATGCAAATCAGTTGAAGACCGATCACTGGACCCGTTTTTGGTGGATATCAAAGCAAACATCCACATCATCAAAGAACACTTCCCAGAATGGAACATCCCAGAAGACCTATGCCTCGACGCAGAAACCGTTCACCGCTTAGCATCGGTAACAAGACTCCAAAGCGAATGGGTGAAACACCGTTCAACATCGTTGTATACCGACCCGTTCTTGCTCGAAGACAAGATCAGACGAATGGAAAAAGTGGAAATCGTGAAAACCTTCGACAAAGTCTGGCGCCCCACCATCGAACTGGAGCAGATTTCACTGCGCAGCATAACTGAAGCCATGGAATACTGGGACAGCCTCTTGCCCATGAACGAAAGATGGAAAGAGACACTGTTGGGCGAGAACGAAACGGGCACGGCGACAAGAGAAGAACTCGTAAGAGAAAGAATACTGCGGGATAAGGCCTTCTCGGAAGAACTAGAAACCTTCTGGCAGGAACTGAAGAGCTGCATTTCAGAAAAAGGCGAAAACGGCAAGATCCCATACTGGAACTTTATAGGCGCAGAAACCTATGATGAAACCGTTCAGAGAGCGTTCATGTCAAGCTTCCTCATCACATACGGCTACGCCAGTCTGGAAATACACCCGCTCAGAGAAGAAATGTTCATAATGCCCAAAGAAAAACCAACACGTAACGCAGGCGGCAAACAGCTGGTCTCAATACCCATAGCAGTCTCAGCGCAAGAATGGCGGAAATGGAAAAAAGGAGAGATCCCATGAGCAAGAGAAAGGCCTACTACGCCAGCAAACTCAAACGCGCCACGCACCTGCTCTTCTACAAGAGACACAGGAAACCCGGAGTCAAAGGCTGGGAACTCCACAAGACACTCGGCTCAGACTACCCCAAAGTCCTCAAAATCCTCGACGACCACCTCAAACCCCTTGACCTACAAGTCAAAACCGTCTTCGAAGAAGAAAAACCAATCGAAAAACCCACGACAGAACAACTCGACAAAGCCCGATTCCTCATCACACTCAGAGGAGAAATAACACCAAAAGAAGCAAAAATGATAGGCTGGCGCGTAGACGACCTCGCCGGACTCGCCATAGCAATCACCTACATAATATCCAAAAAAGGAAAGACCCCGAGAAAAGAAGTGGAAGACATACTCCGCGACAAGCTTCCAGGATGGAAAGTCGGCCTCAACATAGACAGATACATCAGATACGGCTACCTCACACAGGACGAGAACGAACAAATGTACCTAGACTGGAGAACACGCGCAGAAGTTAACCAAAACGCCCTCGTCGACCTCATCCTCTCACACGAGAAAACCCAACCCGCCCAAAAGACCTGACAACAAAACGTCACACAAGAAACCCTCAAGTTAGAACATAGCCAAATCAAACGGCAACAAGTGCAGTTCTCCAATATCAAGCACTAAAAAGCGCTTCACACCGTCAAAATGCATAATACATGGACCGGAATCTCCTGAGCATATTTGGATCATGTAGTAGACCCTAGGGGTAGACTCTGCGCACACAAATTAACTGACAAAAACGAACAGGAAGACTCTTCCGAAACGGAACAAAGAAAAACCGAAGAGGCAGAGTACTTTACTTCCTTATTCTGTGATAGACAAAAGCCACTGCAACGATCACGATTATACCCGCAAGAATCAACAAAGGACTACCAATAAACTGGTCAACAAGCGAATCTTCTGCATACACGCTATTTGTCAACGCACACAGAAATGACAGAAGAAGAGTCGAACACAAGACACTGCGTTTCATATGGAAGCCTTCATGGCGCCTACGTTATGCTTACGTTCTGTATTTGAAAGTATCTCTTCGCCAAAAACCTCAAGCGTTCAGCGTTTCTTCCATTCTTGCCTATGGCCACGCCCTTGTCCTTGGGATTAACCGACACAACAGCTATTGTTTTCCCGTCAGGTCTCTCAGTGATTCGCACTTCCTTCACGTCAGCTGGTTTCAAAGCATTCTTGATAAACTGCGCGGGTTGCTCAGCATACTCGATTATCTCATGCTTCTTCCCAGTCATCCTTTCCAACGTGTGAATGTTCCTTCCACCCCTGCCGATGGCCACACCAACCTGTCCTTCACTCACAACATAAAGCACGCGGCCCTGCTCCTCATCAATTATGCAGTCTTTGACGTTTGCGCTCGTTATGCTTTCAAACAACGCGATAAACCGCATCTCGTTGCTCGTGAACTTTATACCAGTTGTCATTCGTCTCCTCCGCTGGACTCGTCAGGTTCATTGGTTTCCATGAGCTTGAGGATTTCAGAGTCACCGGGTTCTCTTATACTTAACGCTGAGACGCTGAAAGGTTTCCCGCACGTAGCCGCCAAATCCAAGGATGAACCCTTGTAAGTGATAACATGAACATTCGACAGCTTTGCATAGTACTCCACGTCCTCGCGGATATCCTTAGGACAATTCGAAGCCAGCACGATGAGTTTGACCTTTCCAGTCTGAGCGTTTTGCACGGCCGAGCTTGCGCCAAAAGACACCTTGCCCGTCTTGACAGCCGTTGAAACCGCCTTGTCGACATCTATCACTTCTTCTCACCCTTCTTCTCGAAAGTTGACATGAACAACTCCACCAGTCCCGTCCCGATAGGAATGGACTGCCCCACTATTACGTTTTCGGTCACACCCGCCAACGGGTCGCTTTCACCCTTGACAGCCGCCTCGACGATGTTCGGAACAGTAATCTCGAAAGCAGCTCTGGCCAACACACTGGACTTCTTGCCGCTGATGCCATGCCTACCTATCTGCTGCACTTCACCCGTGGACGTCATCATGTCCGCCACAAGCATAACATGCCTCGTGTCAACGTCCAAGCCCTGCTCTTCCAGCACACCTTTAGCCTCGTTTACCAAAGCGTTCCTAGAAGCTTCCACACCCAGCGTCTTAGCTATCTCATGAACATTGTTCGTCGTCGTCCTAGAAGTGTCCACGCCGTTGACCTCCAAAACCTTAGGCAAGTTCGAACCATCAGTGTTGATAACCCACTCGCCATGTTCCTCGGTGACAAGCACACGCTTTATTCCAGCCACGCCCTTAACGTGGAACCCAGAGATCTTGCCAAGCAATTTCCGGATGGCCTCAACCTTCTTGGGCTGAATCCGCAGGTTATTCCCCTTAGCTTTTACTGTGGCGTTCGGAAGCACCAGTCTGTCCTTCAACTCCTGCAACGTCACCTCACGGTCCTCCATCATCGTCTTGTTGAGTTCAACAACGATCTCGTCCTGCACAGGGTCAATGAATATTGCTCCAGCCAAGTTTTCTAAGGTTGTGAAGATCACGCTTCTGGCGATCTTGACGGCAGCTTCTCTGCTCTTCCGATACTCCTCAGTTAAGTAGATCGTCATGACAGGTGTAGAAGGGATTCGTCTAGCATCAACAATTTCTATCAACCTAGGCAGACCAAGAGTGACGTTCTGCTCCCTCACTCCTGCATAGTGGAACGTCCTAAGCGTCATCTGCGTCCCTGGCTCACCGATCGACTGAGCCGCAACAATACCCACAGCCTCGCCCGGCTCCATTAACGCACGCTTATAATGCTCAACAGTCAAGTCGATTCCCTTTTCAACGCTCGAACTGCTCAGCTTATGCTTTACTAGGTTCTGCTTCAGCTGCTCAACAAGGATAGGAGTAAGCTGACCCTCCACCTCTTCCAAGCGTTCCTTGATAAACTCAGCAGATGCAGGTTTGCCTTTCTCTTTCGCTATTCTGATCTGATCTACTAGACGGCTCACGTTAACGGCTTTCCCATGGTCACTCTTGGCAGGGTCTACGCCATCTTCGCCGTACTGGAATTGGATTATGTCTCCAGCCGAATTCCGCACCGTGCTATCGTACTCCAACCGAATGTGTTCCAACGCGTTGATCAGTCTTCTCTGCATGTAGCCACTCTGCTGAGTGCGCACGGCAGTGTCCACGAGTCCTTCCCTGCCACCCATGGCGTGGAAGAAGAACTCGACAACGTCAAGCCCGCTCTGATACGACGAATAGACAAATCCCCTTGCTTTGGGCCGCTGATCCCCAGCCTTGAAGTGTGGAAGGGCTCGGTCAACATAGCCTCGCAGGATTCTCTTTCCACGAACAGCTTGTTGTCCCACACAAGCGCTAATCTGGCCTATGTTGAGACTTGAACCCCTTGCCCCTGTTCTTGTCATCACGATGCCCGAGTTCTCAAGCGTGAAGTCCTCGTCCGCAATCTTGCCAGACTCATCCCTTGCCTTGGCCAGCTCGTTCATCACATAAATCTCGAAAGAGTCTTCAAGCGATTGACCTGGAAGCCTAGGCAACGTGCCTTTGCGGAAGCTTTCGATCAGCTCCTCAACCTTCTTCTCTATTCTTTCCATGGTCTTCTTAATTCTCTCCTCGGCTCGAGGCGACAAAACCAGTTCATCATAGGAATAAGTGAATCCACGGTTGGAAATGTAAAGCTTTAACATCCTAGTTATCTTGTTGAGGAATTCACGGCCAGCCTGAGCTCCATAGTCCTTGATAATCCTGTGAAGTAAACTTTCAGACTGCTCAGCTCCTATCGAACGCCTGTCGATAACCCCGCTTATCAGTTCGCCGTTCTTAACCACGACATAAGCGTCATGCTGACATTCTTCCTCCAAGCATTTTGTACAGCTTTGACAGATGTTCGCCTTCAGAACATAGTTCATGTCCTTGGGAAGGAACAGACTGAAGATTTGTTTTCCAGTCCACATAGGCTGTGGCTGCTTGATCTTAGGTTCAGGCAAGCGTCCCTCGTATTTGGCCCCCAGAAGAAGCTTGTTGACCTCGTTTCGGGTCAAATAGCTACCCGTTCGTGTGAACAGGTAAGCGGAAGTTATGAAATCTCTTATCGCGCCGATAATGGGTCCACCGAACCTTGGTGAAAGAATCTGGTCTTGAACCTGCATCAGCAGAAGTGCTTCTGTCCGTGCCTCTTCGCTTTGGGGCACGTGCAGATTCATTTCGTCGCCATCAAAGTCCGCGTTGTACGGCGGGCACACGCATAGGTGCAGCCTGAAAGTCTTGTACGGCAAGACGCGTACGTAATGAGCCATGATCGACATGCGGTGAAGTGAAGGTTGACGGTTGAAGATGGCAATGTCGCCATTCCTCAGATGGCGCTCCACTATGAAACCCACTTCGACAGCTTCAGCGATCTTTTCTCTGTCCACGACAAACTCAAGCCTGATCCTTTTGCCGTCTGGCCTGATAATGTACAATGCGCCGGGATATTTCTCCGGACCGTTGCCGACGAGTTTACGCATTTCTTCAATGTTCCATTCCGTCACTTTTTCAGGGACGGACAGACGCATGGCGACTTCAAGCGGCACTCCAACCTCGTTGATGTCAAGGTTCGGGTCTGGAGACACCACGGTGCGGGCGGAAAAGTCCACTCTCTTGCCCGACAGGTTGCTCCTGAACCTACCCTCCTTACCCTTCAGACGTTGAGAAAGAGTTTTCAACGCCCTTCCACTGCGATGTCGAGCAGGCGGTATCCCTGAAGCTTCATTGTTAAAATAGGTCGTTACGTGATACTGCAAGAGTTCAGACAAGTCCTGAATAATAAGCGTCGGAGCCCCAGCATCCATGTTCTCCTTAAGTCTCTGATTAATCCTTATTATGTCTACAAGCTTGTGAGTCAAATCATCTTCAGACCTGATGCCCGACTCCAGCGTGATGGACGGGCGAACGTAAACTGGCGGCACAGGCAGAACCTGCAAAACCATCCATTCTGGGCGCGCTGTTGCCGGATTGAATCCCAAAAGCTTAAGGTCATCGTTTGAGATACGTTCCAGTCTTTCCCTGACCATGCTAGGAGTCAAAGGTTCCGAACCGCTCTCAGGGATCTGCTCACTGAACTTGGTCGGCTTCTCAAAAGTGATCTTGTACTGCGACGCTGCACAGTGAGGACACTGCTTCCTCTTCGTCTCCTGCATGATCACCTTGTAGACATCGTCTGGCACAAGTCCCAGAAGCTCTTCAGTCTTCTCAACTCTGGCTTGAACCTTCTTTATGGTCTCGTCTGGAAGCAGAATACGCCCACAGTTGCGGCACGTCGACTTCAACAGGTCGAAGATTATCTTGGTAAACTCTATGTGAATTATCGGCACCGCAAGCTCGATGTGACCGAAATGCCCCGGACAGCGAATAGCAGTGTTACCACACGTCTTGCACCGTTGCCTCGGCTCAAGAGTGCCGAGCCTGCCATCCATGAGCCCCGCAGTAATCGGCGCCCCATCTTCATCATAAGTGTCAGGCGTCTGGACCTCCACAACAGAAAGTTTCCGAACATCCTGCGGAGAGAACACCCCAAAATGAATCTCATCAACGACCTTATGGATTATCTCATCGACTGCCATACTAAGCCTTCTCCTTAAGCTTCAATTTTGGAGAAATACACAGACTCATCAGCTCCTGAAGCAGAAGCTTGAACGCGTAGGACACTATCACGGGCGAAATCTTCGCTTTGTCCTCGCAGAGTTTACACGTGTACTTCCTCTGCTTCATGTCAAAATAAGCGATGTGCCCGCATGTCTCGCAGATATAAAGAGTATATTTGTCCGATTCTTCAAGCAGCCTATCTCGAAGAAGCATGGCGGCTCCATGGCCAATCAAACAGTCCCTTTCCATCTCGCCGAACCTCAAACCACCACCTCTAGCTCTACCCTCAGTCGGCTGTCGTGTCAACATTTGCACTTGACCTCTTGCCCTGGCATGAATCTTGTCCGCAACCATGTGATGCAGTTTCTGGTAGTGTATGACTCCAACGTAAACGTCGGCCACAAACTTCTGACCTGTGACGCCGCTATAGAACACTTCACTTCCTGTATTGCTGAAGCCCAGTTTGACCAGTGTCTTGCGAAGCTCTTCAGGAGTTTCATTGGAGAAAGGTGTTCCATCAACAGGTTTGCCTCTTACTGCGGCCACTTTGCCGGCCAACGATTCGATGAACTGCCCCACGGTCATCCTTGATGGGATAGCGTGCGGGTTGACTATTACGTCTGGAACGATGCCGTCTTCTGTAAAGGGCATGTCTTCCTGTGGAACGATGAGACCAATGACGCCCTTTTGTCCGTGGCGAGAAGCAAACTTGTCGCCGAGTTCAGGAATGCGTTGGTCACGAACACGGACCTTGACTAGCTTGCTGCCTTCTCCAGATTCTGTTATGAAGATAGCGTCCACGATTCCTGTCTCGGAAGGGCGCATATCCACTGAAGTGTCACGCATAGATGGACCTTTGACCTCGAATTCTTTGTACTCTTCAAGGAAGCGCGGAGGACTGATTCTCCCGATGAGTACGTCGCCTCCGGCGACTCCTGATTCCAAACCTATGATCCCATCTGTCTCAAGAAGCCTGTAATACTGTTCTCCTCTGTACCCGCGCGTGCCCGCTTCGGGCAACATGAACTTGTCTTTCAATCCGCCCAAGTACTGTCGGCATTCGGCTTCGTATATTCGGAAGAACGTTGAGCGTCCCAAGCCCCTTTCTATAGAAGCTTTGTTAAAGACTAGCGCATCTTCCATGTTGTAGCCTTCGAAAGACAAGACGGCGACAACATAGTTTTGCCCCGAGGGGCGAAGTTTATAGCCCATGGTGGCCATCAAAGCCGTTTCAGAAATGGGCACCTGTGGATAGTGCAGGATGTGTGACCTTGAATCCACTCGCTGCTGAAAGTTCGTGGCGTAAATGCCCAGCGCCTGCTTGGCCATCGCTGCTTGATAGGAATTGCGCGGAGACTGATTATGCTCCGCGTAAGGTATTGTCGACGCACAGATTCCCAGAATCGTGTATGTGGCGATCTCCATGTGTGTCCTTTCAGGACTCAAATCCCCGGGTACCAAGGCCACGTAAGCGTTTTCTTCTTCCTCCGCGTCCAAATACTCGACTATACCATTCTTGACGAGGTCTTCCCACGACCACTCGCCAGAGTTTACCTTTTCAACATGTTCTGGTTGAAGCCTCGGCATGCCGTTTTCAACGATTATGAGGGGTCGTCTCACTCTTCCCTCATCACAATTGATGTAGAGCTCTTCTCTTTCACCCTGCGTATTAAGGAAGAAGGCAATGTTGACCTCAGTGGATATTTCACCTCTTCTTCTTCGTTCTCTGAATCCTCGAGCCAACTCTTGCGGAGAACTGCAATATCCAATTATGTTGCCATCAACGAAGACTTTCGCTCCTGAAAGCCGCAGATTCTCGCTGGCCTCGAGCACTGGGGCTACGCCGCTACTGAACAGCAACTGCTTGACCTTTTCGGCGTTAATTCCGACTGAAATGCACGCCGATAGAGCCAGGTTCTTGACGAGGCCACAGTTTGAACCCTCGGGTGTTTCATTCGGACACAGCCTGCCCCAATGAGTAGCGTGCAAGTCTCTTGCTTCGAAGTTCGGCTGGCTTCTGCTCAGGGGTGACTGCAACCTGCGCAAGTGGCTTAACGTTGAAATGTGATTGGTTCTGTCGAGCAATTGGGTTATGCCGACTCTTCCTCTTCCCCAATTTCCCGTGGCAATTGCATGCTGGAATCTTTCTGTAATTATTCCCGGTCGCACCGCCGCTGAAACCGTGATTATCGGGCCTTTTACTCCTATTCGTTCGAGTTGGTATTTTATGTCACGTGTCAAGTTTCTGAAAGCAACTCTGAAAAGGTCCGCCAGCAACGGCCCAGCGAGTCTCAATCGTTTGTTCTTGAAATGGTCTTTATCGTCGGTTTTTCTTCTTCCAAGCTGCAACTCGACGGCTCGGCAGGCCATCTCGCCCAAGAACAGCGCCTTGTCTTTTCTCTGCTGGTTTGTTCTGCCAATGTGGGGCAGGAAGTTCTTGTCTATGGCGGCCTCAGCTTTTTGTACACGATATTCCTCTACTTGGCCATGAGCGACACGGTTTCCGATAAACAGTATTGCATCTTTTGCCGTGTCCACTCCTATAGCTTTCTCATAGGAAGGCTCCAGTGCGGTCTGCATTTCTTTGTCAAGAGAGATCGCTTCCGCAATTTCTTTATCCGACTCAAGCCCCAAGGCCCGCATCAAAACGACAAACGGGACTTCTGAAGGGACGCCGGGTATTGAAACGTATATTGCACCATCTGACTTTATCTTCAATTCTATTCTAGCTCTGAAACCCACGGTTGTTGAGAAGATCTTGCTCTGGTATACAGGAGTTGCGCCTTTCTCGTCGACATCCACGATTATGCGGTTCGGCGCTAAATCTTCCATGGCTACTATCACACGTTCCGAGCCATTGACCACAAAATAACCGCCTGGGTCGTCGGGGTCTTCTCCGCAGGCAATGAGTTCTTCTCGGGAAAGCTGTGAAAGGAAACAGAGCTTGGATTTGAGCATAACAGGAATGTTTCCTACGTAGACGAGTTCTGTGTCTTGTTCCCTGCCGTCTATGACAGGAGTCATTTCGAGTGCGACTGGTGCGGCATACGTCAAATTGCGAAGTCTGCCTTCAAGCGGATAGATCTCGTGTTTTGTTCCGTCCACTTCAGTCGCGTAGGGTCCTGTTATTCTTGTTTGCGGATCAATGATCCATATCTGGCCCAGTTTGACCTTGTATGGGTTTTCCGGAACCTCAATAGGAATTTCGCCTATCTCGTCTATTACTTCCTGTAAACCTCTGTCTATGAACTCGTTGAAAGAGTCAAGGTGCTGTCTTACTAGGCCTTTGTCCTTGAAAAAAGCATTCAACAAAAGATGAGTGTCGTCTTTCGAAATTTCAGTCATTTTTTTTCCAACTCCCGCAATTCTCTTTCTGGAGCTAAATTAACGAGGCTGTTCTGTGCGGGTTTTGTCAAATCTTCAATTTCCTCCAACTGTTGGGTCATTCCTACTTGAAAAATGGTCACCAATATTAAAGGCTAGAAACGTAAACCACGTAGCTCTCTAATAAACTTTTTCATCCATACGGGGGCATTCTGTTACGCGTAAAAGAATAGCACATTGTTCAGAAGGTGCGCAAAGTATTTGTCAGTTAGTACACATGATTGACGGGGAAACCCATTGCAGAAACAGATGATGGTGCTGATCGTGTGGCTTATTTTGGACGGGAAAGTGGAAAGGGCAGTGGAGTTTCTGTCAGCACAGTTTGGTGTGAGTGTGCCAAAAATGAGGGTCGGTTTGCCCAAAGGGCGCAAAAACAAGGTGTTAGGTTGTTACAGCGCGAGAGACAGTACGATCTCGGTTTTGGACAGCGACACTCTCAAGGACCCTTTCGTCATTTTGCATGAATTCTATCACCATCTCAGAACCGCAGCAGACAAGAGACATAAAGGAACCGAGAAGTTTGCAGACAAGTTTGCTGTGGAATTCATTGCGGCATACAAGTCATTGGCAAGTGAGTCGGGAAATTATTAATAGGATCGGTCTGGAAGTCTTACAGTAGGCAGCGGTAACCAAGCCAGGTCAAAGGTGAAGGACTCAAGATCGGTTTCGTTGGCTTGAGGGCCTCTATGAGTCATCCTTTCCCGTAGGGGTTCGCCGGTTCAAATCCGGCCCGCTGCACTCTCACCCTGCGTCTCCTCTATTGGGTTGTAGTCGTCTCCAAATGTGGGGCCGGAGTGTATGTATTGTTGTAGAGCATGAGCCTAACAATGTTTATTAAGACTTGCTATACAATATGTGTTACTTGGCTGAATTGACATGAGAAAAAGAGCAGACCAAAATTTGAGACTAAAAAAAGAAGACTTTGAGATTGAGTTGATCGCTGAAAACCTTGTGGAATCTGAGCATTTGGTTCGCAGAAGACAGATCTGACTTTCTCGTTTCGCGTTCTATCTTGTAAGTTCCAACGATTAACTGCTTCTCCAGAAACCAGTTTGTTTTGCAAATCTGAAACGATGACTTCGGCCCTTTGAGGCAAGTGGAAAAGGCGAGGTTTCCAGGTAAACGCATATATCGTTCACTGTGGCGTAAGCTTTACGTTATCTACAAAGGCGAGATTATGAGTCTTGCCGACAAGATTGCGAAACTTAAGAAAGAGAAGAAAGCCATCATATTGGCTCATAATTATCAACGTTCAGAGATTCAAGATATCGCAGACTATGTTGGCGACAGCATTGAATTAAGCAGGAAAGCCATGGACGAGACAGATGCTGAAGTCATAGTTTTCTCCGCTGTGGATTTCATGGCTGAATCCGCGGCGATTCTGAACCCCAACAAGAAAGTTCTGCTTCCGACCCTCGGGGCACGATGCCCGATGGCGCAAATGCTTACGGTGGATGAGATAACACGTGCTAAGGCCAAATATCCGAAGGTACCTGTGGTTCTTTATGTTAACACACTTGCTGCAGCCAAAGCACATTGTGACATATGTTGTACTTCGGCGAACGCCGTTGAAATCGTGGAATCTTTGGGTTCTGACACCGTGCTGTTTGGTCCTGACCGTAACCTCGGAGAGTACGTACAAAGGAAAACTGGCAAAACGGTGATTCCGATTCCTGAATGGGGCTTCTGTCCAACACACTTGCTCTTTCAACCAGAAGACATACAGATTCTCAAGTTAGAGCGTCCTGACGCGGAAGTCATTGTTCATCCTGAATGCGGCTCTGAAACGCAATGTGTCGCCGACTTCATCGGTAGCACTTCGCGAATGTGCAAATATGCCAGAGAAAGCCAAGCCAAGACCTTCATAGTTGCCACAGAAGAGGGCATACTGCACCGTCTGACTAAAGAGAACCCAGGCAAGAAGTTCATCTTGGCGTACGGAGGAGCCATCTGCCCAAACATGAAATTGAACACTCTTGAAAGAATCTACATTTCTTTGAAAGAGAACAAGCACGAAGTGACGGTTCCGCCCAGCGTTGCAAAACAGGCCATAAAGGCTTTGCAGAGAATGTTCGAAGTGGTTTAAGTGCCAATGAAACGACTGTTTTTCGCCAGGGAGAACTGACCTTTTATGGCACGTTTGGAGGAGAATGTGTCTGTGGAAGACCTAAGGATTGCGAAGGAACAGCTGCTGCAGAACTCCTTGACGCTCTGCATAGTTAGGGAAGGCAAAGTAGTCTGTAAGGCAACTTCTCACGGAATTTCAGGCTTTTTGAGCGCTCTGGAAAGATTTGAAAATCAAGTCGAAGGAGCGTCTGTTGCTGATAAAGTCGTTGGAAAGGCAATCGCCTTGTTGTGTGTCTATGCACGGGTCAAGGCTGTATATGCATCGACTCTGAGCAGAGGCGCAAGAAAAGCATTTGTTGAGCACTCAATTCATGTTGAATGGAATGACTTGGTAGTGACTGTCTTGGGCGCCGACAAGGCAGAAGCATGTCCGTTCGAAGAGTTAGCAGCAGGTATTGCTGACCCAGTTGAGGCCTATGTTAAGCTTAAGGCCATGCAGAATACTCTTAGGCAGTGCCAGAGGAAATAGTGTGGGCAACGAACACGAACCATTTATATCACAGGAAAGCGAACTGAAGCGTATTAGAGAGAAGAAATTTATCGAGTTTAAGGAGAAAATTGTGGTGAGCGGCGGGCCTTTGCACGTAACGGATGCTGACTTTGATGATGTAGTGAAGAAGAATACTTTGGCGATGGTTGATTTTTGGGCGTCTTGGTGTGGTCCATGCATGGCGCTCGCGCCGACGATTGAGGAAGTGGCGAAGGAGTACGGCGGGCGAGTGCTGGTTGGAAAGCTTAATGTTGATGAGAATCCGAAGACTGCTGAGTGTTTTCAGGTGTACAGTATTCCGACGATGGTGATTATGCGGTATGGCCAGGAAGTGGAAAGGATCGTTGGCTGTGTCCAGAAAAAGATTATAACGGCCGCGTTGGATAAGCATTTGAGGAAGGAATAGTATGGATATTTCTGAACGTAGGGTCATTGGAGCGTTGTTGCTGGTTCTCGGCGTTTCTTGCTTGATCATTGGAGTCTACACTGGTCAGCTTGACGCGATAATTGAGCTTTTGAGGAAAGGTTTTCCTTAAACCGTCGTCGGTTTCAAGTTTTGACTGGCTGGCAATGTGCACGGCGTGTGCGTGGTCAAACGGGTCCTCCTATCATCGAAAGAAAAGCCAGCGAAAAAAGACGGATTGTGGCAGTGCTCTCAATTGACTAGTCAAAAAAAATTTCTACTGAGTAGTCAAACTGCATGAAGCGTTAGCACGTGGTGATTGGGCTGTCACTCGACTAGTCAAAAAAAATTTCTGTTGACTAGTCAAACTGCATGTTCGCATCAGGGCGTGGTGACTGGCCTCTCAATTGACTGGCCAAAATTTTTTTCTACTGAGTGGTCAAATCGGGCTTTTCTTTTTTTGGTTGTCTTGTTTTGTGTTGTTAGGGCGAGTGGTTTTTTGTTTTGTTCGGATGGGCTGTGATGTTTTGGGATGGAAGACGGGACTTGTTGAGAATTCGATGGTCGGAAGCTGGGCAGGGTTTTTTGGTGTGGTTGCATCTAAGCGCGCGGCGCGTGCGCCAATTCAGGATGTTGGAGATAGAGAAAAGTTTTCCTTGAATGTCCATTATTGGGCTAAGCCGTATTTCCACGTTGAAAGCTTCAAACATTATGCAACGAATATGAGAGACGCCACAGCGGTCGTCATGATTGGCACCAGATGGGGAAAGAGCACAGGGCTGAACTAAGTAATCTGTGGTTATGCTACTAGCGTGGAATCGGATTCTGCAGGAGAAAACTCTAGCATATACATTGATGATATGGCCTGCGTTTTCAAGGCATCAGAGCTCGGAACAGCTTCTGGTTCAGAGGTGAAGATAGCTATCCGTCTCAATCCCGTAACAGAAGCCCCCAAGAAGCTAAAGTCACTAGGTGTACGCTCTTCTATTTTCTAACAATGCTCCAGTTGCACGTGAGTTTTCGCGCGGGTAGAGGATGCTTGAAACAAAAAGGAGGGATGTAGGGAC
>CAYPRE010000015.1:0-15853 GCA_964413045.1 uncultured Candidatus Bathyarchaeia archaeon
ATCAACCTTATTCAAGATGTAACCAAGCATCTTGTCAATGTTCTCGATGACTTCTGTCTTCAACTTGAAATTTCCATCATGACTCGCAACGTCCGCCGCCTTAACATGTAAAAGCACAAAATCATGCGTCTCTAAAGCCTGAACCGCTGCCCTTGCCTTAGCCAAGTAATCTGTCTGCGGTGTCCCCGTAGCACCCTTCACATTGACCAAATCCACACCCGCGACCTTGCAGACGCCCTTGATAAGAGAAACCTCAGCTATACACGATGCCCTTATGCCAAAGAGTTCGCGCAACGGCTTCAACTTCGGAGTCGCGCCCGCTCCTCTGCAGAGAACAATATTCGCCTGAGGCAGACCACGCGCAACCCTCTGCCTGTTAACAGGGTGTTCCATCAAGACTTTCCGAAACTCTCGCATAAGTTCGTTCGTAATTGCTGCTGTGCGCACCGACTCTGGCCTCTTGTCAAGCGGCCTAATCTCCAAAACCTTTTTCCCATTAACTTCAGGGTCTGAATCACTAACGGCGGTCGAAAGCTTGGGTCCATGAATGACCAAAGCTGCCCTGTGCTGAACAGTGTTCATGAACAAGAAGCTAGCATCAAGAGACTTCTTGAGTTTGATTCTCCGCAGACTCTCACTCAGCTTAGAAGCGTCCTCATTCGAGATCCTGCCCGCTCGTCTATCGAGCACGACAAGGTTCCTGTCCACCGTGGCAAAGTTGCACCTGAAAGCCACGTCTCCCCCCAAAACCTTCACGCCAGAACCCACAGCTTCCAGAGCACCTCTTCCAGAGTAAACTTCAAAGGGGTCGTAGCCTAGAAAAGCAAGCGTCGCCGTGTCACTGCCCGGCGGTATGCCAGGAGAAATAGGGTCCAAGATTCCGCAGACGCCCGTTCTTGCAATCTGATCCATGACAGGCTTGCGAGCAGCCTCCAACGGAGTTCTTCCTTCCAGTTCCTTCAGGGGCCGGTCAGCCATCCCGTCCGCAATGAGAAGAATCGCCTTCAACTTGCCCACCACACGATGCAGGAGAACATCTTCCAAGTTGGTCCGCAGAAGTTAAAACACTTGCGCATCCGGCGAAAAATGCAACACGGAAACACATGGAAATGTTTAATAGTTTCTTGACGCACTTTCATGAAAAGTGGTTGAATATGGGCGATTGCGTTCCACAATGCTAATTTCTCGCTTAGCCTCGCCACTGCAAACGCTGTTTCTACACTAGGATTATATTCAGCTACTATAGAACAAAGTGAGAGATAAAAATGTCAGACACGGGAGTCACCGTCAAAAAATCCGAAGACTTCTCAGAATGGTACACTCAAGTCGTCCTCAAAAGCGGGTTGGCCGACTATGCACCAGTCAAGGGTTGCATGATATTCCGCGAACACTCCTACGCCATCTGGGAAAAAATCCAAGATCTCTTCAACAAAAGAATAAAATCAACAGGGCACAAGAACGTTTACTTCCCACTCTTCATCCCCGAAAGCTTCCTGAAGAAAGAAGCAGAACACTTCGAAGGCTTCGTCCCAGAGGTGGCATGGGTCACAGTCGGCGGGGACACTCCTCTCGAAGAGAGGCTTGCCATAAGACCCACTTCTGAAACCATAATGTACGCAACGTTCTCAAGATGGATACGCAGCTGGAGAGACCTCCCCATAAAGCTGAACCAGTGGTGCAGCGTCGTAAGATGGGAAACAAAAGCCACGAAACTCTTCCTCAGAACAAGAGAATTTCTCTGGCAAGAAGGCCACACAGCACACGCAACAAAAGAAGAAGCAGACAAAGAAGTAATGGAAATCCTAGGCTTCTACAAGGAAATAATGGAAGACTACCTAGCCGTTCCAGTCCTCACCGGAAAAAAAACTGAAAACGAAAAATTCGCCGGAGCACTGTACACGATGACTCTGGAAGCCCTCATGCCCGACGGCAAAGCACTGCAGATGGGAACCTCACACAACCTCGGACAACACTTCTCCAAAGTATTCGACATCAAATTCCTTGACCAGAACGAAAAGGAGACTCCAGTCTGGCAGACCTCATGGGGAATCTCCTCACGCATGATCGGCGCATTAACAATGGTCCACGGCGACGACAAAGGACTAGTGCTCCCCCCAAGGATAGCCCCAGTACAGGTAGTCATCGTCCCAATCCCCTACAAAAACCTTGAAGCAGACCAAATATCCACAAAAACTAAGGAAATATTCCGCAAATTGCACGAAAAGGGAATCGAAGTCGTCCTAGACGATAGGCCGGAATACACTCCAGGCTGGAAGTTCAACGAGTGGGAACTCAAAGGCGTGCCCATAAGAATAGAAATCGGCCCCCGAGACATCAAGCAAAAGCAAGTGACACTCGCAAGACGCGACACGCATGCAAAAACTGCGGTCAAAGAAAATGAGACAGTCGAAACCACAGAGAAAATGCTCCAAGAAATCCAAGATGACCTCTTCAACAAAGCCAAAAAATACCTGACGAGCAACACCTTCACAGCACAGAACTACGACGAGTTCAAGAAAACCCTGACAGAAAAGGGAGGCTTCATCAAGGCCTCTTGGTGCGGAGACTCCAAGTGCGAAAAGACAATAAAAGAAGAAACCGGCGCAACGATCAGACTGATCCCCCTCGAAAAAGAGAAGACCTTCTCAAAGTGCGTACGCTGTGGCCAAGAAGCAAAAGAAACTGTCTACTTCGCCAGGTCATACTAGAATCCCAACACAAAACACCTAATCCGACAGTTCAACCCGATGTCTAAGCTGCCCCACGACTTCTCCGAGTCCCAAGCGCTTCAAAGTTGACTTCGTCGGAACACCCCTATAATCCCAACCTCTTCTTCGGTAGTACATCTGCAACATCGTGTCATACTTTGACCTGCTCAGCTTCTTCCGCCTCAGTGGACCCTTCTTCAAGGGCTCCTCAAACCATCTCACAGGCGGAACATCCATATCACGCGTCCATTTGCTACCAAACTCACGCACCCAAAAAGCACGAGTCAAATTGAAAACCCGATCGGCAATGACGTAAAGCTTCTCCACAGAGAACTCCAAGCCCGTTGCTGCGTGCAAAAGCTTCGGGTACCATTCAAGCTCCAGACCAACCTCAATCCATGGAAACCTGCAAACAGTCAAGCATTCGAAGATCCCTCCTCTGATACGCTGCAAGTCTATAACCTTGTCAACCTTCTTGACGTCGTACCTTTCACGGCCTGTTTCTACTTCCCAAGAAACTACCCACGCATCCTTATGATGTGCACCAATAGAAGAAGTCCCGTAGGCGAGAGCCATACCCGGAGCAAAGTGACAATCATAGGCCGAAATCTCCAAACCCTTCACATGCATGGCCCAACGCTGTGAGCCGCCGCCGAGCTCTTCAGACGCAAACTGCACACCTTCTGCAAGAGTATCCCCCAAAGGCCCGTTCCTAAATGCTACGTCCTTCACCAGAGTCTTCGTGGTGCCAAATTGCCCCCAAGGCAGCCTGTCCTCGATCAGACCCTTCTCAGAAGCCTCCATCGCAAAACCCAACACGTTCCCCAAAGAAATAGTGTCCAAACCGAATTCATCAGCCATCCGAATCAAAGATGCCACTTTGCTCAGGTCGCCCAAGCCGATGTTTGAACCGAGCATCGCCACATTCTCATAGTCAACCTCTGACTCTTCCATTTCACTATCTCTGACGATGTTGCCACAGGTCATGTTGCACTGGGGACACCCGCGATTGCTGATCTTGATTTTTTCCATCGCAAAACCTCCTATGTCTTCTGCCTTTTCGAAAACGCCCTCACTATAATTCAAAGTCGGAAGAACACTGTTCTCTTGGCTCCACTCAACCGTGCTCATCGTTCCCTGTCGTTTCCAGAAAGCATAGTTGGGCTTCGTCATCACTTCCCTATACGCTTCCGAACCCAATTCAACCATTTCTTTTGGATAGGCAGCCTGAAGATCACGTGAACCGACGAGCACGAGTGCCTTAAGATTCTTGGCCCCCATGACGGCACCCATCCCCGGTCTACCACCTGCACGGCCCTCCTGCGATACAACATTCGCGAATTTCACGAGGTTTTCTCCCGCCTGGCCGATGCACAAGATGCCTGCTTGCGGACCATAGAACTCCTTCAGCTTTTTCTGGGTCTCGTAAGAGTTTAATCCCCACAGATCCTTAGCGTCCAGAAACTCTGCAGAAGTATCATGAACAACCAGCACCACAGGCTTACCAGCCTTGCCATCCATTATGACAGCGTCATAGCCCGCCCTGCGCATGTGAACAGCTGCCAAGCTTCCAATGTTTCCGTCACCATAGCCTCCGGTCAACGGACTTTTCGCTGCCACAACTAGCTTACCACTGCTCGGCAAAGCAAAACCCGTTAAAGGTCCAGCGGCAAACACCAGCTTATTGTCAGGAGATAACGCATCAGTCCCGCATGCCACTTCTTCCCAAAGAATCTTCGCAGCAAACCCTCTACCCCCCAAGAAACTCTCAGCTAAGCTGGCGTCAAGAGTGTCTGCCACAGCCTTTCCCCTGCTGAGATTCACGCGCAAGAACTTGCCAGTCCAGCCAAACATAACTTCATCACCCAAAGAAGAAGAACGTTAAACACATGGAGTCAAGAACAAATAAACCTGTTTGTTCCAAAACAGTTAGATCACTAGTTTCTCGGGGTCGACGTTTCTGTGTCTTAGCCCAAGATCGCTGACCTTGAACTTTTTGTCTCCATAGAGAAGAGCGTATTCCTCACCACTGTACAACGCGGCTGCAATTCTCCCGACTGCATCAGCCTTGAGTATTCCGCTTCCGCTGGCGCCGCCCACGAACATCAAGTCGTTCTCCTCGAAAATCAGAGGTTGCCCATCTATGCTATTAATCTCGTACAATCCTGCAAAGGCCGAGAATGGCTGGGAACCCATGAACTGGGGAAAATACTTGGCGAACACCTGGTACAAACCGTACGTGTAATAGTTTTCCTCAGGTTGTGGGTCATCTTCAATCCTGAAAGCCCTCGGAAACTCGTCAGCATACGCCAACCATAGCGCATCTTCCTCAGGCGCAGGTCGAACATAGGCAGACGGCTTAGGCAGAATCGTGAATGGCAGACAACCGGCATCCGTGAATTCCCGCGAAAACAACAATTTCCGCAATGCGTCAGTCTTTGCCTTAACCGAGAAAACCTGTCTCTTCTTGGCCTTAACAAAACATTCAATCCCCACAGGGTCTAAGAGCTGAGACGCCCACGCGCCAGCAGCAACTATCGTTTTTTTGGCCCTGACCACGCCCCTATTCGTCTCCACGCCAGTGGCGACTGCATCTTGCCAGAAGTACGGTTCCCCAGGCATTCCAAGAGGGTGCCGTGGTTCAACAGCAACTTCCTTCACACCAGTGTTGTACTGGATTTTTCCACCGAGACGTAGGAATTCCGATTCGTAGAATTTGACGAGAGAGTCAACATCGATCAACCCGGCTTTCGGAATCAAAATGCCCTTGTACACGTTTCCCAAGCCCATCATCTTGGCTTCTTCATCATCCACGAATGAGGTTCTCATGTCAAGTTTTCTTGCCAGTTCATCCTCATCGTATTCCTTGTACTTGAAGCCTCTACTGGCGAGGTCTTTCAGAACGGGAAGTGTCTTGCCGTAGCCTTCTCTGTCAAAGAGCCACAAATAGCCCGCCCATTTGAGCTTAAGATCCCTATGAAAGTCATCTTGAACGTGCCTGTAGAACTCCGCTGAAGAATCGGCCAACGCAAAATTTGTGCGAGAAGCAAAAAGACACCTAAACGCAGCCGCACTCTTCGCTGTGCTGCCTTGACCAGCAGCGCCCAACCTATCTACGACCAACACGTCCAGTTGACGATTTCTGTCCTTAAGGTGATAAGCCGTAGACAAACCCAGAATTCCAGCACCTACAATCAAAACGTCATGCTCTGTCGTGCCGAATCCCCCAGCACTGGACGGCAGTTATTGAAACAAACAAGATTTAAACTTTGTCAAGCTCGTTTCAAGCAAGCAACATAAGAGAACGCTTATTTACCACCATAAATATGAATTACAACAATCGCTCAAAAACGAGGGAGTAGTTTGCACTTTAGAAACCGCACAAAAGCAATGTCAAGAGTGCTAGTCATCTTGCTGATGCTGGCATGCCTCATAATCGGAGCGCTCGTGTCATACATGTGGGTCATGGCAAGTTACTTCAATATGCCGCAAAACGTGACCACACTAGTCGTCGAAAATGTAGCTTTTTCATCAGACGATTTCACCAATTTCAACGTAACAGTTCTAAACCCCTCAAACTCGGCTCTTGACATCAGTATTGAATCATTCAAAGTGCTCATTGAGAGCCAAAACGAAACATTCGACGTCACTCAGACAGATCCTAATCTACCTTTCAACATGAGCGTCGGAACGAGACAGACATTCAAGTGTCTAAAGAACTGGAGCAACTTTGCCGGAGAGAGTCTGAGAATCGTACCAGTCGCCGAAAACGTCTCAATCCAGAGTCAAGAGTACACGCCACCGGCTGCGAGAATAAGAATCTATGGCTTTGATATCTCCGAGAATTTGAGCCAGTTCAATCTAGCGCTGGAAAATAGTGGAAACATCGACCTCAACGTCACAGAATTTCTCGTCAATGACCTTCCCGCCAACTTTACACCGAGCCCGTTTCTCCTAGCAATCAACCAAAGCCAAGTCTTCATCATTGATTACAACTGGGGACAGGTCATGGGAACGAACATTACAATCCTCGTAAGAACGGATGCAGAATTCGAAGAAACATACGTAACGAACATAATACCAGTAGCATTCGCCTACGTAGATGAAGTCAAATTTGATTACACAGACACGAGCTACCTCAACGTAACTGTCAAAAGCGTCCCAGAGTCGACAAGGGACATGAGCCTCAACAATCTGACCCTAACACTCTCAAATGGAACCACCATCGTGCCCGTGACAGCTCCTGTGCTATCCACCCTCCTTGTGACACTTCCCGCAAACCAGACATTAACCATCAAATGTCTCTGGAATTGGAACGACTACAGAAACGATTCGCTAACGGTTCAAGTCCTCTCGAAACAAGGTTTCACAGTGCAAAACAAAACCGTGACAACACCTCCAAACGTTGTTTGGAGCGTAGATGACGTCAAATTTGACTTGAATGACCTCCAACAGTTTACCGTGAACGTGACGAACTTTGCGGCTTCGACTCAAGAGATAAGTGTTACCGAAGTCGATTTCAATGGAAATTCAACGTCTATGAATTCAATAACAATTGCGGCTGGCAGTCAAAACACATTGACATGCATCTTTAACTGGACAAGTTTTGTGGGAGACATCGTAAACATAACGACACATTCCATCTACGGCACGAACGAAATCGTGATTTCACAATCCATCAGACTCCCCTACCTCAAAATAGTGAACACCTCATTTTCCACCTTCCCAACAGGAAACCCCCACGTGGACATCACGGTGCGCAACAGCGAATTCTCAAAAACGAACACCACCATAATAAAGATCTCTGTGAGCAACGGCACTTCAACAATGATCCTCGACAGCACAATCTCAATCCCGAAAATTGGGACCACAGCATCTCAAATCATCGTAGGCACGGAAACGACCTTCGTTTGTCCATGGGATTGGAGTCCATACGCCAACCAAGAAGTAACGATAATCGTCAACACATCAGACGGACTCCAAGTGTCGACAACATTGATCGTTGCATAATCCTGCCACAATCTTTATCTCATTTTTGCACAAACCCTAGGTTCCGGAGAATGGAAGCCATGATGAACGTTAGAGTTACGGAGCGAGTGCGCACGATAGAATACGCAATCCGCGACGTGATTCCCTTCGCCAATCAAGTCGCAAAGACTGGGAAGAGAATCTATTATCTGAACATAGGAGACCCAAACGCATTCGATTTTGACACGCCAATGCATGTCAAGCAAGCATTAACCAACGCTGTAGAAAATCGTGCAAATTTTTATTCTCCGTCTGAAGGCCTACCTGAACTAAGAGAGGCCATAAGCCACAAAGAAAAGCGACTTAATCACGTGGACATATCCGCTGAAGACGTCATCGTCACTTCTGGAATCTCTGAAGGCATCCAAATGGTCATGGCATCTCTCATAGACGTCGGAGACGAGGTTCTCCTCCCAGGACCAACGTACCCTCCCTACATTTCATACGCCCGATTCTTCGGCGGAAAACCTATCACCTACGAAACAGTTGAGGAAAACGGTTGGCAACCGAACCCTGGTGACCTCCGAAAAAAGATCACGGAAAAAACACGCGCAATCGTGATCATCAACCCGAACAATCCATGCGGTGCACTCTACGAAGAAAAAACAATAAAACAAGTCCTGGACCTGGCTGGAGAATACAACCTCCCAGTAATATCAGACGAAATCTACGACCAGATAATTTTTGACAAAAGATTCACCAGCACCAGTTCACTCGCAAGAGACATCCCCGTAATAGGACTGAACGGTTTTTCAAAAGCGTATCTTATGACTGGTTGGAGACTGGGGTACGTGTATTTCTGCGGCCGAGAGGGCCAATTGCAGGACGTGAAGCAAGGCATCGAGAAAGAAGCAAGGATAAGACTCTGCGCGAACACGCCAGTCCAGAAAGCCGGCGTAGCTGCGTTGAATGGGCCACAAGACCACATTAAGGCGACTGTTGAAAAACTCCGCGCAAGAAGCACGTATGCATGGCAGCGACTGAACAGCATTGAAGGCATAAGCTGTGCCAAACCAGAAGCAGCTTTCTACGTCTTTCCAAAGATTCACGCAGTCGGACAGACATGGAAAACGGACATGGACTTCACGCTTGAACTCTTGAAAGAAACAGGCGTGCTCTTTGTGCACGGATCAGGTTTTGACCCTGTTTATGGTGCAGGCCATGTTAGAGGAGTCATCCTTCCGCCAATTGAGACGCTTGAAAAGGCATTCGACGAAATTGAACGTTTCATGGAAACGCATAGAGAGTAAACCAGTTCTCAACAAAAACCTTGTTAGAATACACTGGTCTCTGCAAGGAACATTACACGATGTTAGATAAGGTCTGTTTCTTGGGCGGTGAGAGTTCCAAAGTGTCTTCAGATTTCTTAGGGCTTGTCATTCATTCGTTTTTTGGCGATTGCAGCTGCTTCTTCAAGAATTTTCAGCACTTCAGACCTAGATCCTTCTGGAATTTTCATCTCGACGATGTTTTTCAGAATTTCAGGATATGACCGTTCTTCGAGAGCAACGTAGACTTCAGGCGGGTTCAGTTTGTTATGAACCAGCCGATGGATTTTGCCTTTAATCGCCATACAGTTTATGATTTTCTTCATCTTATCTGGAGAGAAATGAAAGTTTTGTACACCGTAATTCAACAGGTCGCTTTCGCGCGTGTTCCCGTACATCTCAAGGTACGAGACAAGCTCCTTCTCGAAGTCCATAGATCCAACTCCTCTAACGCTTGTTCCACATTTCCAATGTGCCCGTAGATGCTTAAAACGTTCGAGTTCTGTGCGTTGCAGGAAAGAAGGATACTTTCCGAGAAAACAGATATGTTATCGACTCATTCATAGATCAGAAAATCGTCTTAACGTTGTCAAAAAGCTATTTGAATAAGAAAAGTTATGCGAGAACAAAAAGAAGAAAATGTGGTGCTAGTCTTCATCTTCGGGTGTGCTCGGTGTTTTTCCTGTGTCCTTTGGTTTTGTCGCTGCTATTACGTCGTCAATACGGAGTATCATCGACGCAGATTCTGTGGCTGACTTCACAGCTTGTTCTTTCACTACCACCGGCTCGATAACGCCTTTTTCGCGCATATTTTCGATTTTGCCCGTGAAAACGTTTACACCTTTGTATTTTCCTTCTGCCTTCTCGTGAGCAGCTCTAAGTTCTACTAGCACGTCTATCGCTTCGAGACCTGCGTTTTCCGCCAGTGTTTTCGGTATTACTTCAATGGCATCTGCAAACATTTCGATTGCAAGTTGCTCTCTCCCGCCTACATTGGTGGCATAGGCACGAAGATCTTTGGCAACCTCAACTTCGACAGCACCGCCGCCTGCGACTACCTTGTTGGTCTCTATCACATCTGAAACAACCGACAAAGCATCAGTCATTGCCCTTTCTGCTTCATCAACCATTCTCTCGAGACCGGCGCGGATTATTATCGCAACGGAGCGGGGGTCTTTGCATTTCTCCACAAAGACCATTTTGTCTTCTCCCAACTTGCGCTCTTCGACGATGCCTGCCATACCCAAATCTTGAGATCTGAGGTCAGACAAGTCGGTTATTATCCTTCCACCTGTTGCTCTTGCGAGTTTTTCCATATCTGACTGTTTCACTCTTCTAGCCGCGAGTATTCCTTCTTTTGCCAGAAAGTGTTGGGCCATATCATCGATACCTTTTTGACAGAAAACCACATTTGCACCAGAAGCTCTGATCTTGTCAACCATCTCTTGCAGCATCTTATTTTCCTGGTCCAAGAAAGCTTTCATCTGTGAGGGGTCGCGTATCCGTATTTCTGCGCTTATTTCAGTTTTTTCAATTTCAAGAGCGCAATCAAGCAAAGCTATTTTGGCCTTCTCGACAAGCTTCGGCATTCCAGGATGCACGACTTCCTTGTCTATGACAAGACCATTGATAAGCTGTGACTCCAATAGGCTCTTTCCTGTCTTCTTTATGGTCTGGATATTGTCAACGTCTGCCATCGTCCTTTCGCCACGCATCTCGACTATCTGTCGAACTGCATCAATCGCAATGTCTGCCAAATGATCCTTGGCTGCCCCAACTGCCTTGCTAGCCATAGATGTTACTGCAACTTTTTTCAAGGTTGCACGGTCATTGAGTTCCACTTGAATTGCCGAGTTGTTTATTGTTTCGATGGCCTTCAACGCTGCCTTGCGATAACCGCTCACAATTATTGTCGGGTGAATGTTCTGCTCCAGGAGTTCTTCAGCCTTTTTCAGCAGTTCGCCTGCTAAAACGACGGCCGTTGTTGTTCCGTCGCCGACCATGTCATCTTGTGTTTTCGCGATTTCCACCATCATTTTGGCCGCAGGATGTTCGACCTCAATCTCGTTGAGTATAGTTGCTCCGTCGTTCGTTATTGTTATGTCTCCTAAGCTGTCGATCAGCATTTTGTCCATTCCGCGTGGCCCTAGAGTTGTCTTCAATACCTCGCCGACCACACGAGCTGCCATAATGTTGTTTCTCTGTGCTTCTTTTCCTCTGTTTCGTGTTGTACCTTCTTTCAAGATCAGGACTGGTTGTCCCGACGCAGTAGTCGTTAAGTAAGCCATACAAATCCTCCATTCAAACCTAAAACTTTACTGTTTTGAATAAGCAAAATTGCTCATAAATATAAATCTTTACCTCAGTCTTCTCACGTTCTAGATTGACACAAAGATCATTGCCACAACGTACGTTCCATAAGAATCTGCATCCTACCGTTCAACATAATACCTTAAATTTCGGCTCGCACCTCTTATCTTCGGTGAAAAACAACTTGCGTGTCTCCGTGCGGTTCTTCACAATTCTCAAAGAAATCACACGCAAGAAAGAAGAGATACTTGAATTTCCAGGAAGAGAAAATGTTACTGTCGCCATGGTACTGAAGAAACTGTCTGAACACCATGGCAGAAGGTTCTCGGAATACGTCTTCGATTCCAGAACGGGAGAGGTTAAGGGATTCTTGCAGTTACTCGTGAATGGGAGAAGTGCGGACTCCTTCGATGGACCAGAGACAAAGCTCGCAGACGGCGATATTCTGGCAATAGTGCCTCCCGTGGGAGGTGGATAGGGTTCAACTTGACCCAAGTTGCGAGTCTCCCATTAGATTTTCTTACCCTTGACTTTCTTACCCTTGTCTTGACATGAAGTCTGGTTTCGGCTAACGCTGCCAACCCTGCTCGACAACGTGGTGGGATTGGAAGTCAGTCGGTGGTTTGGGTTGGAGAAGATCGGGCTCAGGAAATCTGTTCAAGAATCGGTATTGCATGCCAAGAGCATGTTCTCAGAAAAGTGAATATTCGACATGCAGAACATTCGAAAGTGGAATTGATGTCACGTCTCAAATTCGGATGTTGTTACGCACCCCAGAAGGGCACTTTCTTTCTCATCAGGTTCACGTATTCATTGAGAGTTTCCTGCTCTTCTGTTGTTAGCCTTTTCATAAATGTTGAGGACAATATTTTCACATGTTCTTCCGGCACTTTTGTGTAGAGAAGGTCTTTTTCGAATATGTGCCTTCCAAAGATAGGTCGGTCCATAGATAGCGCAACTTGCATTCCTTGCTGAGCGTCTGGCAGAGCTTTTCCCTTGTCTTGAATTTGCTGGATCTCCCCCAATTCTTCACCATTTTCGGCTCTAACGACAGCATATTTGGGTCTTATGGTTCCTACCAAGATTTCCACGCCGAATATGGCGGGTCTAGCCCTTCTGAAAACATAACCTTCCATTACGCGAAGTTTGGCGGGCCTGACAAGTGTTTCAAAATCCTGTTCAAGTCCAGCATCGCGTTTTCCTCTGAACCATAGTAGGTAGTTCTCCAGCAAATGGTACACTATTTTCTCCCGAAAGATTTGAACACCCTTAACTGCAGCCTCTTCTTCAGCATCTGGCAAGATCTTCACGTTGAATGCAAGAATGGCGCCATACAAGGGCTCATGCTCCTTTACCACAGCTGACTCAACAACATCTCTCTTGGAGATGTCACCAACATCTGCAAGTCTGATCGGTATGTTGTTTTGTTTCAGTATGTCTGCTATAGCCTCAAGCGAGCCGAGTGTGTCGGCTTTGAGGATCACACCTTCAACATCGGTAGCTATTCTGATTTGCCCGATCTCTTCCGAGATAAGCCGAACATATTTCTCTGGCTCATCATTCTCTGGCACACCGTATAGGCTTGCTCCTGCCAGAACGCCTTCCAGGTCAGGTGCAACTATCTTCACTCCAGCGGCGGCAAAGACGGATTCGACTGAAGAGAACTTGTCGCGGGGGTCTCGAATTTCGTCTAGAGGCTTTGGCACCAGTATGGCTCGTATTCTAGTCACTATTGGCTTTTCTCTTCCTCCGACGACTATTAGGCCGTCTTTCCTGAGAACACCGTCATAGATGATCGTGTTAAGAGTAAGACCTAAACCTGGTTCTTCTTTCACCTCAAGAACCGTTCCTTTCGCTGAACCTTGAGTTGTTTGCAGGCGCTTCTTGAGGAACTGTTGAGTCAGACCTATCAGGACCATTAATAGTTCAGGTATTCCTTCGCCTGTCTTGGCGCTTGTGGGCACCACTGCTATGGTTGAGGTGAAATCTCTGACTCTATCGAAACGATCTATCTTGAATCCGAGGCGAGAGAAAGTGCCTATTATATCATATATCCTGTTATCCAAATCCTCTTTCACGTAAGGATCTTGCAGTTGGTAGGTCTTCGAAAACGGTGTATCTGGGTACGACTTCCACCCAGGTATGCGATCGATCATGTTGGCGGCCACGAGAAACGGAGTTTTGCGCGTCTTCAAGATCTCCACGCATTCGGGTGTCTGCGCTTCGAAACCTCGCAGCACGTTGATCAGGAGAATCGCGATGTCAGCAACGCTGCCTCCTCTTCTGCGCAGATTCGCAAAGGCTTCGTGCCCTGGAGTATCGATTATGAGTAAACCAGGAATTTCAATCTCGCCCTTCATCCTTGAAAGGAGCGGACCTACTAGTTGGCTCAATGTTTCGACAGGGAAAAAGCTCGCACCAATATGCTGGGTGATTCCTCCAGCTTCTCTAGCACCGACACTCGTCTTGCGGATTTTGTCCAGCAGCAAAGTCTTACCAGTATCAACATGACCAAGAACACATACAATCGGTTGACGAGTCGGCAACTACAAACATCCCCGCAATCAAAGATTGAACAAACCGACAATTCAGCCAGTCAAAAATTAATAAGCTATTACCCTAATAAACACTCATCTGGGACGTGAAACAACTTGCCGTACTGTTCAAAATGTGGAGCGAAAGTGGCCGATGAGGACAAGTTCTGCCCCGTTTGCGGTGCCCCTGTCACGAGAGTTGTAAGAGAAGAATTCACAGTATCTGCCGATAATTTGATTGAGAGAGTCAAACAACTGCTCCATGAAGGTAACGTTACCAGGATAATTGTGAAAGACGACAAAGGAAAGAGCCTGCTTGAAATACCTGCTACTGTCGGGATCATTGGAGCGGTGCTCGTTCCATGGCTTGCAGCTTTGGGTGTCATCGCTGCTCTGGCAACAAACTGCAGAATCGTTGTTGAGAGAAAAGTGTGATCCTATTCAGTTTTGGCAGTCAGCAAGACCAGACCCAGTGCCATCAGAACTATAGTCAAGAATCCGAACAGGCCTGTGGTCAGAAGCAAACCTGTACTACTGGTGATCGTGTAATACAATCCAATAGCTCCTATCACTAGAAGAATCAAGCCGAAGAATTTTTCCGCCAAATTCAGTCCGAAACTACCTTCTTCTTCACTCATGCAGTTCCTTTCCTTGTCACACGTTTTCTACATAGAACCATGAACAGTTATTTTACGCTTTCCCCATTTCTCACTTTGTTTCCTCCAATTTCCGTGGCAAGTATTCATCCACGATGTACGTAAGCCCATATCTGCTGAAAGCCTCTTGTTCAGCTTTCCGTTTGATTTTCATGAATGTCTTGATTTCTCTCCGCCACAATGGGTCTTTATACCTAGGATCCTTCTGCAACTCGTAGAGCCTCTTCATGTCTACTTCATCAAGAGGGTCAGTTGGCAGCTTATAGTTGACAATGTCAGTAGCCCATACTCCGCTCCACTTCGCATCAGGCGTGTTCAACTCCCTTAGGTGGGCAGCATTCGCTGAACCCGATATGATCACCATAGCTATGTGCATTCCCCACGGGTCGCCATCAGTAAAAACAAACACAGGAAGGTTCAGTTCCTCACTTAGCCTTCTTATGAAATGCCGAGTTGCTCTGGGCGCCTGCCCAGCTGTCAGAACGAGAAGTGAGTTATATTTCTTATGAACGTTTTCTTCTATGAAACGCGTGAACAAACCACCTTTTTCAATCGCGATGACTTTGTCTGCTGATGTTCTCACGAACTCTGAAGAAGTCAAAGCAGGACCGATCATCACACCATCAGGATGCGACGTCAGGTCAAGTGTTTTCCCTTCATACCCTGGAACGGTATACTCGATAGTAAGGTCGCCAAAAATCGCTGACCTTTCCTCCGGGAATATGTTGAAGTCCTCACGTGAGAAACCGAGTATAGTCTCCAAGTCTGTGATTATGTTGTTCGATTCCTGCTGATCTTTGAAAGTCATCTCGTAAGCTTGTGCAGAATAGTAAACATCCCTCAAGGTTGAAGTCTTGCGCTGGGACGTAAGTTCGTTAGAAAACAACGCTGCCCACACCAGCTGTGTGAAAGGTTTCACGTGACTGATGTTTCTTGCACTTCGATGCACTCTTCTATCGCCTAGAATGAATTGCCTCAATTGTTCATCGTACATTATGTTGTCTGTTGAGCGGCTCGGCATGTCGATCGACGGGAAGTTGCCTGTGTCAAGCTGCTCGTAGACGCCGCTGCCAAGATGTCCAAGACTCTCCAAGACTTCTTTTTTTCTTTCCTGCATGCTGCTCTTATGTTTCTTCTTCTGAACCATACTTCCTCACACTTGCCAAGAGTTTTTCGACGTCTGGAAGCTTCTCTCTGCCAGCCAATTTTGCCGAAAACTGGGCTATTTTGGGAAGGTATTTGCTGAAAACACCGAGGCGCTTCCGTTCTCTATCAACGTGTTCTCTCCTAGACAGGAAATGCTGAATCTGGCGCGCGACTTCCCGCAGTCCATTAGCTATTTCTCTCCT
>CAYPRE010000016.1:0-2969 GCA_964413045.1 uncultured Candidatus Bathyarchaeia archaeon
CGAATCAGAACGTGTCTTCCCCCAAGATTTCAAAGTCACCGCTCTACCTGAAATCAGAGAAAAAGGCAGGCTTCGAACCGCGGTCACACCTCTTATTGACTTCTCCCTAGAAGAAACTGAACGCATGCCATCAGGAATAAACACCAAGATAGCCTTCACACTTCAACGCGGCTCGTATGCAACCATAATCCTGAGAGAAATCATGAAACCAAAGAACGTTATCAAACAGGGATTCTGAGAACGCTAGCAGACGCTATAGGGAACGGATGAATGAACGGATTCCTTCAAGCGATAACCTCGGGATCAAACGCTTTCTTGCTTTGGACACTCGTGCTTACGAGAAAGGAGCGTTGACGACCAAGACTGAGGAAATGCTGGGGTTGGTCGCTTCGATGGTTCTGCGATGCAACGACTGCATTACTTATCACGAAAATCCGCTGCGTCCAAGAAGGCGTCACGGACGACGAGTTCTTCGAAGCTCTCAACATTGCATTGATCGTTGCCGGGTCAATAACCATCCTCCACATCAGACGTGCAATAGAGATTCTTGATCAATGCAGAGAAATGCAGAAGAAGCACCAAGCCATCAAACGCGAGAAAGGTACGCGGAATCATACTTCAGAATGGTCAAACCTGAAAATCGAGTGGTTTGCTGTAGAAAAGTTGAAATCCCAATTGGCAGTATAATCTGAAACGGGTGACAGCTATGCCGCATTATATTCTACTATCCAACCTCACAGACGAAGGATGGAAAACGATCAGAGAGAAGCCTGAAAGAATCAAGGAAGTGAACAAAGAGCTTGAAACCTTAGGCATCAAAGTGATCAGCCAATACGCCGTCCTCGGACCCTATGACTTCGCAAACATCGTAGAAGCGCCAGACAACAAGACAATCGGCAAAGTCTCGATCGAACTTGGCTCAAGGGGAACAGTCAAAATCATGAGTATGGCAGCAGTCCCAATTGATGAATTCATCGCTTCAATGAAAAAACGCTAGAATTCAACTACCCTCGCCCTTTTTCTATTGATGACAGAAAACAACACGAGAAGAAAAAACTCGGTCCGCACGCGCTCTTACAAGTGTCATCTTATTGTCTTCAGCAGGTCCGACCTAGTTATTATTCCTACGATACCCAAACCTCTCTTGACTAGAATGCCCGCACTTTTCTCCAAAAGTGCACGGGCTTGGTCTAAGGTTGTTTCTTCTGACACCGCAGGCATAGGCGGGTCCATAACGTTCACAACATGCTCATCAGATAAGTTTGCCCTCAAGTTTCTGATGATGTTTTCCTCAGTAATCGTTCCGATGACCTTACCTCTATCAAGGACAGGAAGCTGCGAAACCCCCTTCTTAATCATGACTTCGCTGGCTTTCAGAACGGTTTCATTCGGCCTCGCAAAAATTACGGTTTCTGTCATCACATCTCGACATCGTCTCTCATTTCCAGAATGGATTGCGTACAGGATCCTGTTCACCGTTGACAATCGAGGGTCAACCTTCTCGCATTCAATTTTTGCGATGTGAGCCTGAGAAACTCCGACAAGTTCAGCTAAACGCTTCTGAGTCAAACCGGCCTCTTTCCTCAACCTCTTAATCAAGCTGCCTGAAATCGACACTAAAATAACCACCAGTTATTTTTGCGTCTTATTGTATACAGTAAAATATATATTGTTTGCTGGACATAGACCGTAAACTTCACGGAGAGAAGGAGAGAACCATGCGAAACATCATCGTTGCAGACTTGAAACAGACACCACTTGAGAAGCAACTGATCGAAATAGTTGAAAGAAAAGGCCTCGGACATCCCGATTCCATATGCGACGCTATTGCAGATCGCATCTCACTAGGACTAAGTAAAGAGTACCTCGAAAAAGCAGGAGCGATACTTCACCATAACGTCGACAAGTCACTGCTCGTTGCAGGAGAGACAGAGTCCAAGTTCAAGGGTGGCACAGTCAAACAGCCAATCCTGTTTGTAATAGGCGACAGAGCCACAGACAGAGTTGACAGCCAGCGAATAGACGTTAAAGAGATAGCCATCAAATCCGCCAAAACCTGGTTCAAGAAGAACATGCGGTTCATCAACCCGGAAGAGCACATAAAATACCAGATAGAGATCAAACCAGGCTCAGTAGGGTTGACAGACATTTTCAAAAGAAAAGGCAAAGTTCTAGGCGCGAATGACACCTCAGCTGCTGTGGGCTATGCGCCTATGACAAGAACTGAAAAAGTAGTTCGGCAAACGGAGCAATATATGAATTCGGAAAAGTTTAAGAAACGTTTCCCAGAGTCTGGCGAAGACATAAAAGTCATGGCTTTCAGGAACGGCAACGACCTTAATCTCACAGTCGCGATGGCTTTCGTTGACAAATTTATCAGCAGCGAGGAGGACTATTTTGAAAAGAAGGCAAAGATTCTGGAGGAAATTAGCAAGTACGTTGCAGTTAACACGGATTTTGACCTTGTAGACGTGCAGCTCAACACGCTGGACGTGAAAGGCAGAGGTTTGGGAGGCTTGTACCTTACGGTTCTTGGCACAAGCGCAGACAGCGGAGACTCAGGACAAGTTGGCAGAGGAAACCGAGTGAATGGGCTAATATCATTGAATAGACCATTCTGCTCCGAAGCCGCTGCTGGCAAGAACCCTGTGAGTCACGTGGGCAAAATCTATAACTTTCTCACGTTCAAGATAGCGCAGCACGTGTACGACGAAATCGAAGACTTGGAAGAAGTGTACATATGGCTCCTCAGCAAAATAGGGAGCCCGATAGACCACCCAGCAATCGCGGCAGCACAGGTCATAACGAAAAGCGGCAATCACATTGACAAAGTCAAACATCAGATAAACGCAGTATTAGACGAGGAGCTTGAGAACATACAGAAATTCTGCATGGAACTAGCCGAGGGAAAAATCTCACCCTGCTAGAAGCAGAATAACCTCAGATCTCCTTTTCATACAAACGAAAAT
>CAYPRE010000016.1:2979-15773 GCA_964413045.1 uncultured Candidatus Bathyarchaeia archaeon
GTCTCAACAGGCAGTTTTTGTTAACTTGTCTTCTGATATCGGTTCCTGTTCATAGGCGCAAGCTTGAGGGAACAAACAGCGAGTTTCTATCCATTTGAAGGCCTTAGTTTGGTTATGGTGGAAACGGGACTTAGGACAGGGAGAGTAAGCAATGTCGCGCCCCACATACATCCTCGTCTCACATGCCGACTACACAGGCCACTTTATTCTATTGGGACTAATCCTACTGTCTCTGATTCCATCGTACTTTGTATCTACAAAAACAAATGGGCAAGCAGCTAGCTAATATCAACCTTTAGGCTTCCTGGCAGACACTATGACGTGCTTGTACTCATCACCCTCGACAGGCAGTAAATCCATTGGATTGTACGGCCACAAACCAGCGTATATTTCTTCCACTTGGTCAAGAGCCAAACTTGATTTGGCTAAGACGTCCTTCAGTCGTCCCTCACTTCCAACTTGGCAGACGTTATGCTCCTCAGCAAGCCGCATACTTACTGACCCTTCTCTGAGCCACAAGGAAGAGAAGAACAATCGACCGCCAGCCCGCAGAACTCTGGCACTTTCTTTAATCGCTAACACTGTTTCAGGTACGTTGTCAAAACCAAAAAAGGAAGAAACAGTGGAGAACGCTGCGTTCTTAAAACATAAGTGTTTGGCATCTGTCACAAGAAGTGAAAGTTTAGCATATGTTCCATTCTTGATTGATCTTTTCATCAAACCTCGCAAGGGCCTTTCGCCTATATCCGTTCCTACTATCACAGAGTCTGCAGAGCATTTCTCGAGCAAAGGGAGAACAAAGGTGCCCATTCCAGTTGCCACATCCAAAACCGTGTTGTCAGATTCTGCACTCGAACGACTCACGTAGTGAGCAAGTTTCTCCGTTATTTTTTGCGTGGCCGTTTTCTGGTCGGCTCTTAGATACGAGTCATACTGCCGCCTTATTTCTTCGTACTTTTTCTCGTCTTCCACGTTCACTTTCCATTCAAACTCTTTCGCCGACATTTTTGCATCCTTGAACAGGCCAATCTGGTCCTTAACTTGGAACATGTGCCCTGAAGAGCACTTGAAGCGTCCATTGACGAACCGTTTGTCTCGGACCGTTCCTTCAAAAGCAAGAGACACGGAACAGACTGGACACGCAAGCAACTTTCCGAGTCTATCGTGCATAGGCTTCCCAAACGTAGTATAGGTGTTCATTTTTTCTAAAACTTTATCATCCAGCATTATTAGAATATTGCGCGAGATGAAATGTTTGGACGCCGCAGACGCCGCCAAAAACGCTCTGAAATGTGTTTTGGACGCAAAGAAAGGTCAGCACATCACTATTTTTTGCGACCAAGAAAAACTCGAAGTCAGTGAAATGTTCGCCGTAGGAGCCTTGAAGCTCGGGATGAAAACTCGCCTAGTTACGCTCAAGTCTCAAGCGAACGTCTACAGAGAAAAAGTGCCCCTGGAAATCGTCGCAATACTTGAAAAACACCCTGCCGATATCTACATAAACCTGCTACGCGGTGTACGCGAAGAAATCTCGTTCAGAATAGAACTCACCAAGATGGAAACCCAGACTCACAAAGCACGTCTCGCGCACTGCCCAGGCATCACAATGGACATGTTGACTCATGGAGCGATGGCATTGACGGCTGAGGACCACAAAAAAATGCAGGAGTACGCACAGAGACTGATTAGGAGATTGAGTAAAGTGATCAAGGTGGAAGTCACAAACCCAGCGGGTACTCATATCTCAATGAACACGGAAAAAAGACCTTTCTTTACAGACACGATGCTCGACAAGAAAACATTGAAATGGATGAACCTGCCAACAGGAGAAGTTCTCGTCGCGCCAGTTGAAGATTCGCTGCAAGGGAAGCTTGTCTGCGATATGGCCATAGGCGGAATAGGTCCGATAGGCAAACCGTTTGAAGTGATTGTGAAAGATGGCAAGGCGCGTGAGACCATTTCTGAAGACCAGCAGGTGTTAAGGACAGTACGGGATTCGCTTGGAACCGATGGCGGGGCCAGCGTCGTCGGCGAATTCGCTTTTGGAATAAATCCCAAAGCAAGGTTTGTGGAGGAATTCTTGGAGTCTGAGAAGATTCTAGGCACTGTTCACATTGCTTTCGGAAACAACTCCGATATGCCTGGCGGCAAAAACCCCTCAAGAAACCACATGGACATGCTAATGTCCAAACCCACAGTGAAAGTAACATACAAGGATGGTGCGACAGTCGAAATACTCAAGAACGGAATCTTCAAGACACGACAGAATCGAGGTTGAAACGCTTAAATCTGCAAAACAGGTTCTATGAAGAAACGGTTGAAGCACAATGACCGAAAAGACTGAAGAGAAGTTGCCGATATCTGACTTTTACAAAGTCGTAGATTACGTGACGATTTTCAAGAGCACAAAATGGTGGGAAGCTATAGTCGTTTTCGAATCGGCGGGAAAGCGGGCAATAGGTATGTATCTCTGGCAGAAAGGAGAAGACAAGTGGAAGAGGAAGCACAAATTCAACGTGCGAAACCTGGACGAATGGAGCAAGCTTAAGGTCGCGGTCGAACAACTTGCTCCAAAGCTTAATGAAAGATGAATTGCTTTGGCATTCAGTACATGGAGAAATGGCTCTGGACAGGTTTGGTAATAGGTGCCTCCAGTTTTGTCTCGATCCATGTTGAAGCGGCGAGTGAACAGTTTTATAGCGTCAGAATCTAACTAGGATTCTGAGATTATGCCAATTGGACTTAAAGAGACGATCGAGAACCTTGTCTGCGAGAAGGCTCCAGGACCGACCCCTTCGTTTTCCTTGCCTGATTTGCTCCGTGCAATTGAACTTATAGCGGACAAGTCAATCGGACGCAACAAGTTGGCTCAAGAGCTTGGAGTCGGAGAGGGCACGGTGCGAACGCTGATAGGACGGCTAAGGAATACAGACCTGATCACTGCTTCTAAAGCAGGATGTTCCTTGACAAAGAAGGGGCTGAAAATCTGGAAAGAATACGCTACAACATTCAAGAAAACCATGATGGAAAAAAATGAGCTGACGTTTGGAGAGTACAACGTTGCTGTACTCGTGAGAAAAAGCGCAAGCCACGTGAGCACGGGCATTGAACAACGCGACGCAGCCGTCATGGCAGGTGCAAGGGGGGCCACGACGGTGATTTTCAAGACGGGTCGTCTGGTCTTCCCATCCTCTGACAACGATGTTGCCCAAGACTCTCCCCAAGCATCGAGTCAAATGCTCAGACTCCTAAGACCTGAAGGAGGAGACGCGATAATAGTCGTAAGCGCCGACAACTCAAGAAAAGCTGAAGCTGGAGCAATAGCGGCAGCGTGGACGCTTCTGAAAGATAACCACCATTCCTGAAAAATAGGGCACATTCTAGAAAGTGTATTTTTCTCCCTGAGAGAACACACGCTCTAGAGCCATATTGAAATTTGTCATTCCCTCGTTTGTCTTTGCCGAAACGGGCGCTAGAGGAAAACTCAGGCCAAGCTTGTAGATCGACTGGACTATTCCTCTGCTTAGCAATCGCCTCGTGCCTTCAAGGTTCTTTTCAATAGCTTCTATGAGAGCGTTCTTGTTTGAGGACCAATCGACTATCTTTTCGACCTGTTCCTTGGGAAGCAAGTCGCACTTTGACAACAGGTGAACTTGCGGGATTGCGAAGCGGTTGTAAACTGCCGACGAGAGGAAAAGGTTTGAAACATAGTTCAACGGGTTAACCGAGAAGACTGCATCAAATAGGTAGACTATGACTTTTTGTTCCTTCGTGAGTTCATCGACAATGTAAGGTCCGCTTGCCCTGAACGCGAAAAGTTCCATTTGCCCAGACGTGTCTATCAGCACGATGTCTGACTGCAGTTCTTCAACTTCCTTTGAGATTCTGTAGATCTCATCAGCCACCAAGTCGGCAGCCATGATAAGCGCGCCATTGGGCCCAAGACGATACTCTTCCATCAGTTTTCCAACGTCAACATAATCGCGCACGTCAACTTCGGGCTCGTAAGGAAGCGTGGTCACGCCCGGGTCCAGATTCACTATGGCAACATCCTGTTTGGACATTTTCAGCCAATCACTGAAAGCCGCTGTCAGCCGAGACTTCCCCGACCCCGCAGTCCCAATTATGAAAACCATCAGCATTCATGATCAAACTCGCAAGCTAATGAGCCATGTCGTTTCTGGTATCAGACTTCTGCTCACGTAAAAGCTTTTTCTGTCATGAGGGAACTTCTGGAGGCTGCCACCCAGTTGGTTCACGGCTAGACCTTCTTGACAAAAGGAATATGGCGCTTCCTATGCAGACCAGAACAATCGTGATGCTCAGTAAGGACACGAAGAACAGCGAAAGCACAGTCACGGTCTGCACTGGACTGTCAGTGCCTGCGTACTCATCGTTTCCCGACCAGCTCGCACGTACGGAATTTATGCCTGCGGCTGCTGCATCCCAGACAAACTTGAATTGACCACTGGAATCAGTGATCGCTGTCCCCAGCTCCGACCAGGGCAGGCCGTTCACTTTGACGTAGACTGTAACATTCACGTTCTGCAGGACCGGCGAGATTTGCCCGGAGAAAGTGATTGGACTTCCTTGGATAAGATAACCTGCTGAACTTCGCAGTGAGAGTGTTGAGGTGTAAAGGGATTTGTAGCTTGCTGAGATTTGCCCAGGAACAGATTGTTCACTGTTTTCGAGACTGATAACTTGCAACTGTGCATCTTCCAAGTTGTCTGGGGATTCGCCTACCCTCCAGCCGTTCTGCCAGTCTTCTCCTGTGCATTCTGCGACGTAGTACTTTCTGCCGTCGTGCATAACATATTCGACGTTTTTTCTGGCAGCTAATGGGTCGTGTTTAAGGTTCACACCGATGTTCATGTGAGATTCAGTCTCGTAATAGAAGAGCACAACATCAAGTCTACCTGCTGTGATTATCGATGCCGCGACGTAAGAGAAAAGGTCACAGTCCCCTTTGCCATCGACTATCGTTTCAACAGGGTATTTCGGCGGTCCTGTAGCCTCGTATGTTATCTGATGAACGAGTGTCAGTACGGCATTCACAAATTCCTCATCGTCTTCGTAGATTTGCCGAAGACTGTCGCTGATGGGTTTCAAAGTGAAGGAAGTGACGAACTTCGCGAAATCCGTCTCCGTGAAGAGGCGATGGTCTTTGTCAACATAATACTGAAACAAAGATTCTGAGACTGCAACATTTAGTCTATAATGCGGTGAGCCGCCTATATGGTCGAGAAGCTGGTAGGTAACAGCATAGTTTGCCGCTGAACCCGTGGGGTATAGGTAGAAAAGCGCTGCAAAGATTGTTAAGACAAGGAGAGCGCCTGAAATTGCTGGTCTCATTTTTACCTAGAATGCTGTAATCCACATCATTTATGGCACTTATGAAGAGAAAATCGGTAGCAGCAAACCATTCTTGGAATCTGGGTCACAATCAGGCCTGCATCGTCAAATCTCTCAAATTCATTTGTCCGACGGTCAGATATACATGCATGTGCTCTGGCAACGAATTCTTCCATGCTTCCCTTTTCATCTGGAAAGAAGATGTGTTAAGATGGCAATCTGCAATAATGCTTCGAGCCATGCCAATTATGGATGCGGGTCAGACAGAATCTGCTGTTTTAACCTTTCCGCCGTTTTTCCGAATGAGTCCTGACAACTGGTCTATCGCTTTGTCTAGACGTTCTGTGGCTGCGTTGCCGTTTTCTGCAGTCGTTGAGAAGTGCAGTTCTATGTGCGGTCTTCTCTCTGAAGGCTGCATGCTACTCCTAACATAGACGTGCGATTTTATGTAAACGTATAAATTGTCACGCATTACTTCGTCGATCAGAGGCGCAAGGTTCGACTCCATGATATGATCTGCAAAGATGCTCTTTTCAAAGAACCCTGACTTGCCAGCTTCTACCTTGAGCAGGGGCACTACTGACTCGTCAAAAATAGCTTCCATCTCTGGAGGAACACCGGGCAACGCGATTATGAATGAGCTATCAACTTTCAACATCATGCCTGGAGCAGTTCCCACCGCGTTATGCAGTGGTTCTGAACCTTCTGGAAAGGTAGCCATCTTGATCCTTGGAGGAGTCAGTTCAACCGTTTGGATTCTGCCCAGTTTGCTGTAGCTCTCATATTTTTCTTTGACCATCTTCAACGCTTTTTTGTTGACGACAAGTTCGCGGTTGAGGCCTTTTGCGATTCCTTCCAGAGTCTTGTCGTCGAAAGTCGGCCCCAATCCACCAGTAGTCATTATAAAATGAGGGTTTCTACTGAGAACTTCTCGCAGGACTCGTGCGATCTCGGCGACATCATCTTCTATGACCGTGATTCTTTTCACCATTACCCCCAACGACGTGGCACGTTTTGCCAGCCAGTGAGCATTTGTGTTGAGCGTTTTTCCAATGAGCAGTTCGTTCCCGACACAGATTAGCTCCAACATACACATTCTTCGCTCCCTAGTTCCATGAGTTGCAGAATAAAACTATCGGCCAGACCTTTCTGGTTCCATGCTGTTGGCTGATCTGTCACACAACAACTCACGTGTGAGAGCTACTTTTTCTTGCTGAGGTACCACTTCAAGTATTCTTTCTTATGCCTTTCCTTTTCTTCTTCCTTAGTCTCTTCGGGTGGCCGCAGTTTTTCCCTCAGCTCCATCAGTTCTTGCTGCGTCACTGACAGGCCGCAGCTCTTGCACACATAGTGTTTGGTGCCGATTATGTAGTGCATTTCGCCGCCGCATTCTGGGCAATAGGGCATGCTTGTTCACTCGTTCTGCCCATTCAAGTAAAAAGCTTTGAGAAATAGCTTTCGGTATTTGATATTACAGAAGAATGAATCCCGAAAAACGCCAGATAAAGATGCAATTTTGCAGTGACATCGCCGAATGCGATTCTCTGCATCAAACGATTAGTTCTAAATAATGGCTTAAGCGGAGTCATAGTCCGAATAGTAAAGCGGGTGGTGTCGGGTTCGAGATCAAAAGCGGAAAAGTGAGCCATCGGTGAGCTAGCGTCGCGGATGTCGTAACTCTGGTCAGTTACAGAATCAGGTTTCTAAACGAGCTTGGAACTCGCACTGGACATTATCTTGACAGTGCCAAGACCGAGGTTCTCAGGAAAGCGTTACAGGAATATTTCGCTTGGGCAATTTCCTCAGAAGATTTCGTCGCTTTGTTGGCAGAGTTTGAAGGAGAGATTATTGGCACGGGCGCAATGGTCGTGTAGCGCAGACCGCCAAGGTATGGCGGACTCGAATCCTGGGAAGGCAGGGTATGTTCTTAACCTGTATACGATTCCCAAAGCAAGAAGAAAAGGCGTCTGCACGCAACTGTTGAGCATGTTGATTGAAGAAGCGAAGTCGTTGAGATTGAAGTATCTGCATCTGCATGCTTCCAGGGACGGGATAAGACTGTATGAAAGGGCAGGGTTCGTTGAACCCGACGAGCCCGAACTGGAATTGGGGCTCGGATAGAACACGCGCTTAAACTCTTTCCGCGGAACGCCGCGCTGTCATATGACGAGCTTCAGCTTGCGTTTTTCTCTTTTTCCTTGCGTTTCCTTTTTCTTCTCTCTTGCGGTCTCTTTTTTCTATTCTCGAAATATTCTTGGTTGTAGGTCTCCGCAACTTTTGTCCTCATTGACAAGTTGCCGTTCGGACGACTGAGTCTCGAGTTTTTCATGTTGTCAGAATGTGACGGCGAGCCAGGATTGTTTTCAGACATCATCAGCTAGGTTCACTCTTTTATACAGTATTGGGAAGCGCCTATACATAGCCTTTCCCGTTCAATACCAGCAAGCCTCACGAGGAGACAGAAAGTGCCATACAAGCAGACCAAGAGAAAAAGCTTGTTCAGTCCATCAGACTCAAGTAATGAAATTGGTGAGGTTTGCCTCTCTTGCGTAATGGACAGTTTTCTCCATTTCCTTGCTGGTGAGCCTTCTCTGCAACCCTGATATTTCGTTTGAGCGCCATTCTGGCCGGTACTGAAACATAATATTCACCCGTGTTTCTCTGCCCAGATTCTCTGCGATCCAATCGATAATGGGTTTGGTGCAGCATTCTAGGTGATTCGGTAAGACAAGTACGCGTACTATGAGTTCGCCGTACTCTTTCGCTTTCCAATGGTTGCGAGTGCACACTCTCCAGTAGTCTGCAGCGTCGGATATCATTTGAGCGCAATCATTGGGTCCATACTTGAAGTCAAGCAGATAGATATCAATGAACCCTGCCAAGAGCTCAGATGCTTCTGGGCTGTAGTAGCTATTCGAGTTCCAGACGATGGGAACATTGACGTTAACATGTTTGAAAGTCTCTAGCCACTGCTCAAGCCACGGTGTTGGTTCACCGCCTACGAGGTTTATGTTTCTGCAGCCGTTCATTCGCAGGCTCTCAACCTCTTTCGCCAAATCTTTGGTATTGTAAACTGTGCCGTCTTCTAACCATTGAGAGATCGTCCAGTTCTGACAGTGCTTGCATGTCATCGTGCAGCCCAGCGTGAAGACTGTTCCAGAAGGAACAAGTTCAGGCTCCTCGCCGACATGTTCAAAAATCGTCGAAACAGTCATCGCCTTGCCGCACTTGCAGTAACCGCGCTCACCTTTGAATCTATCAACGCCACACCTGCGCTCGCAGAAGTGACAATTAGAAAGGATTCGGTTTGCGATTTCGACCTTCAGGTCCAGATAGGACTTGTTGGGAACCTTCATTTTTCTGAAAGTGCTTTTGACGCTGTCAACTTTTCTTTCAATGCGACTGAAGACCCGTGTTAGTTCGATATGTTTTTGCCAAAGTTCTTTAGTGGATTCATTGGACGCAAAATCTGCAGCGATTCTTTTGGCTATCATGAATTTGGCAGTTTTCTGGTTCTGCATGACGGCGAAGTAGCGCGCAAGATTTCTGCTGGCTGATTCGTCGTTAAGGACTGCCAATGCGTCTGGGCGAAGTCTCCACATTTAGACCCGTTGCTCGCGTCGTAGATGGGCGGGTTAGAACAGGGCGTAGGGGAATGCGTGACCGCTTGGGTGCAGTCTGCCTTTGATTGGAATTTCGCGGCCGCACACTGGACAGCGCATATCTTTAGTAAGATTCCATCGTGTGATCGTAAAGTTGTAACGTTTTATCAATGTTTCATTGCAGCCTGGACAATACGTATTCTCGCAGGTGTGTCCGGGCACGTTTCCTATGTAGACATAGTTGAGTCCAGCTTCTTTGGCGGCAACGTAGGCTTTTTCGAGGGTTTCGACTGGTGTTGCGGGGATGGTTGTTGATTGGTAGTCTGGATGGAAACGCAAGAGATGGAACGGTGTGTCCTTTCCAATTCCGTCTTTTATCCATGTTGCTAGCTGCTTTATTTTTTCAATGGAGTCGCCCGTTTTGGGAACGACCAAGTTCGTGATTTCGATGTGAATGTTGTTTCTCCTCATTTCCTTCAAGGCCTCGAAGATCGGCGCTACTGAGGGAACGGAAGAAACGGTCTTGTAGAAGTCTGGGTCCGCTCCGCCCTTAAAGTCAACTGTAGCCGCATCCAAGTAAGGCGCTATTGTTTTCACGGCTTCAGGTGTCATGTAACCGTTTGTCACGAAAGTGTTAAAGAATCCAACCTGCTTTGCCAATTTAGCGGTTTCGTAAGCGTACTCAAAGAATATTGTCGGTTCGGTGTACGTGTAGCTTATGCCTTGACAGGCGTTGTCTCTGGTGGCTTTGACAACCTCTTCGGGTGGAAAGTCTTTGCCCTGAATCTTTTTCTCTTGACTTATCATCCAGTTGTCACAGAATTGACAGCGGAAGTTGCAGCCGATCGTGGCAATGGACATTACGAGAGCACCTGGGTTGAAATGGACAAGTGGTTTTTTCTCCACAGGGTCAATTCCTGCTGAAATTGCTTTCGCGTAATTGAGTGAAAAAAGAGTCCCTCCCTCGTTCTTTCTCACAAGGCAGAACCCTGTTCCACCGTCGCTTATCAAGCATTTTCGTGCGCACAAGTAGCATGAGACCTTCTTGTTACTCGTTTTGTTGTACAGCATGGCTTCGTGAAGTGGCATTTGGTAACCCTTCGTGTAAATCTTGGCTTCAGAACTATAAGGCTTATTCGTCTGTTTTGAGACCTGGCTGTTCTTTGATTTCGAAGACCAACGGCGCGGAAGTTGTCTTCACGTCCAGTTCTATGCTAAGCAGACCTTCCAGAAGACCAGCCCAGATCTCCGATTCACTGATGAATGGGTTCTTTATGAGAATATACTTGTCTTTAAGATAGAAATCGCCGAAACCCTGTACTCTTAGGCGCTTGAAAACAGCAGCCCATTTTTCAGGGTTTCCAGTTGGCACTCCGATAGTCGTTTCAATCGAGATTTTTGTGGCTTCACCCATTAGCCTGCCGATCTCTCGCCACTTTTCTCGAGGAACATTTTGAATCAGAATGTTGAGAAGCTCCACGTTTACGAATGCGATGCGGCTTATGCCACAATAGTATTCGCCTGGGAAACGCCAGTCGTAAATGGTCATGCTTCTGTACACGTCGAGCATCTTGGAGATTAATGGTTTTATGCCTGGCTCTTTTCCCTCTCTAATCAGACTGTCGACGAACTCGCGTTCTTCTTTTTCGAGAATTATCGTTGTTCTTCTTGTGGACTCTTCGCCCTTACCGATCATCTGTTCGAGCTTTTTCTTCTTCTCTTCCTGCATAACGAATATATCTGACAGCATATTTTATATGCTTTATCCTTTGCGGACAATTGCTCCCAGTCCGAATTGAACGCTCGAAACAGACTTTTAAATCTAGCCAAACGTGCTATGCGCGAACCATTATCAGAACCATTTTGAATTGTTTAATTGCGCGCAAGGCGTGTGGTTTGTTGGCAGGCATGACGACAAAGTCGCCCTCGTTAAGCATGTAGAGGGTTCCTCCAATTTTGGCCTCTGCAGTGCCGTCAAGTACGTAGACCAATGCGTCGTATGGTGCCGTGTGCTCGCTCAAGCCTTCTCCTTCATCAAAGGCAAACAAAGTCACGGTTCCCGCTTTCTTGTCGATTATTGTACGGCTCACCACTGCCCCCTTCTGGTACTCCAAAAGACTTGAAAGCCCCAGGACTTGGACGCCAGATTTCGTTCCATCAACAACTCTCTTGGTGGGTTTCATATTGTTTTGACTCCCTGTCGCTACGCTGAAAACACTATCATACGTAATCACATTTCAGCTTTTAAGTTCCATTTCTCGGGTTGAATATCCTATATTTTACCGTCGAGGGAGATACCGAACGATTTTTTAAAAAGCCTAAGCATTTCTAAACTGCCGATGACGAACCTTTTTGGCTGAAAAGATGATGTACTCTAGGGTATCTGAGGCACAGAAACCGTTTTGGGAATCTAAGATATTATTTTCTTCTTGATTAGATACCAAATGAAGACTAAGCCGATTAGGAACACTACTCCGCCTGCTCCCATCGAAACGAAAAAGCCGAGCTTCAAGGGATGAACCATAATGTAGACTACATAGGGTGCACCAAAAGTAAGCAAGCCCGCGATGATTGTCAAGACTGCCTTCCCATGTTTTGACTCAAACATCCCCGGTTTGGTCTGCTGTTTTTCTTGGGTCATAGTATCCACGGCTCGATGGTAGTTTAGAATTGGTGTTTTCTCTTATAACCCTTCCTTTACTTCGTTGCCCAGCGCTTTCATAAGAAACTTGAAGACTGAAAAGCCTGCCCCGCGGTCAGCTCTAAATCCTGTTGTTGCTCCTAGCAGGCATATGCCTTCCAAACCGCGTTCCTTGGCAAGACCAAGCGTCAAACCCGTCGCCCCCACGATTCTGCCTTTGCTATAGATGACAGCGCCTTTCTCCATAAATTCGAGGGCAAGCCTAGGAGAAGTTGCCGCAACGTAAACCTGCGCCTTCTCCTCTCTAAGGGGCACGCCTCCGAGAGTTATGATGAAACTACATCCTTGTTTCTGTACAAAATCCAGCGTCTCACCGCACAGTTCATAGTGCGCCAAGACATCGTCAAAAGAAGGCTGCGTGTCTCCTGTCATTATGATGAAGTCATTTTTCTCCGTGTTTGCAGAGTAGAACTCGTAACGTGGCAAACGGCATATTCCTTTAGAGCTGACTGAAACATAATCAGGAAATGAAGGAGAATACAATTGCACAAAGGGTTTCGCCCCGCAGAACTTTGTCATGAGATAGACCGCGATTTTCCCGACATTTCCAAATCCAGGCAGACCCTGCACAAAGATTGGATTCTTCAGAACAGGCTTGGAAATCTGGCGTAAATAGGGCTTTTCCATGAGCACGAACTCCACACCAATAATCAAAAGTGCGAGTCTAAAACGTTTCCTCTCGCGAGACGCATCGAGTCACGGTCGAATTCGGCGAGATGGTGTAGAACGACCATGAACAATAGCGATGATGTTCTTTCAGTATGCAAACAGATTGAACATTCCTGATCCAAAAACAGGAATAAAGGGTCATATAGTGGTTTTCGCAGATTAGCTTCTTCAACATGACTATTCTTCTGCGTTCCACTTTTCTATGAAGAGCTTGTTTTCACCGTGTTTGAACATGACTTTGACGGGGATCGAGTCGGCACCCCTCTTTGTCTTGGTGTAGTTCTTGAAGGGGAACATGCTGTCTTCGGCCAGGTCTACTGGCAAGTAGAGTAGGTACTTTCCGTCTTTTCTTCGGAACAAGCGCCCTCTTCCTTCGCTAACCATTTGTTATCACCTCGATTAAATTCAAAGTTTAAGAAACTAGGCTATCGGTTGGACTATTTAACCTTTGTTCTCAAACAATTCAA